>NZ_JBITIL010000002.1:0-67258 GCF_044458905.1 Nocardia sp. NPDC050408 | reverse complement strand
GTGAGCGAACAATCAACACAGCCGTGATCACGGTCATGACGGAGCCGAGCGCCAGCGAGGCGCAGTCATGAGCGTGCAGCCGAAGTTCGGCGGCCGACGGCTCGGCGGTCCGGTACTGCGACATCCGCTCGGTGCGTATCCGGAGTACCGCGCCGACCCGCTCGCGCTGTTCTATGAACAGGCTGTCGCACACCGCGGCAGCGTCCGGCTGCGCCTGGTGCATCAGCAGCTGCATCTGCTCGTCGAGCCGGAGCACATCAATCAGGTCCTGGTCGCCAATGCGGCCAAGTACGAGAAGGGCATCAGCTATCAGAGTCTGAACTACCTGCTCGGACCCGGACTGCTGACCAGCGGCGGCGAACTCTGGAAACGCCAGCGCGCGCTGATCAAACCCGCATTCTCCCGCCGCCACGTCGACACCGAGATTCCGCTCATGGTCGAGTGTGGACAGCGCATGCTCGATCGTCTCGATGCGTACGCGGCGACGGGCGCGGTTTTCGACCTGGTCCCCGAGGTGATGGGCTTCGCGGCGGATGTGGTTTGTCGCGCGGTCATGGGCTCCGATATCGACGGTGTGCTGCCCCAGATCGAAGACGATGTGCGCGAGGGTGTTTCGTGGGTGATGCGGCATATGGCCGCGCCCATTCAAGTGCCGCCGAATGTGCCGACGCCAGCTAATCGCCGCTTCCACGGTGTTCGCGAACGACTACATCGCGTGGTGGACAGCGTCATTCAGCGACACCGGGACGCCGATGCCGAAACGACGTCCCTGCTGGCTCGACTCCTCGCGGCCCGCGATGATGCCGGGCACGCCATGGATGACGCGCAGCTGCGTCATGAGGTGCTCACCTTCCTGCTCGCGGGACACGAGACTACCGGCGGCGCGATGGCGTGGACCATCTACGAACTGGCCCGCAATCCAGCGGTGTTCGCGCGGGTGCGCGACGAGATCGATATGGCGCTCGCGTTGACCGATGGCGTCGATTGGGCGCTACCCGCGCTGGAGCTGACGGGACGCGCGATCGACGAGGCGATGCGCCTGCATCCGCCCGCGTGGGCATTCAGCCGCACCGCTATCGAACCGGACAGCTTCGACCGCTTCGATCTGCAACCGGGCGCGATCGTGGTGATCAGCCCGTTCGTCAACCACCGCTTCCCCGAATTCTGGGATTCACCACTGACCTTCGACCCGGACCGGTTCACCAAGGAGCAGACCAAGGCCCGCCCACCCTTCCGCTACTTTCCCTTCGGCTGGGGCGCACATCTGTGCGTCGGCCAACATATGGCGCTGACGGAGGTGCGCGTCGGCATCGCAATGCTATTGGCCCGCTACGACATCCAACTCGTCAACGGGATGCGGGTTCGGGAAAACCCGGAGATCTCCAATACCCCCGATCCGGTACTCGTGCGGCTCACCCGGCGTGCGCCCGCGGTGCCGACGGCCACGACCATGCAGGAGGCCGCGCAATGACCGGAACAACCGTCAGCGATTTCGCACTGGCCGCTGATGCGACGATGGCGGCGCAAGTGGGCGCCAAGGCTGCGAATCTCGGCAGGCTGGTGGCGGCGGGCCATCGCGTACCACCGTTCGTGGTGCTGAGCGCCGCCGCGTGTGCGCGCATCCTCGAACCGATCCGTGCAGCCATTGCCGAGGCGCTGGATTCGCTCGATCACACCGACACTGTGTCGTTGCGTGCGGTGTCGGGAGAGATACGCACGATCATCCTGGCTCAGGAAATCCCGGCGGCGATCAATACCGAACTGGGCGCTAATGTGCGCGAAATCGTGGACCGCACACCGCAACCCGAGGTTCGGCTGGCGGTACGGTCCTCGGTGAGCGGTGAGGATTCGGCGACGGACTCCTTCGCGGGCCAACTCGACACCTTGCTGAATGTCGCCCCGGCGAACGTATCGGCGGCCGTGCTGGAAGTGCTCGCTTCCGCCTACTCGGAGCGATCGCTGTTCTATCGAGTACATCGTGGACTGGACAACACCGAGATCGACTGCGCCGTCCTGGTTCAGGTGCTGATCGACAGCGCGGTCTCCGGCGTCGCCTTCAGCTGCAACCCGCAGACCGGCGACCCGGGCGAGGCCGTCGTCTCGGCAGCTCTGGGTCTCGGCGAAGGTGTGGTAGCTGGGACCGTGGAATGCGATACCTATTTCGTCGACACCGCCGCGGGCACGATCGTGTCCCGCTCGGTGGCCGAGAAGCAGAGCCGGGTCGTGGTTGCGGCCGACGGTTCCGGCACCGTCATCGAACAGATCGCCGCCGTCACCGAACCGGCACTCACCGACGCGCAGGTGGTCGAACTCGTCGATACCGCAATGGGATTGGCCGAATCCTTCGGCGCGCCACAGGATATCGAATGGGCCTATGACGCCGAGGGCGTGCTGTACCTGCTCCAAGCCCGGCCGATCACCGCGACCGGTGCCCGCGAAACAATTTTCGACAATGTGAATGTCGCCGAGTCATATCCCGGTCTGTCCAGCCCACTGACCTTCTCGATCCTGCGGAATGCCTATGAGCAGGTATTCCGGGCCTGCCACAAGGATTTCGGCGCCACCGACGCCATCGTCGAACGCAACGCAGCGAGCCTCTACCCCTATCTGGTCGGCACCGCACACGGCCGCATCTACTACAACATCAGCAACTGGTACCGGCTATTCCTGCAGATACCGGGCATGGAGTTCGCCATCGAAGGCTGGGAGGCGGCACTCAATATCGAGAACCGCTACCAGCGCCGGGCCGCGCCGAAACGCGGTCTGGCCAGGGCGAACATGTATCTGCTGCGGCTACGTATCGCCGTCGTCATCACCGTTGGCTGGTTGCGGCTTCCGCGGCGGCTGCGCGCGTTCTTCACCGAACTCCAGAACTTCACCGCAGAACTGGACCACCGGCTGGACCCGGAAACGCCGGAGCGGGAAAGAGATCCGGAAGCCCTGCTCGAGTGGATGGAACGTTGTTTGCACGAACTCGTACCGGCCTACGCGGTACAGATCTTCAATGACTTTCTGGCCCAGCAGATGTTCCACGTCGTCGGTCTGCTGCTGGAACGCGAAGGCCTCACCGAAACAGCCGCCATCACCTTGCGCAATGAATTGTTCTGCGGCGAAGAGGGAGTCGACAGCGTCGACCCGGTTCGCTCGGCGCTCGCCCTGACGGCAACGGTCCGGGCGGATACCGCACTGCGTGAGCTGTTCGAAGGACCGCTGGAACCGCATGAGGTATGGAAAGCCTTGGCACAGCGCGAATTCGCCGATTTCCGCAGTGCATGTCTGCGGCACATCGCCCTGTTCGGCGACCGCACTGTCGACGAGCTGAAGCTGGAAACCGATCCGCTGGGCGAACATCCGGATCGACTGGTCCCCATGCTGCGCAACTACCTGCGTGGCGGTCAGAACATCGACGAAATGGCGGCCCGCGAGAAGCGGATCCGGCGCGACGCGGAGCGCACCGCTGCGAAACTGTTCCGTGGCAAGCTCCCGCAACGGTTGGCATTCCGGTTCGCACTCGGCCGCGCACGCGAGCACGTGAAACAGCGCGAGAATATGCGGCTGGGCCGCAGCCGCTCCTTCGGCCTGGTCAAGCGGGTCTTCCGGGAATACGGCAGGCAGCTGCACGCCGCCGGATTACTCGAGGATCCGCGTGATATCTTCTGGCTCACCTATGAGGAGATAGCGGCCCTCACACGTGGCACCGCGGTCGATACAGATGCGTCGCGTACGGTCGCCACACGCAAGAGTGATCACGAGCGGTGGCGCACCGAGCAGCTGCCGTCCCGAATCGTCACGGCAGGAATCGCGGCCGTCGGCATCAACGATCCGACCTTCGACCATCCCGCTCCTACCGGCGATTCCGGCAGTGTGTTGCACGGAATCGGTTGTGCGCCAGGCCGAGTCGAAGCCCCGGCACTGGTGTTGACCAATCCGGAACCGGATGTGGTCGTCGATGGTCAGATCCTCGTCGCATCCAGCACCGATCCCGGTTGGGTCTTCCTGATGGTGGCCGCCGGGGGATTGGTCAGCGAAAAGGGCAGCCCGCTCTCCCACACCGCCATCATCGGCCGCGAACTCGGCATCCCCACCGTCGTCGGCGTTCCCGGTGTCACCCGGTTGGTCGCCAGCGGGGATGTGCTGATTCTCGACGGTAAGGCCGGAACCGCAACCATCGTTCAGGAACACAGCTCATGACATCTACGGCAGCCGCACCGCACGACACCGCACACGGCGAGAACTTCAGCCTCGAGCATTACCTCGATCCCGCCGCGCACACCTTCGAACAGCGCTTCGAGGAGTTCCGGCCCTATGTCGCCAACGCACGCGGCACCGGATTCGTCCTCCGAGAGATCACCGGACCGGCGGGTCCGGTCGTGCGGGTCCGCGATCCCGATGGTGGCGCGGTCCGCGACCTGATCATGTTGGGTTCGAACAACTATCTCGGCCTCGGCAACGAACCGGAGATCGTCGAGGCCGCTGTCCGCGCCGTGCGCGAATTCGGTGTCGGCCACGGCGGGCCGCCACTACTCAACGGCACCACCTCGGTGCACCGGCGGCTGGAGGAACGCCTCGCCGAGACCAAGGGCTGCGAATCCGCGCTGGTATTCTCCTCCGGCTACGCCGCCAATGTGGGCTGGGTGACCGGTCTGCTGCGCAAGGGCGACATCCTGCTCTACGACGAGCAGAGCCATGCCAGCCTCTACGACGGCATCCAACTCGGCCGGGTCCGCTCGATGGCCTTCGAGCACAACGACCTTCGACATCTGCGACACCGGCTCATGCAGATCCGCTGGCGCAATCCGGGCGCCAACATCGTGGTCGCCGTCGAGGGCGTGTATTCGATGGACGGCGATATCGCACCGCTGCCGGAGATTCGGGCGCTGTGCGATTCGTTCGGGGCCTGGCTGGCCATCGACGACGCGCACGGCACCGGTGTGCTCGGCGCGAACGGCCATGGCACCGCGGAACATTTCGGTATGGGGGCCGGATCGGTCGAGCTGTACATGGGCACGTTCTCGAAGGTGTTCGCCACCACCGGCGGTTTCGTCGCCGGTTCGAAGGATCTGGTGGACACGCTGCGGTTCTTCGCGCGCTCGTACATGTTCTCGGCATCGCTCGCACCTGCGGTCGTCGCCTCGGTACTCGCCGCTATCGATTTCATCGACACACATCCGGAGCGGATCCGCCAATTGCACGACAATGTCGACTACTTCGTGCGGGAACTGCGCCGAATGGGTTTCGCGGTCGATCCGCAGACCGCGATCATCCCGATCCTGGTGCCGCAGCGCCTCGCCGTAGCCGAGGTCGTCGCGGCATTGCATGCCGAGGGCGTGTTCGTCAACGGCGTCGAGTTCCCGGCCGTGCCACGCGAACAGCAGCGACTACGGGTCAGCATGATGGCCACGCTCAGCCGCGCTCAGCTGGATTTCGCGCTGGAGAAGATCTCGGCCGTGGCCCGCCGCTTCGCCTTCCACCCCGAACAAATCGGTCCCACCGAAGAAGGAATCCGCTGATATGACCGGAACCGAAATCGCCGCGGGCGGCACGGCTTCCGAACGCCTGCTCGTGCACGCGGCGCTCGCCGACCTGAGTCAGGACGAGCGAGCCGCATTGGCGAAGCTCGCCCACGAGATCACCAACTGGTCAGAGGTTTTCGAACTCGCCGAGCTCAATGCGACCATCCCACTGGTGCAGCGCCGCTTGGAATCCGAGGAACTCTACGACCTCGTTCCCGAACTGGTGCGAGCACATTTCGCCAGCGTGACCGATCACATTGCCGCCGTGAACGATCGACGCCTGGCCGGTGCCCGTGAACTGTTGCGCCGTTTCGACGAACGCGGTGTGCGCTGCGTGGTGCTCAAGGGCATGTTGTTCTCGGCGCAGATCTACCACGACCCGCGCTACAAGCGGATGAACGACCTGGATATCCTCGTCGAACTCGACCAGGTCGACACCGTTATCGACATCTACCGGGAGCTGGGCCTTTTCGCCACGTCCGAACTGCTGGGCAAGGCGCCGAAGGTCCGTGCCGAACGCTCGCACCACCTGCCGTCGTTCGTCTCCCATGACGGATCACTTATCGTCGGAACGCACTGGGGCCTGATCACGCCGCTGGCCCCGTACACCGTCGACTACACCGCGATCTGGAAGCGCGTGCGGCGCATCGACTTCTACGGTGTGCCGGCCTGGGCCATGTCGCACGAGGACAACCTGCACCACCTCGGCATCCACCTGCCGTACTACAAGACCGGTGTGCGCGAGCTCGCCGACATCTGGAACCTGGCCCGCAACGCCGATGACCTCGACTACGATCTGCTGGCCGGTGAAATCGCCAAGGCAGGCAGCGAAAGCTTGATGTACCACGCCCTTTCGCTGGCCGATCGACTGGTTCCCGTCCCGGATTTCGCCGCATTGATCGGCTGGATCGCGCCGAAGATCAACCGCTTCACCCGCTACGACACCGCGCGCAAGACCGCAGATATCCATGCCCTGCTGCGCAGCCGCTCCACCCACACCTCACGCATCGAAAAGGCATATACCGAATTCAATATGACCGCCGTCGCGAGCGAGAAGCGCGATCGTTTCGGTCGCCTGTGGTCGGACCTACTGCTGGTGCCCGGTGCGGAGGCGCGCAAGATGAGTTCACTGCGCGACCCGGCGCCGCTATCCGATCTCGGCGCGCGAATCTCCGCTCCCTACCGGCTGACGCGGGTGTTCCAGCGCGATCTGGGCCGCTGGCTGTTCCCAGCGGCTCTGGCCAAGACAGTCTTCGATCTCGGTGCCGCATATGGTTCGGAACTGGCAAGCCGGGCCGGAATCAGTACGAGTGCAACCGAGCGTCCCGGCATCGACGAATACGCGGCGCGGCTGGGCCTGACCCGCGCCGATCTACAAGCGGTACTGGACAGCCAGGAATGAACCGCACAGTGCTGTGGGACCTGGACGGCACCTTGGTGCGGTTGCATCGACGCCGGTTCAAGACACTGATGCCGCTGGCGGCCGCGCAGGCATTTCGCGAGTTGGCCCCGCCGCATCGGTTCCTGGGTGTCCTGTCGGGCGTGCTGAAGCAGGTGCGGGCCAACGACACCGAGCACACCAACACCGAGCTCATGGTCCGGTTGCTCGCCGACCGGCTGGACCTTGCACCCGATGCGGTGGCGACCCAATTGAAGAGCCTGGCGGAGACGGGCTTTCCGCGCCTGCGTCGCTGTTTTCCGCCGGTGCCGTCGGCACTGGATACCGTGACCCGGCTCCACGAAGCGGGCACGGTACAAGTGGTTGCGACCAACCCGCTGTGGCCGGACAGCACGGTCACCACCCGGCTCGGCTGGGGCGGCTACGACCCGTCCGCGTTCGCCTTCCGAACCAGCGGCGAGAATATGCGCCGCTCGAAACCACGCATCGAGTTCTATCGAGAACTCCTCGACCGGCTCGGCGCGGAACCGGGGGAGTGCGTGATGATCGGCAACGACGCCGTCAATGATGCACCGGCGGCCCGAATCGGGATCCCCGTCTTCCTGGTGAACGTGGCGGAATCGGCTGTCCCACAGGGATATTCGGGGCTTGTACGTACGGGGGATTGGCCTCGGCTACGCGAGTGGCTGGGAATCGAGGAGGAATCATGCTCGTCGTCCTGAATCCACAGTCCAATGCCGGGACGGCGCTGCAGCGGTGGCGCCCGGTAGAAAGCGTTCTGCGCGAACGGAATGCCGCTCTGACCATCGAAATGCCCAGTGACGCGGAACAAGCCACGAAATTGGTGCGGGCCGCTCTCGAGTCGGATCCGCCCGAGGTGATCGTCGCGGCGGGCGGCGACGGCATGCTCAACCTGGTCCTCAACGCGATCATGGACTCGGCGACCGATCGCCCGCGGCAGGGGGCGGAAGCGATCGCTTTGGGCGCGATAGGTCTGGGCAGTTCCAACGACTTCCACAAACCGGTGCGAACCAGTATCGCCGATATCCCGGTTCGGCTCGGCACACCCGAGCTCGTCGATGTCGGCAAGGCCACGATGCTCCTCCCGGACGGCACCCGAACGGTCCGCTACTTCCTGCTCAATGCGAGTATGGGACTCGTAGCGGCGGGCAATCATTCGTTCAATCAGGCGCGCGGGCTGATCGGCTGGCTGAAATCCCGCAATGTCGAGGCGGCCATACTCGCCACCGCACTGAGCAATATCGCCACCCACAAGCCACTCGCCATCCAACTGCGCGGATCCGACTGGGTGCACACCGCACCGATCACGAATGTCGGTGTGCTCAAGAGCGTGCACTTCGCCGGTGGCATGTACTACGACACACCGGTAACCAGCGCGGACGGCATGTTCGATGTGAATATCTGGAAAGCCGCGGGACGGGCACGAATACTGCGGCTCATCGCAGGTCTCTACCGCGGCAAGTTCAGGGGTCGCGCACTGGCCACCTGCCGTCGCGACACCGCGGTGGAACTGCGGCCCGCCGCACCCGCGCCGCTCGAATTGGACGGTGAGATCACGATTGTCGAATCGGCGCGGTTAGAGGTGCTGCCGCGTGTGTTGCAGGTGTGTGCGCTGTGACCGTTGTTCTGGTGACCGGCGCTGCCAACGGTATGGGTGCGGCGACCGTCGAATACCTCGCGTGCGTCGGCTATACGGTCGAGGGCAGCGACAAAGTCGGGCGGGACGGTGTGAGCGCGGTCGATGTCAGCGATACCGAGGCGGTGCGGAGTTGGGTGAAATCCGCGCACGCACGACACGGCCGCATCGATGCTGTGGTCACCTTCGCCGCCTACGGCATTGTCGGTTCGGTGGAGGAGACCGATCCGGACGAGGCCGCGGCGCTCATCGATACCAACGTGATCGGCACCCACCGCGTGCTGCGCGAAGTGCTGCCGATCATGCGTGCACAGGGCCGCGGGCGGGTGATCGTGGTGAGCTCCGGTGCGGGCGCCATCGCCGAACCCTATGGCGGCTGGTACTCGGCTACCAAGGCCGCCATCGAACGTCTCGGCGAGGCGATGCGGATGGAGACCGCTGGCTTCGGCATCCACGTATCGGTGCTCGCGCCGGGATGGACGGTCACCCCGATCATCGATTCCGCTGCGCGCGTTGCCGTTCCGATCGAGGCATACACGGCCGATCGGACTTCGGTGCTGGCGCGCGTCACCGGATATCTGCAGCACGGACAGTCCGCCGAGACGGTAGCCAGGAAGGTGCGGGCAATCCTGGAAGCACCCGAACCACGCCAAACCTACCTGTGCGGCAGCGATGTTCGGCTCTCGTTCTGGACCCGACGATTCACGCCCGCTCGGGTCTATGAACGGCTGGTTCGCCGCTACTACGGCTTTTGACAGGAGCATTCACGGGCGGTACCGGTAGTATCGCCTCGGCCGCACGGGCTCCCAAGAAAGCGGGGGCTTGTCCGGCACGTGCCGTTCGCTGGATGGTTTTGCAGTAGCACATCTGCCGACGACACGGCAGGAAAGGCAGCGATGAACAACCGATAGGGGCAGGCGATGGCACCGGCTCTGAGATGTCTTGTCTGGGAATTGGACAACACCCTCTGGGATGGTGTCGTCTGCGACGCAACCAGCAGCGCACCACGCCCCGCCGCCCTGCGCACGCTGCTGAAGCTGAGCGAGCGCGGCATCTGGCATGCCGTAGCCAGCCGTAGTGACCGCGACCTCACCCTCAAAAAGCTCTATCGACACGGGCTCTACGACATGTTCTCGGCCATCGAGATCGGCTGGGGCCGCAAATCCGCGTCGCTATTGCGGATCGCGCACACTCTCGGCTTGGAACTGGACACCGTCGGGTTCATCGATGCCGAGCCGGTGGAACGAGCCGAGGTCACCCGAGCGCTCCCACGCGTGCGCTGCTACGCCGCCCGCAATGCCGATGTGCTGCCCGCACTTCCCGACTTCCGCCCGGTGCTGCGCACGGGCCCGTCTCCCACGCCGCCCATGGGATTCGCGAGCGTCAGGGGGTAGCGCCCCATTCGGCTGGGCCGCCATCGTTGATCGTCGAGACGCTGGGCCGCCAACTGAGCCTGCTGACAGCGGTCGAATCGCGGGGCCGATCGGCGTGGTCGGCAGCGGTGGAGATACGGGCGGGGAATGATGTGGCCATGGCGAATGATCCGAACGGTCCCGATATCAAGCCGCGTAGTCGCGATGTCACCGATGGTCTGGAGAAGACGGCCGCCCGCGGGATGCTCCGGGCGGTCGGCATGGACGACGGCGACTGGGGAAAGTCGCAGATCGGTGTGGCCTCCTCGTGGAATGAGATCACGCCGTGCAATCTGTCGCTGGACCGGCTCGCCAAGGCGTGCAAGGAGGGAGTGTTCGCGGGCGGCGGGTATCCGATGGAATTCGGGACAATTTCGGTCTCCGACGGCATCTCCATGGGACATGAGGGCATGCATTTCTCGCTGGTATCGCGCGAGGTGATCGCCGACAGCGTGGAAACCGTGATGCAGGCCGAGCGGCTCGACGGTTCTGTGCTGCTGGCCGGATGCGATAAATCCTTACCCGGCATGCTGATGGCGGCGGCGCGGCTGAACCTGGCGAGTGTGTTTCTGTACGCGGGCTCGATCCTGCCCGGTATCGCGAAACTCAGTGACGGCAGCGAGCGCGAAGTGACGATCATCGATGCGTTCGAGGCGGTCGGCGCCTGCTCGCGCGGTCTGATGAGCCGCGAGGATGTGGATGCCATCGAACGGGCCATCTGCCCGGGTGAGGGTGCCTGCGGCGGCATGTACACCGCCAACACCATGGCCAGCGCGGCCGAGGCATTGGGTATGTCGCTGCCCGGCAGTGCGGCACCGCCCGCGACCGATCGACGTCGCGACAGCTACGCGCGGCGCAGCGGTGAGGCGGTGGTGGAATTGCTGCGTCGGGGAATCACGACGGCCGACATTCTCACCAAGGAGGCCTTCGAGAACGCGATCGCGGTGGTGATGGCATTCGGCGGCTCCACCAATGCGGTACTGCATCTGTTGGCGATCGCCCACGACGCGAAGGTCGATCTGTCACTCGAGGATTTCGCGCGCATCGGCCGCCGGGTGCCGCACCTCGCCGATGTGAAACCCTTCGGGCGACATGTGATGACCGATGTGGACCGGATCGGGGGCGTGCCGGTGATGATGAAAGCGCTGCTGGATGCCGGGCTGCTGCACGGCGACTGCCTGACCGTCACCGGACGCACGGTCGCGGAAAACCTGGCTACCATCGCGCCGCCGGATCCGGACGGAAAAGTGGTGCGGGCCATGGCATCTCCCATCCACCCGACCGGCGGCATCACCATTCTCGCCGGATCGCTCGCACCCGGCGGTGCGGTGGTCAAGTCGGCAGGCTTCGATTCCGATGTATTCACCGGTACGGCACGGGTTTTCGACCGCGAACGGGCAGCGATGGACGCGCTCGAGGACGGCACGATCACCGCGGGCGATGTGGTGGTCATCCGCTACGAGGGGCCCAAGGGCGGTCCCGGTATGCGTGAGATGCTCGCGATCACCGCGGCCATCAAGGGCGCGGGCCTCGGAAAGGACGTGCTGCTGCTCACCGACGGACGTTTCTCCGGCGGCACCACCGGTCTCTGCGTCGGCCACGTCGCCCCCGAGGCGGTCGATGGCGGACCGATCGCCTTCGTCCACGATGGTGACCAGATCCGCCTCGACGTCGCCGCGGGCACCCTCGACCTTCTCATCGACCTGGAAGAACTCGACCGGCGCGGTGAAGGCTGGAAACCGCTGCCGCCGCGCTACACCCGCGGCGTACTCGCCAAGTATTCGAAGTTGGTGGGCTCAGCATCGTTCGGTGCCGTCTGCGACTGAAGTAAGAGTCTGCTGGCTGATGGCCCGATAGACCGCCGAGGGGAGTCCTATCATGCGCAACGGCTGATGTTCGACGGCCTGGACCTCCTCTGGCTCAGAGCAATTCAGGGAGCACGGCCAAGTCGAGTTGCCGCAGTCGGGTCGGATCGGCGATCACCTCGTAGGCCGCGATTCGGTCGTCCAGGACCGTAACCGCGAGCGCGAGCAGCAGTTTGCCGCGCGGCGCGACAATGATCCCGACCGCGCCATCGACGAGCGCGAGCGTGGCGACCTGGGAGCGGCGGCGCAGGATGACGGTCTCGCGGGCCACCGCCCGTGCCCCACGCGCGACCTGCGCCATACCCGAGGTCAGTGCGGCCGGATCGGCCGTACGCACCACGTCGGGTGCCAGTACAGCGAGCAGTGCGTCGAGATCACCGCTGCGGGCGGCGGCGAGGAAGGCATCCACGACATGGCGCTGCTGCGCGAGTTCGGAAGTGGATGCGGTCGCGCCGCCGTGCGCCCGCGCGCGGGCCCGGCTGGCGAGCTTCTTGGTGGCGGTGCTGGTTCGTCCGATGATCGGCGCGATCTGATCGAAGGGCACGGCGAACATATCGTGCAGCACGAACGCCACCCGCTCATCGGGACCGAGCGTATCCAGCACCACCAGTAGCGCGCGTCCGACCGAATCGATCAGCACCGCTTCGCTTTCCGGATCGCGGTCATAGGCGGTATCGCCGAGTTCGACGAGCCGATCGATCGGATCCTCGCGTCGGGCGGTTCGCGAGCGCAGCATATCGAGGCAGATCCGGGAGACCACCGTGGTCAACCACCCCGCAAGATTCTCGACATCGCTCGTATCGGAGCGATCCAGCCGTAGCCACGCCTCCTGCACCGCATCCTCGGCTTCGCTGGCCGATCCGAGCATCCGGTAGGCGACCGCGTGCAGGTGATCGCGGTGCGTCTCGAATCGTCGCGCCAGCAATTCCTGTGCGTGCATCGGTCACCTTTCGCGGTCGGCATCCGTCACGTGAATAGGCGATCAGGTGTCCCACCCACGATCGCAGACCCACAGAACCGAGATACCCGGAGGGTAGTTCCCATGTCTATCGCATATGTCGTCGTCACCATCCTCGCCGCCGTAGCCGCCTTCGGCGCCACCGGCTTCGATATCGTCAAGGCGGATCAGGTGCGCGAGACCATGCGCGGCTACGGCCTCCCGCAATGGACCCTCAACCCACTGGCCATCCTGAAAGCACTCGGCGGCCTCGGTCTCTTGATCGGCCTGGCGTTCCCGCCACTCGGCCTCATCGCCGCCCTCTGCCTGGTCCTCTACTTTCTCGGCGCGGAAATCACCATTATCCGAGCCAAGTGGTACGCCGACATCGCTTATCCCATGCCCTACCTGATCCTGTCCGCAGGCTCCCTGGCCCTGTTCGCCTACGCGTGACTCGGTGTGTCCACGCACCTCCTTTGGGCAGCGACCAGATGATTCGCATCGACGAGGCGAGCACAGCGGCGTCACACCGGTCGGGCAGGCCGGGCGCTTTGACATCCGATGCGGCACAGCACGTTATGCGCACATGCATGCAATGCGATATTGCACTGCATGCCATTTCGAGCCTATTCGCGACGGAGATCCCCAGAACCACGGATTTCGTTGTCCGCCCGGCGCATTCCCGTGGAGACACAGAGTCCTGAGGATCCAGCCCGGCAACGCGGCTGATCGAGCATTCGCCTACTGCAGCGCACTAAGCACGCAGGATGAACTGAGCCGCCTGCTCACCGATGAACACACTCGGCGCATGTGTGTGCCCGCGGATCAGCAACGGCATCACCGACGCGTCCGCAACACGGAGTCCTTGCACCCCACGCACTTCCAGGCGCGGGGTGACAACACTGCTCGCGTCGGTGCCCATCCGGCAGGTGCCGACCGGGTGATACAGGGTGTGCGAATAGCCGTTCAGCGTCAACTCGATCGCGCCCTCGAGATCGACCGGAGCCTGCGGAGGGTAGATCAGCGGCCCGAGTACGGCCTTCAAAGCCGGAGCCGCGGCCAGCTCGGCGCATACCCGCAGACCGGACATGATCGCAGTTCGGTCCGCACCGCCGCTATCGGAGAGGTACCGCGGGTCGATGACCGGTTTGGCCGCGGGATCAGCAGAACCAAGCGAGATCCGACCGCGACTGTGCGGCCGCAACAGCACCGTCGCCAGCACGACCCCGTGCTCCGTGGGATCCTCGAGACCCTCGTAAAAGAACGGCGCAGGCGCGAAAATCAGCTCCAGATCCGGCAATTCGAGATCGGACCGGCTGCGGATGAAGCCATAGGCCTCACCGACATTGGAGGTGAGCATGCCGCGGTGCCGGATCAGATAATCGAGCAGCTGACGTGGCTTTTCCGCGGTGAACAGCGAATCGGATTCGACGCCGTAGCCGAGCGCCGCCACCAGGTGGTCCTGCAGATTGGCGCCCACCTCCGGAGCATGGTGCACAAGCGGGATGTGATGACGTGACAGTTCGTCCTCATCGCCGACACCCGAGAGCATAAGCAACTGTGGGCTATTGATCGCCCCACCGCAGAGGATCACCTCGCGCCGTGCTGCCACCGTCTGGGTGATGCCGTCCTTGTAATACTCCACACCGGTAGCGCGCGGTCGTCCATTCGGCGAGGTTGCGAAGATGATCCGCGACGCGAGCGCCTCGGCATATACGGTGAGATTCGGACGGCGCATCGCCGGTTTCAGATAACCGTCGGCCGTGCTCCACCGTTTGCCACCATGCTGAGTGACCATGGTCTCGCTGAACCCCTCCGGCTGGGGCCGGTTCGGCGGCTCCACAGTGAATCCGGATTCCTTGACCGCGGCCAGATACGCCGCGGTCAGCGCACGCGGACTGCGCTGCCGCGAAATACGCAGCGGCCCGGTCGCGCCCTCATCCGGATACGAGGCATCCTCGACGGTCTCGATTTTGCGGAACTGCTCGACCGCCGCCGAGAACCCCCATTCGTCCCCGGCCAGCAATGCCCACTCGTCGTAGTCGGCACGGAATCCGCGCACCCACATCATCGCGTTCATCGATGACGATCCGCCGAACATTTTGCCGCGCGGCCAGTAGATCTGCCGATTCTTCAGCTCGGGTTGCGGTTCGGTGAGGTAATCCCAATCCACCTCCGAACGGAACAGCTTGGCGAACGCCGCCGGGATATGGGCGAACTTGTTCTTATCCGGCCCTCCGGCCTCGAGCACCACCACCGACACATTCGGATCGACGCTGAGCCGGTTGGCCAGGACCGCGCCGGCCGACCCGGAGCCGACGATCACATAATCCGCGCTAACCCCTGCTTGCACTGTCCCACTCCGATCTGCACTGCGTATGGCAAACATACGAGTAAGACGCGGTCTCGGGTTCGGTTTCCAGGCAAACCGGCCATCTTTCGCGGATCGGACTGGTTTTCAGCGCCTGGTCAGCGGCGGTCGCAGTCCGAGGTGTTCGCGCAGAGTGGTGCCGGTGTACTGGGTGCGGTACGAGCCGCGCTCCTGCAATTCCGGAACCAGCCAGTCGACGATCTCGTCGAGTCCGGTGGGCGCCAGATACGGCGAGATATTGAACCCGTGGGTCGCGCCGTGGCGGACCCAGCGGGTCAGTTCGTCGGCGACCCGGCTCGGTGTCCCGGCGAATCCGGACCGCTGCGAGGTCTCGATGGCGACTTGGCGCAGCGACAGATTCTTGGCCTCGGCCAGCGCCCGCCACTCCCGGGCGATCGCCACCGGATCCTGACCGTCGCGCTGTGCGCCGCGCTCACCCGAAATCACTCGGGGCTGTGGATCATCCGCCGGCAGCGGACCGTCCGGATCGAGATCCGACAGGTCACGACCCCACACCTGCCCGACCAGGGACAGTGCGGTCTGACCGGTGAATTGACCCTCCAGCACCCAGCGCGCCTTCTCCTCGACCTCGGATTCCCGCTCCGCCAATACGATCTGGGTACCGGGCAGGATCTTGATGTCATCGGCCGGTCGGCCCGCGCGTTCCAGGCGTGTCCGAATATCGTTCGCGAAGTCGAGCGCGGCGTCGAAATGTGTTCCGTGCCTGGAGAAGATGACCTCGGCGTGGGTCGCAGCGAAATCGCGGCCCGCGGGTGAATCACCCGCTTGGAAGATCACCGGATGTCCCTGGGCGCTGCGCGGCAGGGTCGGCGTAATCGAGACTCGGAAGTGCTCGTTGTCGCGAGTTACCAGCCGCACCGAATCCGATGCGGCCCAATCTATATCGCGGCGCGAGGTCGCGATCGCATTGTCGGACCAGGCATCCCAGATCTCGCGGGCCGTGCGGATGAATTCGCCCGCGCGCTCGTAGCGCTGCGCGTGGTCGAGGAAGCCGCCGCGCCGGAAATTCGCACCGGTCCAGGCATTATCGGTGGTGACCGCATTCCAGCCCGCGCGTCCACCGGACAGCAGATCCAGACCCGCGAGCCGCCGGGCGAGATCGGCCGGTTCGTTATAGGTGGTGTTCTGGGTGGCGACCAGACCGATCCGGCTGGTGATCCCGGCCAGCGCCGCCAGCTGGGCAACGGCGTCGGGACGTCCGGCGATGTCGGTATCGAGCAGCTGTCCGTTCTGCTCGCGCAGGCGAAGGCCCTCACCGAGGAAGAATGCGTCGAACAGTCCACGTTCGGCGGTGGTGACGATATGCCGGAAGGTTTCGAAGTCGATCTGCGAGCCGCTGCTCGGATCCGACCAAATGGTGCTGTGGTTGACGCCCTGGAAGAAAACGCCGAAATGGACCTGTGCGTCGGGGAACGGAACCTCGGACATCAGTGCTGATCCTTCGCATAACGGTTGATCGGCCGCTGCAGGCCGAGATTGGCGCGCAGGGTCGAACCCGGCACCGGACGGTGGGTCACACCGGCGCGCAACAGTGCGGGCAGGACGTAGCGCGCCAGCGCCGGGAGATCTTCGTCGATGACGGCCGGATGCAGACGTACGCCTTCGACGTGGTCAGCGAGTTGGGTGATGAGGCGCACGAGTTCGGTGGGGGAACCTGAGAACGTCAGGCGCTCAGTACGATTCGCGGTCGTGTATGCATCTAGTTCGGCGAGGCGCTCGGCGGCCGTGGCATCCGGAATGTCCAGGGCGACATCGAGTTCGACGAACACCAGTGCACCGCTGGCCCGCGCCCGGTCGGCGGCGGCGAGCGTCTGAGCGAGATCGCTTCCGGTGACCAGGATGACGTCAGCATCGCCGGCGTCGTACGCGAAGACGACCACCTGCCCCTGCGGCGGTCGAGGCACGATGGCCGGACCCTTCACCGAGAACGTTTCGCCGCTGAAGTCGATGTAGTGCAGCTTGTCTCGATCGAGGAATCGGCTCGCCGCATAGTCGCGCACCACGGCATCGTCTTCCCAGGAATCCCACAGCTGACGCGCGACCTCGATCGAATCCCGTTGTTCGCGTGCGAGTTCCGCGTCGGTAATGCGCGGCGGCCGTCCCCAGGCCGTGGCGGCCGCGGGATCGGTCGTCGCGATCCACCCGCCGCGGCCACGCGAGGCGTAATCGAGCGTGGCCAGTTGTGACGAGGTATGGAACGGCTCCGCGTAGGTGGTCGCGACCGTGGCAACCAGCCCGATGGTGCTGGTTGTCGCCGCGACGAACGAAGCCCGCGTCACCCCGTCGATCCGCCCGGCTGGATGCTGGGCGGGCGGCAGGATCGAATCGTCGAAGGTGGCGAGCTTGAAACCAGCATTCTCGGCCGCGCTCACGCGTTTGCGCAGCGTATTGCCGGTGAGCAACTGATCGGGCGCATGTGCGGCCCGCCGCCACGCGGCCGGGTGGTATCCCTCGCCATCCAATTCGATGCCCACCGCGAAGACATTTCCGCTCATTGGTATGACGATCGTCAAACTTGTCCGGCTCCGCCATTATTTGCCTCGCGATGATCCGAACCCGCCGAGAGTCCGGTGATCCCGGATGCGCCAACAAGCGAATCCGGGATCGGTTGTCGCACCTACCGTGCGGCGCGCGCGGACAGTGCCGCCGCAACCAATACCGTTACGCCCTCCGCAATCGCGGTGCCGCCCAGCGCATGTGCGGCCGACAGCACTGTACTGCCCGCGAGCCCGAGGAAAACCGACCCGAAGCACGCGATCCCGACTACGACACCGAGCTGCACACTGGTCACCAGAATGCCACTGGCATCGGCGGCGAGGGCCATCGGAATCCTGGCCAGGGTACGGGTCATCAGCGGGCTGAAGGCGAGGCCGAAGCCGATGCCCTGGATACCGAAGACGGCCAGCGGCAGCGGTCCGAAGTCGGCGCCGTTACGGAGCATCATGCCCAGCGTCACCATTGTGGTCGCGCCGACCGTCAGGCCGAACGGAATCATGGTGGCGTGCAGGCGATGTGGGATGCGCTCCCAGTTCAAACTGGCCAGCGCGAACGTCACGCCCATCGGAATGAACAGCAGACCCGCGTGCAGTGCGGTGTAGCCGAGAGTGCTCTGCAGGTGTATCGCCATGACGAACATCCAGCCGCCGAAGGTCGCCATGATCGTGAACAGTGTGCCCGCGGTGAGCGCCAGACCCGGTGACGTCAGCACCCGCTGTGCGAACAGCGGTTCACCATCGCGAGCCGCAACGGCCCGCTCGATCGCAACGAACAATCCGACACCTATCACGCTGGCGCCCAGAGTGATCCACGTCCACAGCGGCCAGTCCTGCTCATGTCCCAATACCAGCGGCAGCACAAGCAGCAGTACCGAGATGGTGAGCATGGTCAGACCCGCGAGATCCAGCTTCCGATCGAATCGTGCGGTGGCCGTGGGCAATACCCGCGGCGCAATCAGCAGCAGCACCGCACCGATCGGAACATTCACCAGGAATACACCGCGCCAGCTGCTGCCGAACAGGTCGGCGTTGACGATCAATCCACCCGCCACCTGGCCGACGACCATACCGCCGGAGATGATCGCCGAGTACGCGCTGAGCGCCTTGGCCCTGGCATTGCCGGTGAAATTCCGCTGGATCATGGTCATGATCTGCGGAATCATCGCCGCGGCACCGGCACCCTGTAGGAACCGGAATACGATGAGCGAGAACTCATTCCACGCCAAACCGCAGGCCAGCGAGGCAACGGTGAACACCGCGAGCCCGGTAATGAAGGTGCGGCGCTGTGTGAACCGATCACCCAACCGGGCACCGGTCACGAGCAATACGGCATAGGCGATCACATACCCCGCGACGATCAACTGCAACGCGGATCCACTGGTATGCAACGAAGTACGAATAGAAGGAATGGCGACATTCACGATCGAGGCATCGAGCACCGCCATGAACTGCCCCGTGAGCAATACCGCGAGCACCGCGATGGTCCGCCGGGCACCGAACTCGGCGGGTTGAACTGCCGGCTCCGCAGCGGCCGACGTGGCCGCAGCGGTTCCCGGCTGCAAGGTCTGAGTCATGTGATGAGCTTGCAACCGATCCGACACCAGTAACAGGAGTCCGATAACACTGGTACTGGCAACACCTGGATACCGACCGGTGGACGCGGCGAGTGCCGTGGAACCGCGGACAGATGATCACCTACGATATCGCCTTTCGATCTCGAGCCCCGTTGTGCCGCGATATGTTCGGTCGGGTACACAGGGAGAGGGACCATGACTGCAGGTGGTTCGAGCGCTGTCGCTCGGTTCGGCTCGGCGCATGCGCGGATCTGCACGACCACAGGTCAGGTCGTCGGCGCAGGATTCCTGGTCGGCCCGAACATCGTCGCGACGTGCGCGCACGTGATCGCGTTCGCGGCCGGTACCGATCCAAATGCTGTGCAGCCGCCGGATTCGATTGTGGCGGTGGAGTTTCCGTTGCTGCCGTCGGTCGGGACGTGGCGTGCGCGGGTGCGCCGGTGGACCCCGATCGCGGGGGACGGTCGGGGTGATATCGCGATTCTGGAACTGGACGACGCCGTGGGCGATCCGGTTGTTCCGCCGCCGTTTTGGCGTGCCAATGACCCGTGGGGGCGCGAGTTCCGGATGTTCGGCTTTCCGGCGGAGTTGCCCGACGGTGTCTGGGCGTCGGGTGAGTTCCGGGAACGGCAGGGCACCGGTTGGTTGCAACTGCAGCGAGTCGGCGGTCAGCCGATCACGCGGGGGTTCAGCGGTGCGCCGGTGTGGGACAGCGGAACAGACGCGGTAGTGGGGATGGCGGCAGTCGCCGACCCGCGTGGGTACACTGGAACCGCTTTCATGATCCCGATCGCCGAAATACTCGGCATGGACCCCTCGTTCGTCCCCAACCCCTATCGTGGGCTGGAGCCGTTCGACGAGGAACACGCGGACTACTTCTACGGTCGAGACGACGACGTCGATCGCGCGTTGGCGGCGCTGCGGAAGCGACCGCTCGTCGCGGTGGCCGGACCGTCGGGCATCGGCAAATCGTCGCTCATCCGCGCGGGGGTGATCCCCCGGCTCCGCGCACAGGGGCGCCAGATCGCGACCTTCCGGCTTGCCGGCGAGGTGTCGCCGGGCGATGCGGCCACGCCGGTCGTCCGAGCGATGACTCCACGATTCGATTTTCCGGACGGCGGCCAGCTTTCGACACTGCTGGCGCAGCAGGCGGCGCCTGAGCCGGGGACTGTCGATGATTCGGTGGCGCGCCTGCTCGAACGCGTGCCGCCGGAGGGCTTGGTGCTGTTCGCGGATCAGTTCGAGGATCTGGCTGCGACCGCGCCGGAGCGGGCGCGTGCGGTGCTGCAATGGCTGATGGAGCTCGCCCGCGCCGATACCGAGGGACGCATCCGAATTCTGCTCACGTTGCGGTGGGATGCGCTGAACAACCTGATCGACGCGGACCTCGCCAGCTTTCTCGACGGAGCCACGGTGGCGGTGGCACCGATGGGTCGTGACCAACTCCGCGACGCCATCCAGCGGCCCGCCGCCCGTGCGCCCGGAGCCGATCTACACCCGGCCCTCGTCGAGCGTCTCGTGGATGACACGGTGGGCGAGCCGGGCGCGCTGCCGCTGCTCGAGTCGACTCTGACGCAACTGTGGGATCGACGGGCCGCTGCTTCGATCACCGTCGATGACTACGAAAGAGCGGGCCGCGCAATAGGTTTCTTCACCGACCGCGCCGACCGTGTGCTGGCCCAGTTCACCGATCCGATCGAAGCGTTCGGCGTGCAGCGCTTGCTGAAGTTGCTCGCCGCTCCCGCTTCGAGCGGAGGCGGTTTCGTCCGGTCCGTGGTGTCGATGGGTGATTTCCCTGAACTGCGCAGTGTCGCTGGACGATTGGCGCGTGATCGGCTGGTCGTCGTGGGCCGAGACGCACATGGAACCGACACCGTCGAACTGGCCCACCAGGCCCTCATCGACAACTGGTCGCGGCTGCGCGCCTGGCTGCAGGACGACCGCGACTTCCGCGCCTGGCAGCAGCAACTCGAGCAGGACCGCCAGAAATGGGAGCTGTCCGAGCACGACAACGGCGCGCTGCTACACGGTAGGGCGCTGGAGGATGCGCTCGAATGGGTCGATAGGCGCAAACCCGAAGTCCCTGCGGCTCACCGGCTATACATCGCGGCTTCTCGTCGACTCCGCCGCCGCGAGGTGCGGCGCTTGTGGACCGTCACTGCGGTTGTCACCGTCCTCGCCCTGGTCGCCTCCGGCACCGCGATCGTCGCCTACCGCACCAGTCAGGCCCGGACAGCACAGTTACGCGAGCAGGCGGGAATAAACCTCGCCCAGCAATCGGAGGCGCTCGGCAATACCGATCCGTCGGCGGCTCTCCAACTCGCCCAAGCCGCAGGAAGATTCGCTCCGAACAATGCGGATGTGCGAGCGGAGCAGCTGCTCGCGCAGATTCGGCTCGGCGCATTAGAGGCCGCGTACAACGATCTTTGGTCCGATGTGCTGACAGCCGGCTTCAGCGCGGATGCGTCGGTGTTGGCAACTGCCCAATCGAATGGCCAGATCACAGTCTGGACAGGATTTCTCACCGGACCGCCGTCGCCGTGGCGGGTGGCGACGGTGCCGAATGTTGTCGGCGCACGCCTGAGCCCCGAGGGCGGCAAACTGGCGATCCTGAACAATCGTGGCGGCATTGCGCTGTGGGACGTGGCGACTCGATCCGGTCCCGTCACCGTTCGTCCCGACGGTGCGGATGTCGTGGGAAGAACGGCGCTCGTCGCAAAGTTCTCCCAGGATGGCAGGCAACTGTTCATTTCTGTCGACCCGAAGCGGGGCCATGGGACCTATCTCGGCGATCCCGATGTGATCGAACGATATGACCTGTCCGGACCGCCTCATCGGTTGCCCGACATTCCTGCCGATGGCATGCCGACCCGGACCATCGCACGGGTCGACTCCGCGAACGAGACCCTGTGGCTTTCGGAAACGGATGTCGATCTCAAAGTTCACCAGGTCATTTACGACCTGAAAAGCGGTCGGCCAGTTCGTGATTGGCCGGGGCGTGACGTCACACCGGACGGGCTGACCGTCGAATGCGCGGATGACTCGAAGACGCTGATTATTCGCGGCGCCGACGGTGCCGAACTTCGCCGGGTCGGTCTCGGCACCTGCGGATCGTTGCGACTCGACAGCACAGGACAATTCGCGATCGAATATTCCGGCGAGAACAGGGATGCGTTCGAGATCGCGAAGCTCGTCCACATAGCGACTGGACGTGTTTATCAGGTCCAGGTTCGACACAGCTCCGACGCGATCGCTCCTGCGGTACACCTCACCTCGGCTGGTCCGGTGTTGATCTATGCGGCGAGTAACGGCATCGAGCGATACGGGGCGGCGGCGGAGTCCAATTCTGATTGGGCCGAGATCACGCCCGACGACGTCACGGCCTTGTGGAGTCCCAACGGCCGCTATGTCGCTGGCTCTCGTGGCGAAACCTTCGAAGTCATCGACATGCAGTCGATGCGTCTCCTCTTCAGCCTGCCTGGTTTCACGCTTCGTGTCTGGCCACACGCGATGCTCGCCTTCACTCCAGATGGGCGGCACGCCCTGATGTGGACCGGCACTTCGCGGGTTGCCGTTGTGCTGATGCCGGCCTTCGACGAGGTAGGTCGAATACCACTCCCGACGCCCTCGGGCTTGAATTCGGCGGATCTATCGTTCGTCACCTTCGCCATCCGCAACGACGACGAAGCGGCCGCGCTGCACGCGGGAGCCATCACGCGCTGGCACATCGGCGACGGTCGACAGATCGGAGGTCAGGTCTTGCTCAGCCAGAATCTCGACGATTTGCGGACTACCGCAAAAGCGGCGACCCTCGTCGGTTACGCGTCGACAGACTCGGTAGTTGTCAATATCGCCGGCAAGTCGCTGCAGCTGTGGAATCTCGACAGCGGTGCACTGGTTCGCTCGTTCGAACTGCCGGGTGTAGGTGTGGCGAATGTCCATATGAATCCCGGGAACACCGAGGTGCTGGTTCAGGATGACTCAGGAGCGCTGTTCCGCTGGAATGCCGCCACTGGTGAAACGGCGAAGATGGACATGCCGCCGGTACCGCACGACTCCGTTGTCGCCGGCTGGTCACCAGACGGTCTTGTCGTGCTCGGCAACAAGTCCGAAGTCGAGGTCTGGGACACCCGAGCAGGCACCAGCACGAAATTCACCGTGCCTGGATCCATCACGGTTTGGAAGCTCGTCGGAACGACGCTCATCGGTCTGTCGGACGTCGGATTGATCCGAATCAATCTCGACCGCAACGATATTCAGAAACGGCTGTGCCTGATCAGCAATCGTGACTACATCGACGCCGAACGCGACAAGCTCCCGCGCGGCGTCGACAGCAAGCCGCCATGTGCCCGCGGCTGATGCTCGAGCGTTGAATTCGATTGTGTATCAGGCGGCTTCGATGTTCGCGCGGAGCCGTTTGAGCGCGGCGTGTACGTAAGCCTTCACAGTCCCGTCGCCCACGCCCATGATCGCGGCTGTTTCGGCATAGGTGTTTCCCTCGAACGCGCGTACCACTACTGCCTCGCGCTCGCGGGCGGGGACGGCGTTGAGCGCGGCAACCAGCATGTGCCGCAACGCGATCACATCGTCGAAGGCGAGTCCGGCGCTGTCTGCGAGCTGTGCGATCCGCGTCTCGCCGTCGGGATCGAGGCGGTCGCGATCGTTGGCGGCCCGCCGCCAGGTATCGCGGGTCAGGTTCTTCGCGGCGGTCCAGATGTAGCGGCGCAATTCCTCGGCGTCGGTGATGTCGGGGCGCGCGGCGTAGACGCGCATGAACGCGGTCTGGACGATATCTTCCGCGTCGGTGCGGCTCCCGACCTGTTTCGTGACCGAGGCCAGCAGCCTGTCCTTGGTCGATTCGTACGCCTCGATCAGCAAGTCGTCGAACGCCCGCGCCGAATCGGCGCCGCCACGCCCAATCCGAATCACCGACGTCTCAGGAGCGCTGGCGAGCAATAACAGCGGTTCCCGCGCACAGTCCTGCAGCACCGCGCCGAGCAGCGAGATGAGCGCAACGTCACGAACCCAATCGCCGTTGTCTGTCGTGCTCATCCGAACCGCCTTTCTGTGTCCTTACCGAACTACAACAGGTCGGTGCCCGAAAAAGTTGGGCACGAAACGTGGGCAACCGTTTGCCCCGTCACCAGGTTGAGGGATGCATGAAACCGTATCCCGCAACACCTCCGCAGGTCTTCGACAATCCCCCGCCTCTTGGGACGGACGAGAGATGATATTTCAACCGCAACCCGATAGCAGCCCGAATCTCCATCACGGAGACCGACCAAATGGCGGGACCGCGATCGCGGCGGGTGTGCTCGCCTTGCTCGGCGCGGCTCATCGGCTGCTGAGCGCAGTGCTTGCGGTCGGCCTGTACATGTTCCTCGACACCGGCAGTGAGCTGCTTCGCGAGGCGGATCGCCCGATGCGGACGACCATGCTGATCTCAGCCCCGATCTTCCTGGTGATCGGCGCGCTGCTGCTCCTCGGCGGCATTCAGCTGCTCCGCAGGAGTCGGCTGGGCCGTGCGTTCGTCGTCGCCGCATGCGTGGCCGACATTGCTTACGGGATAATCGAATTCGCGATCGTTAAGGCGGTTGCCGCGAGTAACGACGATCTGATCTCGATCGGCAGTCCGGTGCTGGTGACGGTCGGGGTCATCTTCCCGGTCATCACGATCGGATTGACCGTGTCCACCGCCACGACGCGGTGGCTCGATTGCGACGACTCACGGAACTCGGCGAGCCTCCAGACCGCACTCGAGCAGAATCAGAGCCGGGTGTCTCCGTCGGCCACCCCCGGTGCAGTGCGCGGCCCGCTGCGAGCTGTCCGGCCGATCGACGCGCTCGGGCATTGGTCGATCGGTTTGATCGGCTGCACCACAGCTGCACTGCTCGTCTTCGTGAACACCGAGGCGATGGGCCATCGTGCACTCGACAGATATCACGGGGAGTACCCGAATATCCAGGCCCGCACTGAGTTTCATGACTGGTCTATGATCGTCGGTCCGGCCGTGATCATCATGTTCGTGGCTTTGCTCGGCACGGGGATCGTGTTCCTGGTGTGGCTGCGGCAGGCCAGGAGCAACGCCGATGCGCTGTGTGCGGCGCGGCATCGGCTACCGATCGGGTGGGTGGTCGGCGGCTGGTTCTGCCCCGTGGTCAACCTGTGGTTTCCCGCGACGATCCTGACCGACGTCCTGCGCGCCAGTGATCCGCGGACACCGAAGGATGCGCCGGACCTCCGCGGGCGTCCGGGCGGGTTGTTGGTCGGCGTGTGGTGGTCGGCGTGGCTGGCCACATGGACCGTGCTTTTCTGGCCAGTCGATTCCGACTTTCTATCGCCGGTGCGGGCCGCTGTCGTGGCGCTGTTGATGGTGGTTGCCGGGGCCTGCGCGGCTGTGATCATCACCCGAATCGGCAATTGGCAGCGGTCTGAGGCACTGGCGGGCGGTTCCAGTGACAGCCGAGATCGATCGTGTAGTCCCCGATGAGCCGAACGACCGAGACCGGCCTGCGCCGTTTCATCGGCCCGGAGATTTACCAGCGCAATAGTTTTCGTGTGGCGGGACTGGACGTCACGGTATCGGCTCGTGCGGCCCGTGCAGCTCATGCGACTCCCGCCGCGCTACGAGGGATGACCCCGTCGACGAGCCGAGTTCAGGGGAGGTCGAAGCCCAGGGCGTCGGCTGCGGCGGCGGGGGTCGGCTGGGACCAGCGGTCGGTGAGGGTTTGGGTGGAGGTCAGGGAGCGGGTGATGGCGCGATCGATGTAGAGGGTGCCGTCGAGGTGGTCGGTTTCGTGTTGGACGATACGGGCGGGCCAGCCGGAGACTTCCTCGTCCAGTTCGCGGCCGCGCTCGTCCTGTCCGCGCAGGCGCACGTGGGCGTGGCGCGCGACGACGGCCTGCCAGCCCGGAACGCTCAGGCACCCCTCGAAGAATGCGGCGCGGGCGTCGCCGATGGGTTCGTAGGTCGGGTTGACCAGAACTCGGAACGGTAGCGGGACCCGTCCGCGGACCGCGCGCACATCGTCGGTCACTTCGGCCGGATCCTCCAGCACGGCCAGCCGCAGCGGTATCCCGACCTGCGGGGCGGCCAGTCCGACACCAGGGGCGGCATGCATCGTCTCCCGCATAGCCCGCACCAAGCGATCCAATTGCGTCTGCGTCAGCTGGCCGGCGTAGCGTGCGGCGGGCGTTCGCAGCACCGGATCGCCCGCGGTAACAATGGAGAGTGGACCACCGAGCAGCGTCTCGACAAGATCGGGAAGCGGGATCGTCATGGTTTCAGCATCGCAAAGCGCCGCGCGGCGCAATGATATGGCCAGGCCCGTTGCCGAATATGGACCGCCCTGGAATATTTAGCCAGGCTAACGTGTTACTGGATACAGGCGTCTTCAATCTGAACAGAACAACCGACGGTCGGCATGCGACCGAAGGAGGCTGGCCATGATTATTGATACGCGGATGGAACAGGTCATGAATCGCATCGCCGACCTGTATGCCACCTATCCGGACATTCGCAACGCGCGACCGATGCCGGACACTTTCGCCGCGATCCGAGAACCCGGAATGCGGCCATCACAGATCGTGGCGACGGTCATGGCGGCCTACGCCGATCGCCCCGCGCTCGGGCACCGGGTCCTCGAACTCACCACGGACGAGTCCGGGCGGCGCACGCTGCGACCGCTGCCCGAATTCGGCACCATCACTTACGGCGAGTTGTGGGCGCGCGTCGGTGCGATCGCCGCAGCCTGGCATCACAATCCCGACAACCCCATCGAAGCAGGCGACTTCATTGCCACGCTAGGCTTCACCAGCAGCGACTACACCACGCTCGATCTGGCCTGTCTGTATCTCGGCGCGGTTGCCGTGCCGTTGCAGGCCGGTGCGGCGCCGAGGCAATTGTCGGCGATCATTGCCGAGACCGAACCACGTATCCTCGCCGCGACCGTCGAAACCCTCACTACCGCAGTGGAATGCGTGCTGGCGGGCCCGACGCCGGAACGCCTTGTGGTCTTCGATTACCACCCCGAGGACGATAATCAGCGCGGCGCATTCGAATCCGCCTGCGATCGCCTGGCGAACACTCCGATAGTGGTGGAATCGCTGGAGTCGGTACTCGAACGCGGCCGCACCCTGCCGCCCGCGCCTCTGTTCGTACCCGATGACGACGCTTTGGAGCTGCTGATCTACACCTCCGGCAGTACCGGAACCCCCAAGGGCGCAATGTACACCAGCCGTTTGGTAACCGCGATGTGGTTGGCCCAGCCGGAGGTCGCCGGGATCGGCCTGAACTATATGCCGATGAGCCATATGGCCGGACGCATGTCGCTCTACGGCGTGCTGGCTCGCGGCGGCACCGCGTATTTCACGGCCAAGAGCGATATATCGACGCTTTTCGAGGATATCGGCCTCGTCCGGCCGACCGAGATGTTCTTTGTGCCACGCGTGTGCGATATGGTTTTCCAGCGCTATCAGAGCGAAATGGAACGTCGCGCCGAACCCGGCATCGACCGCGCCGAACTCGACCGTGCGGTGAAAACCGAACTGCGCGAGGACTTCCTGGGCGGCCGATTCCTATCGCCCATCGTCGGCAGTGCGCCACTGGCCGCCGAGATGAAGACATTCATGGAATCGGTCATCGATATGGATCTGCACGATGGCTACGGTTCGACCGAGGCGGGCGGCGCCATCATGGTCGACAATGTGATCCACCGCCCACCGGTGCTCGACTACAAGCTGGTGGATGTGCCGGAGCTGGGATATTTCGGTACCGACCAGCCGCATCCGCGCGGTGAGCTGCTGCTGAAGACCACCACCATGATTCCCGGGTACTACAAGCGTCCCGAGGTCACCGCGGAGATCTTCGATGCGGACGGTTTCTACCGGACCGGTGACATCGTGGCCGAACTCGGACCCGATGAACTCGTCTACCTCGACCGTCGCAATAATGTACTGAAGCTTTCCCAGGGCGAATTCGTCGCGGTCGCACACCTGGAATCCGTATATGCCAGCAGCCCGATGCTCGAGCAGATCTTCGTCTACGGCAGCAGTGAACGCGCCTACCTGCTCGCGGTGATCGTCCCGACCGAGGAGACGCTGCGCAGCGCTGATCCCAAAGCGGCACTGAGTGATTCACTGCAGCGCATCGCAAAGGCGGCAGATCTCGAATCGTATGAGATCCCGCGCGATTTCCTCATCGAAACCGAACCCTTCACCACCGAAAACGGTCTGCTCTCCGGTATCGGTAAATTATTGCGTCCCAAACTGATCGAGCGCTACGGCGAGCGGCTGCGGCAGCTCTATGCCGAACTGGCCGAAGGTCAGGCGAACGAACTGCACGTACTTCGCCGCGAAGCCGCCGACCTGCCGGTTCTGGAAACCGTGAGCCGAGCCGCGCGAGCATTGCTCGGTTGTGCGACAACCGATCTGCACCCGGATGCGCAATTCACCGATTTGGGTGGCGATTCCCTGTCCGCGCTGTCGTTTTCGAATCTGCTCCGCGATATCTTCGCCGTCGAGGTGCCGGTGGGCGTTATCGTCAGCCCGGCCAACGGTTTGCGCGAGTTGGCGGAGTATGTCGAATCGGCGCAGAGGTCCGGCTCGATCCGTCCCACCTTTGCCGCGGTTCACCCGCACGGCGGCCTCGCGCGTGCCGATGAACTGACGCTGGACAAGTTCATCGATGCGCAAACACTGTCCGCAGCAACGAATCTCCCACATACGACCGAGACGCAGACGGTGTTGCTGACAGGTGCCAACGGCTATCTCGGCCGCTTCCTGTGCCTGGAATGGCTGGAGCGACTGGACAAGACGGACGGCGCACTCATCTGCATCATTCGCGGCAAAGACGCTGCGGCAGCGCGGAAACGGCTCGACGAGGCCTTCGACAGCGGTGATCCGGAGCTGCTGCGGCACTACCGCGAGCTGGCCGGCCGCCGCCTCGAAGTGCTGCCCGGTGATATCGGCGAGCCGAATCTCGGCCTGGATGACGCGACGTGGCGTCGGCTGGCCGACACCGTCGACCTGATCGTGCACCCGGCCGCGCTGGTCAACCATGTTCTGCCCTACGACCAGCTGTTCGGTCCCAATGTCGTCGGCACCGCCGAACTCATCCGCCTGGCCATCACCTCGCGGATCAAGCCCGTCACCTATCTGTCCACCGTGGCCGTCGCCGCCCAGGTACAGCCGTTGTCCTTCGTGGAGGACGGCGATATCCGCGAAATCAGCCCCACGCGTGCCATCGACGACAGCTACGCCAACGGCTACGGCAACAGCAAATGGGCGGGGGAGGTCCTGCTGCGCGAAGCGCACGATCTGTGCGGACTTCCGGTCGCGGTCTTCCGCTCCGATATGATCCTGGCGCACAGCCGATTCGACGGCCAGCTCAACGTTCCGGACATGTTCACCCGACTGCTGCTGAGCCTGGTGGCCACCGGCATCGCCCCGTACTCCTTCTACGAAACCGATGCCGACGGCAAGCGCCAACGCGCCCACTACGACGGCCTGCCCGTCGACTTCACCGCCGAAGCGATCGCCACCATCGGCGCCCGGGCGCGCACCGATTTCCACACCTTCGACGTCCTCAATCCACACGACGACGGCATCTCGCTCGACGAATTCGTGGAATGGCTCATCGAATCCGGCCACCCGATCCGGCGGATCGATGACTATCAGGAATGGTTGAGCCGATTCGAAACCGCGCTGCGCGGTCTTCCCGAGAAACAGCGGCAGGCCTCGCTGCTACCGCTGCTGCACGCCTATAGCCGACCCGGTCGGCCGGTCCATGGTGCCGCCATCCCGGCAAAAGGGTTCACCGCTGCCGTGCAAGCCGCGAAAGTCGGTGCCGACCACGATATTCCGCATCTGACGCCCCGGCTCATCGACAAGTACGTCAGCGATCTGCGATTGCGTGGACTGCTGTAATCAGGTAAGCCCGAGAATGGTGATGGTGAGCCGGGTGGCGTAGTCGACGACCTCGTCGCGATTGGCCTCGACGTCGCCGTCGAGCCAATCGAGGAACAGCGCGACGAGCGCGCCGGATATCGCGCTGACCGGCAGCGGAATCCGGCCCGGTGCGGAGGTCAGACGCGCGGCCTGCTCCGGTGCGAGTTGGGTGGCGACGAGCGTGACGAAGGCGGGGAGTGCGTCGGCGCCGTGGGCGCGCAGCGTGTCATCGGCGAGGGTTTCGCGGAACATGATCCGTCCGCGGCGTGGATCGTCCGCGAAATACTGTGCCGCCGCGTCGAAAGCCGCTCGGGCGCGGGCAGTTTCGTCGAAAGGCGCGTCGACCAGCCGGGTTGTGACGGCATCGACGAGCCCATGTGCGGTCTGGTCGTAGATCTCGATCAGCAGGGCTTCGCGATCAGCGAAGTTCTCGTAGAAATAGCGCAGGCTCAGGCCCGCCTCACGACACACCGCCCGCATGGTGGTCGCCCCCGCGCCCTCGCCGCCGAGCAGCGCGTAACCCGCGCGCACGAGTTGTTCGCGGCGCTCGGCGGCGCGGCTGGCCATGGTGCTGCCGCGCCAGGTAGATGCTGACGAAGTCACGGGTTGGATCATGTCATGCGTCGCTGGACTCGCGTTGTTCCAGCTTGCGGAGCAGGATCCGCAACTGTTCGTCAGTGCTGAGGTACTGGTCCATCAGCACGTTGATCGCACCACGCAGCAGGGAATAGGGCTCCCAGACGCGGGGTGCGATGGTGCGCGGGGCTCGGTGGGCAATGCCGTCGGCGACGGCCAAAGCGGCCTGAGCGGCGCTGATGCGCTGGTTGAGCGGCCAGGGCAGCATGGCATCGGCCGCGCGGCCGAATTCGTCGTCGTCGAGCGTGTGGTGGGTCATGGCGGTGTCGACGATGCCGAAATAGGCGACCCCGGCGGTGGCGCCGGAGGCGGCGAGTTCGACCCGCAGCGCGCGACCCAACTGTTCCACACCGGCCTTGCTGATCATGTACGCGGACCCGCCCATACCGGGCGCGAATGCCGCACAGGAGGAGACCACCACGACGTGGCCGCGGGTGGCGACGATATCGTCGAGGGCGGGTCGGACGGTGTTGAACACACCGGTCAGATTGACGCCGATGACGCGGTCGAAATCGGCGGGATCCATCGTGCGCAGTGTGGCGGGCGTCGGGGTTATACCGGCATTGGCGATCACGAGATCGATGCGGCCGAAACGATCACGGACCGTGGTCATGGCGGCGATCATACTGTCGCGGTCGGCGACATCGGCGCGCAGCGGGATCGCCCGTGACCCCAATCGCGATGCGACAATGCCGACCTTGGCCTCGTCCAGGTCGAGCATGACGACCCGCGCGCGGCGGCGGTGCAGGATCTTCGCCAGTTCGGCACCGATGCCGCGTCCGGCGCCGGTGATCACCACGACCTTGTCGGCAATGTCGAAGGTGTCATTGGTCGGCAACAGCCGCAGCAGGTTCATGATGCCTCGATCAGGTAGTCGTCGGAATCGAATCGCTTGGTGCGCCTGGCATATTCGAAACTCCAGTTCGGATACAACCCGGCATTGTGATGGCCGTCGGCGGTCTGGTAGTAGCTACGGCAGCCGCCGGTGACCCACACCGTATCGCGGCTGCGCTGCTCCATCTCATCGACGAAGTTCCGCTGCACCTGCGGTCGGACCTCGATGCGGCGAAGTCCGTTGTCGCGCATATTCTTTACCGCGTCCACGATATAGCGGATCTGGGCCTCGATCATGAAGATCGCCGACTGGTTCCCGGCCGCGCCGAACGGCCCGAGGGTGGTGAAGAAGTTCGGAAATCCGGTGACGCTGGTACCGAGATAGCTGCGTGGACGTTCGCGATACAGCTGTGCGAGTGTGCGCCCCGCGGTGTCGTGGATGGCCTCGAATATCCGTGGTGGCACACCGAATCCGGTGCCCCAGATGATCGTGTCGACCTGGTGTTCGGTGCCGTCCACGGTGACGATCGATCGCGGCCGGATCTCGGCGATTCCGGCGGTCTCCACCTCGACATTGGGCTTGGACAGCGCGGGGTAGTAGGCGTCGGAGAAGATCGCGCGTTTGCAGCCGATCATGTAGTCGGGCGTGAGCTTGCGGCGCAGTCGCGGATCGGGAACCTGCCGACGCAGCTGCAATCGGCCCAGTGCTTCGAACGGATGACGGAACCGTTTGTCCACGAACCCGACCAGGCCGAACCCCTCGATGCCGGTGAAGTACGCGGCGCGGATCGTCTTGCCCAGCATGGGCATCCGGCGCAAGAGCAGGCGCTCGACGGTGCTGGTCGCCCAATCCATGCGCGGCACGATCCACGGCGCCGAACGCTGGAACACCGTCAGTCGATCCACGATGGGCTGGATCTCCGGAATGAACTGCACCGCGGACGCGCCGGTGCCGATGACCGCGACCCGCTCACCGGTCAGATCGTGGTCGTGATCCCAGTGCAGGGAATGGAATTGGGTGCCGGTGAAATTCGGCATACCGGGCAGACTGGGGATCTGTGCCTCGCTGAACGGTCCGATCGCCGAGACCAGCACATCGGCGGTCAATGTCCCCTGTCCGGTGCGGATGCGCCACCTTCCAGCACCTTCGTCCCAAATCGCGTCGAGTACTTCTGTGTCGTATCGAACGTGTTGTGGCACAGCATATTCGATTGCGACGCCGCGCAAATAGTCGAGGATCTCCGGCTGGGTGCCGTAGCGGCGGGACCAATTCGGGTTCGGGGCGAAGGAATACGAATACAGCATCGAAGGCACGTCGCACGCACAGCCCGGGTAGGTGTTGGCGCTCCAGGTACCGCCGAGATCGGAGCCGCGTTCGAGGATGACGAAGTCGCGGAACCCGGCCTCACGCAGCTTCACCGCCAACCCGATACCGGCGAACCCGGCCCCGATCACAACGATCGGCACGTGGTCGGGTGGTGTCGTCGGCTGATCCATCTTGCACTCCTCCGGACGAGTACGCGCCCGAGCTCATGGGAATCGGTCGATTCCAATGGAATCAGATGATTCCTCTACTTTGCTCCGGGTGTCAAGGCTGAGCGGTGTTATCGCAGGTCAACGGGTCAGCTCTGGATCGCATCGCCCGGGTGCCGAAGCGGACCGCGCGTGGACGGATAGCCTGTGGAGATGCGTAGGCAGTCACCGAAGGCCGCGAGCCACGTGGACGCGTGGCTCGTGGCGCGCGGTGCGCGGGTACGCCCGACCGCCGCCGATCGGTTCCTGCGGACGCTGAGTATGAGCGCCGACCACAGTCGGTTGTGGCTGGTGGTGGCGGCGCTGATGTCGATGAGTGGTCGAGCACCGCGACGGGCGGCCGTGCGCGGGCTGGTCTCGATCGCGCTGGCCAGCTCGGTGGCGAACGGCATCGCGAAGCCGCTGTTTCCGCGCCGCCGACCACCGGATGAATCGGTGCCCTTCGTGCGACGGCTGGTGAAACCGCCGGTGTCCTCCTCGTTCCCCTCCGGTCACTCCGCCTCCGCGGCGGCCTTCGCAACCGGCGTTGCCCTCGAATCTCCCACTGCCGCGGTCATTATCGCGCCGATAGCAGTGGCCGTCGGCTATTCGCGCGTGCACATCGGTGTCCATTGGCCCTCCGATGTGATCGCAGGCGGGGCATTGGGCGCTGCGATCGCACTCGGCACCCGGCGCTGGTGGGCGCAGCGCGACGATGAGCCCGCCGAACTGGGCGCGCATGAACGAATCACCCCGATGCGCAACGGATTCGGGCTTCTGCTGGTGATCAATCCGGGTGCGGGTGTTGGCGCCGGCTCCGAACAACTGCGGTTACTACACGAAAGCCTGCCCGCCGCGGAGGTTTTGACGGTCACCGATGATCTCACCACCCAGCTCGACAAACGAGTCGGCCGCGACAAAATCGCCGCACTCGGCGTATTCGGTGGCGACGGGACGGTTTCGGCCGTCGCCGCCGCAGCGGTCCAGCATCGGCTGCCACTGGCGGTATTCGCCGGTGGCACCCTCAATCATTTCGCCCGCGATACCGGGGTGGAATGCCTCGAGGACACGGTGGCCGCGTTGGAATCGGGCGACGCGGTCCGAACCGATACCGCCGAAGTGCGATCCGACGGACTCGAGCCACGAACCTTCGTCAATACCGCCAGTCTCGGCGGCTATCCCGACTTCGTCCGCTTCCGTGAACACTGGGAGCCGCGGCTCGGCAAATGGCCCGCCGCGGGAATCGCCATGCTGCGGGTACTGCTGCGGGCCCAGCCGCTGCCGACGACCATCGACGGCACCCGCACAGCCATCTGGATGCTGTTCGTCGGCAACGGCCACTACCACCCCGCTCACCAGATCCCGATGTCGCGCCCCGCATTGCGCCACGGCACCCTCGATATCCGCTATCTGCGCGCGGACCTGCCATTTTCCCGAACCCGACTGATCTGGGCGACCCTCACCGGCACCCTCGACCGTTCCGCGACCTACGTCAACCGCCACGCCGACCGGCTGACCGTGCGCGTCGAGGACGGCCCGGTCGCCCTTGCCGCCGATGGCGAGGTCGACTACCGCGGCGACGACTTCACCTTCACCAGCCGTCCTGCGACGCTCACGCTGTTGCGCCGGGCAGAGCCGAATTGATGCCGCGCGTCACTCGGCGACCACGCGAACCGTCCGCATCGAACTGTCGGCGGCATCCGGCACCACCATTCCGGCGTGCACACCGGTGACCAGGTAGTCGATCACCGCCTCGTTCAGCCGCTCACCGGGCACCGCGACCGGAATACCGGGCGGATACGGCGTGAGCTGCTCGGCGACAATCCGTCCGGCGGCCGACTTCATCTCGATCGTATCGACCGATCCGAAGAACGCGTCGCGTGGAAGCATTGTGGTGTCGAGTTCGAGTTCTTGCGGAGCGGGGAGTCGAATCTGTTCCGGCGCTCGGATTTCCGATGCCGCCGCGCTCAGCGACAGCAGCGCGTCGAGCAACCGCCTGGTGGTGGACTCGTCATCGGCCATCGACAGTGTCGCCATGATGCGGCGATGATCGCTGAGTCCGACGTCGATGCGCGCGTTCTCGCGCAGCCAGTCGGCGCACTGATAGCCGGACAATCCGAGTTCGCTGACATCGATGAGGACCTGCATGCGGTCCAGGTCGTGCGAGGCTTCGGCGCCGAGCAGTTCGTCTTCCAGTACGTGCAATCCCGGAATATCCTCGATATCCGCACGCAACTGCCGGGCCAATTTCAGTGCGGCGCCGAGCAATTCGTGACCGTGCTCGACCATCTGGCGTCGCCAACCGTCCAACGCCGCATACACCATGACATTCGGGCTGGTGGTCATCAACAGATCTGCGCATGCCGAGAGGCGCTCGCGCTCGACGAGGTCGCCCTGCATATGGAAGACCGAACCCTGCTCGAATCCACTGCCCATCTTGTGCACGCTGACCACACAGACATCCGCACCGGCATCCATTGCCCACGTTGGCAATTCCTCATGGAACGGCAGATGTGCACCCCACGCCTCATCGACGATGAGCGGTTTGCCGCGCTCATGGCACACCTCGGCGATACCCCGGATATCGGCGCAGGTCCCGTACGGACTCGGGCTGACGATCAACGCCCCCGCCGCATCCGGATAGCGCTCCCAGGTTTCGCGGATCTGCTCGGGTGACGGCGGATGGGACAGGTGCTGCTCGGCATCCCAGCGCGGGGTGACCCAGCGCGGTTGCACACCCGAGAAGATCAAACCGGCGACGATCGACTTGTGGCTGTCGCGCGCCACCAACAGGCCCGGTGAGCCGCCCGCGACCGCCATCATCGCCGCCTTGACCGACAGTGAACTGCCACAGGTCGAGAAGAACGCGTAATCGGCGCCGACCGCGTCGGCCATCAACTCCTCGGCCCGCGCCAGATAGCCACCACTTGCCTTGCGGTCGTCGAGCCCGCTGTTGCCAAGGACATCCGAACCGAAGGTATCGGCGCCGAGGATGCGCCGCACGCGCTCGTCAGCGCCGCGGCCCTGTCGGTGGCCGGGCGGGGTAAAACCGTATCGTCCCAGCTCACGGTATTCAGCAAGGGCATCGAGTAAAGGAGCTACGGCATGATCCATATGGCCGACCTACCCAGCGGCGCAGGTAGCAAACGGCTCGGTGGTGAGTTTGCCCGTGGCGCGCTGGCCGGCCTTCGGAGGAAGATGTGTAATACCCCGCCGCAGAAATGAGGTGCACGATGGGAAAGCTGGATCAGAACGTGATCGATCTGCTGACTGCCCAGCACGAGCAGATCCGGCGCCTGCTCGAGAAGCTGAAATCGGGCCAGGACGATAAGCGGGAACTGTTCACCGAGCTGGTGCGCCTACTCGCGGTACACGAAACCGCCGAGGAGGAGGTCGTGCACGCGGTGGCGCGGCGCGCGGCCTTCGGCGCCGACGACATTATCGGGCCCAGATTGGCCGAGGAAAACGCGGTGAAGCGCGCACTGGCCGAACTGTACGACATGGGCATCGACCATCCCGATTTCGATGCCAAGCTCGCCGCGTTCGCCGATAAGGTCACCGAACATGCCGCACACGAGGAGATCGAGGAATTCCCCTTCCTGCTCAAGCAGTTCTCGGTGAACCAGCTCGAACGCTGGGCGGGAATGGTGCGCACCGCCGAGCGGCTCGCCCCGACCCGGCCGCATCCGCATGCCGGCGAGAGCGGCTTGGCGAACCTCGTCACGAGCCCGCCGCTGGCCGTATTCGACCGAGCACGGGACGCCCTGCGCGACATGCGCTCACACTGAAACTATTACTGGCAGCACCTGGATACCGCTAGCGGGATCCGGGATGATCACTCTATGGCTGATGTTGTCGACGTTCGTGCGATACGCAAGGCGCGCCGCGCCGAATTGGGCGCCTTCCTGAAGTCGCGCCGCGCCCGGATCACCCCCGACGACGTCGGCCTGCCACCCGGCCCCCGCCGCCGAACCCCTGGCCTGCGCCGCGAGGAAGTCGCACAACTCGCCGGAATAGGCATCACTTGGTACACCTGGCTAGAACAAGGTCGCGAGATCAATGTCAGTGTTCAGGTGTTGAATTCGGTTGCGCGGACGTTGTCGTTGGATGCGGCGGAGAAGGCGCATCTTTATCGACTTGCGGATGTGCCGACGGTGCCGACCGCGCACGCGGGCACCGCTCTGCCAGAAGAACTTCAGGTGATTCTCGATCATCTGGAACCTTTGCCAGGTGTGGTGCTCAGCCCGCGTTATGACGTGCTGGCGCACAATAAGTCGTATGAGGCGCTGTGCCCGGGTTTCGTCAAGGGCGAGCGTAATGTGGCCCGTCGGGTGTTTCTGACCCCGGAGTGTTGCAACACCTATCACCATAATTGGGATGACTTGCGGCGCATGGTCGGTTACCTGCGGGGTTCGTATGCGAAGAATCTCGGTGATCCGGGGTGGGAGGGTTTCATCTCTGAGTTGTGTGCTGAGAGTGAGGCTTTCGCGTCGTTGTGGGCTCGTAATGATGTGGCGGTTCCGGCGAGTCGGACGAAGCAGATCCGTAATTTGGCGGTGGGGGAGTTGGAGATGTTCTTGACGAGCATGTCTCTGCCCTCGCTTCCGCATGCGTGGATGCAGATCTATACCCCGGTCGATGAGGTGGCGTGGGGGAAGTTGCGTGAGTTGTTGGCGATGAGTGAGGAAGAGCGCCAACGGCCTTGGATCGAGCATCGCGAGCAATATCATGCTGCCGCGGGTTAGCGGGGGGCTCGTTGGGTGAGCTGCGGTGGACAATGGTGTCGAGGTGATGGTCCGGAGGGGCACGGAGGATCATCGTTGTGGCGGAGCGGGCACAGTCGGCACAGGCGCTCATTGGTCTGATGTGTAGCTTCCGTGCCAGCAGCGGCGAAGTATGGCGAGTTGTCGTTCCGTAAGGGGCGCAGCCAGTTGTTCTTGGATCTTGTCGAGGTAGGCCGGTTCTTCGGCGGTCCACTCGCGGCCGTCCTCGACGTTGTCGGTCAACGGTTGCTCGCTGCTGACGTGCCCGCTTGTTGCCGATAGTGGGTGGTGACTGTCCAACTGGCGTATCGCGTTTCGGCTTCGGGACAGTGGTGGGGAGAATGGGACTGGGGTTACTGTAAGCATGCGGTTGCCTGACTGCGCAACCCGCGTGCTGATTCTCCCTCACCCATGAAACCTTATTCTTGGTGGTGGCGCCACCATTCATGGTTGCCGAAGATGAACGGTCCGTCTTGGGTAGTCGTGACCGACGCCTACCTTGGGTAACTGTTGGGGAACTGGTTTGACTTCGGCTGCGTTAACGCAATTCAGGCGCGTACTCATACGACACGGGGTGGGTGACCAGCTCGAAGCCACACGGGCTGATCGAGGAATCCTCCTTCAGGTAGGCGAGGTCACCGGCGTGGGCCAGCACGGTGTCGACGGGATTGTCGAAAGTGGCGGGGGTGGTTTTGATTTCGAGTTCGAGCCCCAGGAACAGTGGGCCGTCGCCGTGGAAGCGTGGACGGGTTTGTAGTCGTAGCCGTAGACCACAGGATGGCCGGGACGGGCGCAGTCCCGGCGGTAGGTCTCGTCGTAGGGGATGAGATCGAAGCACGCAGCGCATTCGCGGTACCTCATCGAGGCAGGTGTCGCACACCCGGTTTCCGTCTTGGACGCCGTAGGTGTCGGTGCACAGCCGGGCGCAGTCGTCGCAGGATTGGTATTCGCGGACGCAGTTGCCACAGATCTCGCGGGCACCGACCGCCGTCGTGGTGGCGCGGCTGTAGTTCTGGCAGTCCACGCACCGCTCCCATACGGACACACACCGCGCGCACAGCAGAGTCTCTTCGCTGGGGAGGCGCGGGCTGCGGGTGTGCCCACCGCATTCGACGCACACCGACAGCTCATCGACACACGAGACGCACAGGCATTCGCCGTCGACGGTCGCGGTGGGATTCGTGGGCGGCAGGGGATCAGCACACTGCGAGCACGGTCCATTGCGAATGCGGCATAACCCCACGACAAAGCTCTTCGGAATCGCCTCATGACCGCTGGCACGCGTGGCCGCGGAAGTGCTGCTTGGTGCCGCACTTGCCGTAGAAGCGAGCGAGCACACCGGTCCCGAGTCTGCTGCCTCCTGACATGCTTATGAGCCGCAATCCCGTCTGTCGGTCGGGTATGCATGTAGCACAGAGAGGGCCGAGTGTGAGCGAGGGTGAGCTGGAGTGGGTTGATCTGGGCGAGGTCCCGTATCTCGAGGCCGTTGCGCAGATGGAAACCTGGGTTCGAGAGCGGCGAGAGGGGCTGATTGCGGATCGGCTGGTATTGCTCACTCATCCCGCAGTGATCACCTATGGTGTCCGGACCCCCCGTCATGAATTGCCGCTGCAGACCGAGATTCCTCTGGTCGAGGTGAACAGAGGGGGTCAAGCGACCTACCACGGACCGGGGCAGCTGATGGGTTATCTGGTGGTCGATCTCCGTCAGCGCGGCCCCGGGGATATCGTGCGCTGGCTGGAACAAGGCTTGATCAGCGCCTTGGATTCGCTTGGCCTGCGGGCTGTTCGGCGTGACACGCCGGCCATGGCTCAGAGCCTGGTCGGAGTCTGGACGTTGGAGCACAAGAAGGTTGCCTCGATCGGTATGCGGATTCGCGGCGGCGTGACGAGCCATGGGTTTGCTCTGAATATCGCGCCAGACCTGACCGCGTTTTCGGCATTCACCGCCTGCGGGCTGCCCGAGGTGACGATGACCTCCATCGCGGAGATGGCCACTGCCATGGGAATGCCCACCCCTTCAGAAGAGGCGGTGCGAGCGGCCGTAGCGGCAGCGCTCGGAGCAGTTCGACGTTGGCAAACCAGTGCAACAGAGTGTCCTATGTAGCCGCGGCTCATGCCGGTGCGGACGTGGCCGGTGAGCGGGAATGGGTGAGGTCGCCAGTAGAGGGTTTGGCTACCGAGACGAACCTGAATACCGGAGATTTCGTGACCGGGGTAGATGGCCGGCGATTGTTGGTCGATCGGATCTTGGTGGGTGGTCATGGACCCGCTCATGTGGCTGCCGAGATGGATGTGTCGCGGCAGTGCGCGTATCCGATCAGTGGCGCGGTTTCTCGATGAGGGGTTCCGGCCGGACCAGCAGACAGGTCCTCGCGTCTCAGCCACGCAACAACTCCGTTGCTGGGTCGATCGTGAACGGTCGGCTGTAGCAGTTCGGTCGAGGTTAGTGTGCAGATATGGAGGCGCTGGAGCCGGCTCACGGTGTGGAGGCTGGAAGGGGTATTGCTGCGTATTTGCTGGCGAATGTGTCCAGCCTGGCCGACGACATGCAGAGGTACATAGTCGAGCGGATACCGGAGGTCGCTGGGGATGCTGAGCTTCGCGGCCTGACCTTGGGATCGTGCTCGTCGAATCTCGAAGCGGTACTTTCGATGGTTCGCCATGGGATCGATGTAGCGGCGGCGGAGGCGCCGGTAACGGCGCTCGAACACGCGCGAGCAATGGCATCACGGGGGCACAGCGTCGATGTGATGCTGCGGTTCTATCGGTTGGGACATGAGTACTTCACCGAGAAGCTTTCCGAATCGCTCACTGAACGGATCGACGACCCCGCCATCGCGTTGCGGACGTTTGTCGATCTCGAGCGGTACGGGTTTCGATACATCGACCGCATCTCCACTCTTGTGGCTGACGAGTACGTCGCCGAGCTCGACCGACGCCAGAACCAGGCAAGGGCCGAGCGCGCCGATGTCGTGCGCGCCTTGCTCGCTGGGGAACGTGTCGACATCGCCCGGGCCGAACGTGTGCTCGGCCACCGGCTCACCGGTCGGCAGATCGCCTTCGTGTGCTGGGTCGACGACCGTGGCGTCGACCTCGAGGGATTCGCTCGGCAGGTTGGAAGGTTCCTTGGGGCGGGTCACTCGCTCGTCATGGCGGACGGTCCACTCGCGGTGTGGGGATGGGCATCGATCACGGGGGAGGTGAGGACTTCGCTCACGGGCATGGCGACGGAGTTTCCCGGCGAAAGTAAAAACGTTCACATCGCGGTGGGCTCGCCCTATCCGGGGGCTGCCGGCTTCCGTACCTCCCACCTGGAGGCTCTACGCACTCGCCGGGTCATCGAACTGTCCGGTCGCGTGGCGCCATCGATTACTCAGTTCAGCGATGTCGCGTTGGTGGATGCCATCTCGCGTGACCTGGATGCGGCGCGAGCCTTCGTCGCCGCTCAGCTCGGCGCTCTCGCACGCGACGACGCGAAAGAGCGCGGCGAGCGCGCCGCACTCCTGGCTGTGCTCGACGCGCAAGGGAGTCTGGTGATCGCGGCACGCACCTTGGGAATCCACCGGAACACGGTCCTGCAGAGGGTGCGTCGTGCCGAAGAGCGCAGGGGCCGGCCCGCAACTGTCAAGATCGCCGAACTGCACGCCGCCCTCCTCGTCTGCGACGTGCTGGGGGCCTCGGTTTTGCGGGAGTCATAGCCGTACTGACGGAAGCCCGAGTGCGTCGGGATGTGCTCGCAGCACACCGGAGAGGGCTGAGATGGCCTTGTTGACCAATACCAGCCGTTTGTACGTTGTGAGGCATCTCATCCCGAAGCGCGAAGGAGGAGTCAGATGTCGACTACGACTCGACACCCCCAACCCCCAGCAGCCGCCTCGCAGCACGCTTTGCCTGATCCGGGCGAGCAAGTTCCTACGCTGTCCTGGCCGATAGTCGGCATCTTCACATGTGCGCTTGCGCTCTTCGGCGCCTCGACCTGGGCCGCGCTCACCGACGCTTTGCCTGCGATCGCCACCATCGCCGCGAGCTCCGCGGCAATCTTCGTCCTGTTCACCGTGTTGCACGACGCCTCGCATTACTCGATCAGCTCCCATCGCTGGGTCAACGTCGCCTTCGGTCGCGTGGCAATGTTCTTCGTCTCGCCGCTGATCTCATTCAAGTCGTTCGCGTTCATCCATATCGAGCACCACCGCAATACCAATGACGGTGAGTTCGATCCCGATCACTTCGTCAGCGCGGCGCCCTGGTGGCAGCTGCCGATCCGTTTCCCGGCAATGGACCTGCCGTATATCGGTTTCTTGGTGCGTCACCTGCGCCGGCGCCCACGCGCCGAGGTCCTGGAAACGGCGGCGTTGATGACCTTTTCGGTGACGGTGATCGTGGCGGCGGCTTTCGCCGGACAGCTGTGGACGCTCGCGGTGATCTGCCTGATTCCCGGGCGGGTGGCGATGTTCGTGCTCGCGTGGTGGTTCGACTGGCTACCCCACCACGACCTGGAAGACACTCAGCGCGAGAACCGCTATCGCGCGACCCGAAACCGCGTCGGCTCGGAGTGGATCCTGACTCCCCTGCTCTTGTCGCAGAACTACCACCTGGTCCACCACTTGCATCCCTCCATTCCCTTCTACCGCTACGTCGCGGTCTGGCGACGCAATGAGGCCGCCTACCTCGAGCGCGACTCGGCAATAGGCACCGTCTTCGGGCAGCAGCTCGACGCCACGCAGTACCGCGAGTGGAAACGCCTCAACGGCAAACTAGCCGCACTGCTCCCGGTCCGAATGCCGCGTTCCTCCGCGGCACGCCATGCCAGCGCCCACCCGATCCCCGTCACAAGCGTCGAGCCCCTGACTCCGGACAGCGTCAAAGTCACTTTCGACGTTCCCGATCACCTGCGCGACCAGTTCCAATTCCAGGCGGGCCAACACCTGACCGTTCGACACCGCATCGGTGGGCGGGAGCTGCGGCGAAACTACTCGATCTGCACCTCGGCCACATCGGGAGAACTGGCGATCGGAGTACGGCACATCGCGGGCGGGATGTTCTCGACCTTCGCGGTCGAAACGCTGCGAGTCGGTGACGTCCTGGAGCTGATGACGCCCACGGGTAGCTTCGGCGCACCCCTTGATCCACTCGCTCGGCGCGACTATGTCGCGGTGGCGGCAGGGAGCGGCATCACGCCCATCCTGTCCATCATGCGCACCACGATGGAGATCGAGACCGAGAGTCGCTTCATCCTCTTCTACGGCAACAGAACCGCAGAGTCGACCATGTTCGCCTCCGAACTCGATGAGCTCGAATCTCGATATGCAGACCGGTTACGCATATTCCACATCCGCTCAGGCGAGGCGCACCACCCCGCCGCTGTTCGTGGCCGTATCGACCTGGCGATGGTTCAACAGTTGCTCGCCACCGACGTCACTTCGATCGACCGGTGGTACCTGTGCGGCCCGAACGATCTCGTCACGACAATGCGCGAGGACCTCGCATCCGAAGGAGTGCCGACCGAGCGGATACACCTCGAACTGTTCCGCGGCACGAACCGATCCACACACGTCGATGCCTTCCGCGAGTCCGAAGTGACCATCACTCTGTCCGGCGCGCATCACACCGTGGAACTCGCCGCGGGCGAGACCGTCCTCGAATCCGCGCTGAAAAACAATATCGATGCGCCGTATGCCTGTCTTGGCGGCGCGTGTGGCACGTGCAAAGCCAGAATCACAACAGGAGCGGTATCGATGGAGCAAAATTTTGCGCTTACCCCAGCCGAGGTCGACGCCGGCTTCGTACTGACCTGTCAATCTCATCCCACCACCCCAACGGTCGCAGTCGACTACGACAGCTGAGGGACCTCACTCATTCCGGTCAACGACGCACCCTGCACGACAAACACTTTCGTGCCAGCGTCGCGGGCACGGAACTACTTCTCGAACACGGCCTGATTCCGTCGCCGAAGGCGTGACGGAACTCCTCAGAGGTAACGAAGATGTCTATACCGACTACCGCAACAGCGGTCTCCAATTTGCCCGACATCCCCGATGCGATGGCACGGGTTCGCCGCGAGTTCGCCTCGGGCCGGACCCGAGACCGCACTTGGCGTGCGGAGCAGTTGCGGAACGTGATCCGGCTGCTTGATGAGCAGGAGGATCAGATCGTAGCCGCGCTGGCTAGTGATCTTGGACGCAGCCGGGCCGAAGCCTGGTTGGGCGATATATCGTCCACCAGGGGTGAGGCCGTGTTCGCCCTGAAACACCTGCGCCGGTGGATGCGTCGGCGGCGGCAGCCGCTGTCGCTGGTGCAGTATCCGGGTTCGGCCTGGGTGCAGTACGAGCCGCTCGGCGTCGTTCTGGTCATCGGCCCGTGGAATTACCCGGTGTACCTGACTCTTTCGCCGCTGGTGGCCGCGCTCGCCGCGGGGAACTGCGCGGTGCTCAAGCCGTCCGAGTTGGCGCCGGCCACCTCGGCCCTACTGGCTCGGCTGGTTCCGGAATACCTGGACTCCGAGGCGGTCGTCGTGGTCGAGGGCGACGCCCCGGTCACCCAGGAGCTGCTGGCGCAGGGTTTCGACCACGTACTGTTCACCGGCGGCGACCAAATCGGAAGGAAGATCATGGCCGCGGCCGCGGCGACGCTGACTCCGGTGACCTTGGAGCTCGGCGGTAAAAGCCCGGTAATCGTGACCGCCGACGCCGACCTCGCTATCGCGGCCCGCCGGATCGCCTGGGTCAAGTGCGTGAACTCGGGACAGACCTGCATCGCGCCGGACTACGTGCTGGCCGATCACCGTATCCGGGATCGGCTGGTGGACGAGATCGTAGCGGCGATCGAGCAATTCGAGGGGGAGGGGGGCGCAGTCGGCCGCCGGATCGTCAACGAGCGCCAATTCGCCCGACTGGCTACCTATCTCGCGCGGACGCGCGGCACGATCGCGCTGGGCGGGCGGGTCACCGAGGCGTCGTTGTCGATCGAGCCGACCGTGATCGTCGACCCGGATCCCGACGATGCGGTCATGCAGGAGGAGATCTTCGGACCTATCCTGCCGGTGCTGTCGTACGAAAGCCTCGACGATGCGATCTCGTTCGTGAACTCCCGGCCGAAACCGCTTGCCGGGTACTACTTCACGAAATCGGCGGCGGTGGGCGAGCGCCTGGTGGACGAGATCCCGTCCGGCGGTGCGGTGATCAACCATGTTGCCATGCACTGCCTGGTGCCGCAGCTTCCGTTCGGAGGTGTCGGCGCCAGTGGCATGGGCGCCTACCACGGCCGCTGGGGGTTCGAAGCACTCAGTCACCGGAAATCGGTGTTGCGCAAGACCTTCCACCCGGATCTGCAGCTGATCTATCCCCCGTACAGCAAACGGGCGCTGCAAATCCTACGAAAGATCTTCTAGCTACTTGCCCCCGAAAATTCGCCCTGCGAAGGGATCTCTGAGATTCCGAAGACTCCCGCCGATGACCGGAACCCAAACCGACAATCCTCGTGCCGCTGTTCGGGCTGATCCTGTCCCCGCTCCTGATACCCACAGCGGTAGAAATCGCTGGGTGTGGGCGGGACAGGCTACAAGTGAAAGAACCGTGACCGCCTACCGTCGCGAGACCAGCGGTTCGAATCCCTCCGACTTCCGGATGACCTCGCCTCGCCTGAACGCGATCCTGAAAGGTAAAGTGCCCATGACTTTCGATTACGACGTCATAGTCGTCGGCTCGGGCTTCGGTGGCAGCGTGAGCGCGCTGCGCCTGACCGAGAAAGGTTACCGCGTCGGTGTTTTCGAGGCCGGCCGCCGGTTCGCCGACGACGAGTTCCCGCAAACCTCGTGGCGTATCCGGCGCTACCTATGGGCACCGGCGCTGGGATGCTACGGAATTCAGCGGATGACGCTACTCAAGGACACTTTTGTGCTGGCCGGAGCCGGGGTGGGCGGCGGCTCCCTGGTATACGCAAACACCCTGTACGAGCCGCCGGATACCTTCTTTGCCGACGGCCAGTGGGCGCGTATTACCGACTGGAAGGCCGAGCTGGCCGCGCATTACGACCAGGCGAAGCGCATGCTGGGTGTCACTGTCAATCCGGCGATCACGCCTGCGGACCGCGTCATCGCGGAGGTCGCGCAGGACATGGGAATCGCCGACACCTACCAGCGCACACCGGTGGGTGTGTTCTTCGGCGGGCCCGGGCGCCGGCCGGGCGAGGATGTTCCCGACCCGTTCTTCGGCGGCGCCGGGCCGGACCGGCGCGCCTGCACCCACTGCGGCGAATGTATGACCGGCTGCCGGCACAACGCCAAGAACACACTGGTGAAGAACTACCTCTATCTGGCCGAGCAGGCCGGCGCCACCGTGCATCCGCTGACGACAGTGACCGATGTCCGCCCACTGCCGGACGGCGGTTACCAGGTCACCACGGCCCGCACCGGCCGGTGGATGCGCAAGCGGCGGCAGCGATTCACCGCCGAGCAGGTCGTGTTCGCCGCCGCTGCGCTGGGCACGCAGCAGCTGCTGCACCGGCTGCGCGACCGGGGCTCGCTCCCCGACCTGTCCGCCCGGCTCGGGTATTTGACCCGGACCAATTCCGAGGAGCTGCTGGCGGTTCGCAGCCGAGACAAGTCCCGCGACTTCTCCAAGGGCATCGCGATCACCTCCTCCGTCCACCCGGATCCGGACACGCACGTGGAACCGTTGCGATACGGCAAGGGCAGCAACGTCATATCACTGTTGACCACCGTGATGGTCAGCGGCGACGGCCCGCGCGGACTGGACTGGCTGCGTGAACTCGGCCGGAGCCGCCGGGATCTGGTCCGGATCCACAATCCGCGTCGCTGGTCGGAACAGACGATCGGCCTGCTGGTGATGCAGTCGGCGGACAACTCGCTCACCTCCTACACCCGGCGCGGCCTGTTCGGCCGACGCATGACCACCAAACAGGGTGAGGGACAACCGAATCCGGCCTGGATCCCGGCCGGCCACGAGGTCGCGCGGCGGCTGGCCGAGAAGATCGACGGTGTCCCCGCGGCGGCCACCAGCAGCAGCGTCTTCAACATTCCGATGACCGGGCACTTCATCGGCGGCTGCGCTATCGGCGACAGCGCAGAGACCGGCGTCGTCGACCCCTACCACCGGCTGTTCGGTTATCCCGGCCTGCACGTCGTCGACGGATCGACCATCTCGGCGAATCTGGGCGTGAACCCCTCGCTCACCATTACCGCACTGGCTGAACGTGCGATGTCGTTATGGCCCAACCGCGGTCACGCCGATCCGCGCCCCGCACCGGGTGCGGCGTACCAGCGGGTCGCGCCGATCGCGCCCGCGCACCCGGTAGTGCCGCCGGCCGCGCCGGCCGCCCTCCGGCTGCCCATCGTCGGCATCACCAACGGAGACACCGATGGTCGGGCCGACTGGCCGGATGCAGCGTTCGGTGCCGCCACCACTAGCAATTCCGGTAGGAAGCTGCAGGGCCGACCAGGGCCGGTACTGGACGACAGCCCGGCCCGGCCATCGAACTGGACTGCATGTTCCGACAAGGAGATTCACCGGTGAGGACGTCGCTTCGATCCGCCGCTGCGATCACCGACCGGGCCGCTGAGACCGTCCGTGCCGTGCGGACAGAAATAGATCTTCGATGTTGAAAATCCGGCCCACCGAATTCGAGGAGGGCGACCTCGACGCCGGATCTGCAGCTGATCTATCCCCGTACGGCAAACGGGCGCTGCAGATCCTACGAAAGATCTTCTAGGAGGCCGCTGAATCAGCGGTTTTCTGGGTCATCGGTTCGGTGAGTTGTCCGGTGCGGCGACCCGGCCGCTGCGGTTCGCGGCGGGCGGATATGGACAGCGACTTCAGCGCGGTGTGATCGCGGGCCGGTTAATCGGTTTCAGATTTCTGAAAGGTTCAACGATGGTGGAATCCGGCGAGATCTCCTCGCCTGCCCGCTGGGACAGAACACGGTCCGCCGCGGAGGTCGTCCCACGTGCGGTGGGAGAGTTTTTCGGCACCACGCTGGATACCCTGCGGACGCTGCCCCGGCGGCCCTTCCAATTTCGGGAGTTCGTTCATCAGGCCTGGTTCATCGCCAGTGTATCGATTATGCCGACCTTGCTGATCGCGATCCCGTTCTGCGTCATGGTGATCTTTCAGATCAATGTGCTGCTCAACGAGATCGGAGCCATCGACCTGTCCGGCGCTGGCGCCGGAATCGCCGTGATTCGCGAGATCGGTCCGGTAGCAACCGTTTTGGTGGTGGCCGGTGCAGGCGCGACGGCGATCTGTGCGGACTTGGGCGCACGGACCATCCGCGAGGAGATCGACGCGATGCGGGTGCTGGGCATCGACCCGATACATCGGCTCGTCGTGCCTCGGGTGCTCGCCTCCACGGTCGTCGCGCTGTTCTTGAACGGACTGGTCACCGCAGTCGGCCTGGCCGGTGGCTACCTCTACGCGGTCTATCTCCAGGGCGCGACACCCGGCCAGTTCATTACCGCGATTCCGCTTTTGACCGGGATACCGGATCTGCTGGTCAGCGAGCTCAAAGCCGGGATATTCGGGCTGTTGGCCGCGCTGGTCGCATGCCATCTGGGTCTACATGCGAAGGGCGGCCCGAAAGGGGTCGGGGACGCCGTCAATCAGACCGTCGTTTTCAGCTTCGTCTTGTTATTCCTGGCCAACTCCATCATCACCACCCTGTGGCTGCAATGAACGGACCGATATGACCATCACCAGCCAACAGCCGTCCGCGGCCGAGCTGCTACGACGGAAGTCGTGGGGGCGCAGCGTAACCGCCGCCGCTGCGCGCCCCGGCGACGCCGTCGGCGGCCTCGGCCACCAACTGTCGTTTCACTTGCACGGAATCGGTTGGATTCCACGCACACTGCGCCGCTATCGCGGTGAGGTGGTCCGCTTGATCGCCGAGGTCAGTCTGGGATCCGGTGCGCTCGCGGTGATCGGCGGCACCGTTGTTGTCATCGGATTCCTCACCGCCGCCGCCGGTTACGAGGTCGGCCAGCAGGGAGCCACCTCGCTCGGGCGCGTCGGCGTCGAAGCGATGTCCGGATTCATTTCCGCATTCTTCAATACGCGTGAGGCCATTCCGGTGGTGGCCGGTGTCGCGTTGACCGCGACCGTGGGCGCTGGGTTCACCGCGCAGTTGGGTGCGATGCGGGTGAGCGAGGAGATCGACGCACTCGAGGTGATGTCGATTCCCTCGGTTCCGTATCTGGTGACGACCCGCATCCTGGCCGGGCTGCTCGCGATTATCCCGCTCTATGGCATCGCGCTGTTCATGGGCTACGCCTCGACCCAATTTGTCAGCATCGTGCTGTCCGGACAGTCACCGGGCACCTACGACCACTACTTCAATCTCTTCCTCGTGCCGACCGACGTGCTGTGGTCGCTGTTGAAAGTCATCGTGTTCTCGGTGGTCATCATGTCGGTGCACTGCTATCACGGCTATCACGCCGCGGGCGGCCCCGCGGGTGTCGGGGTGGCGGTGGGCCGGGCGGTGCGCACCTCGTTGATCGCGATCATGATCATCGACCTGATCATCGGAGTCGCCGTCTACGGCGGCGTCCACTCGACCGTTCGGGTGTCCGGATGACCCTGGAAGTCTCCCGGCGCCGCGCCCTGCTGCTCGGCATCAGCGCCATCGCCGCCTTCGTACTTGCCTGGACCGGCGCAATCGCCTCCTGCAGTGGCGAATTCGTCGCCAGCACTCGCGTCTACCTGCTCGCCGACCGGGCCGGGCTGCTGATGGGGCCCGGATCCGATGTGAAGGTGCGCGGCGTGGTCATCGGGCGGGTCAGCGCCGTCGAAGTCGACAACGATCGGGCGAAGCTGACCTTGGACCTGAATCCCGGCCAGGCGCGGCGGATTCCGGCGAACGTCGGCGCCGAGATCGCCCCGACCACCCTGTTCGGGCGCAAATTCGTCACCCTGGTCTGGCCGGATCAACCGGCGGCGACGACACTCGGTGCGGGCTCGACGATCGATGGGTCGAAGGTCAGCGTCGAAGTGAACGACGTGTTCGACACACTGCTCGCCCTACTGAAAACCGTTGAGCCGCAAAAGGTTAACGCGACACTGGCCGCGCTCGGCACCGCCCTGGACGGGCACGGCGCGCGGTTCGGCGACCTACTGGTGTCCACCGATCGCTACCTCGGGCAGTTCAACGAGGCGATACCGACATTGCGGCGCGACGTGCCACTGCTGGCCGACAATCTCGACACCTTGGCAGCGGTCACACCGGATGTCATGGCCACGCTGAAGAATCTGTCGACGACCAGCACCACCCTCGTCGAGAAGCAGGCGAGCCTGAGCGCCTTCCTGCTCTCGTTCACCCAATTCGGCAATACCGGAGCCGCATTCACGAGCGCTTCGTCCGCGCCGTTGATCGGTGCCGCCGACGCACTGGAACCGACCACCGGGGTGCTCGCGGAACAGTCTCCGTCGTTCACCTGCTTGCTGTCGGCTCTCGATCACGATCGCGGGTTCCTCGAGAACGCGCTCGGCGGTGGGCGGCCCGGTTTGAACATCCTGAGCAGCCTCTTGCTGGGTGACGCGCCCTACCGCTATGACAAGGATCTGCCCGTGAACGGTGCCAACGGCGCTCCCTCCTGTTATGGATACCCCTACACGAAGGAGAGCCCAGCTGCGGGCCATATCGACTTCGACACCGGCACAACGGTATACGGGCCGATTCGCGGTCCGGAGGATCTGCTGGGTAACCCGTTCGCCGCACTGATATATGGACTGACACGATGATCGCCCGCCACGCCGGACTCAAGCTGATTATCTTCCTGGTGATCACTACGGTCATCTCGGCCATGCTCGTCGTGGTCGTCGGCGAATTGCGTTTCGTGCCGACCCACACCTACCGTGCGCTGTTCACCTCGGCCTCGGGCATGAAATCCGGCGATGACGTCAAGCTCGCCGGAGTGCCGGTCGGCAAGGTGAAATCCGTCGAATTCGCTCACGATCGGCTCGTGCAGGTGGCCTTCACCGTCGACCGGGACATCGAAGTCCATATCAGTTCGCGTGCCGCGATCAGATACAAGAATCTGGTCGGCGATCGCTACCTGGAGTTGACCGTCGAACCCGACGGTTCAGGCGTGCGTTCCGAGCAGGATCCCATTCCCGTTACCCAGACTGCTCCGGCGCTCGACATCGACAGTCTCGTCAATGGTTTCAAGCCGCTCCTACAGGGATTGGACCCGGACCAGGCCAACAGGCTGTCGGGATCGTTGATCGCGGTGCTCAACGGCCAGGAGCAGAATATCGCCGCGTTCGTGGAGCAGATCGGCTCACTGGGCAATACGCTGGCCGATCGCGACCAGGTCATCGGATCGACGATCGACAATCTCGGCGCGGCGCTTGCGGTAATCGATCAGCGCGGCAAGCAATTCGACACACTGGTCGTCGACTTGCAACAGGTCGTCAGCGGTCTCAACGCGGATCGGGACACCATAACCGCAGGTCTGACCGGCATCGACTCGGGCACCGCCGAAATCGCCGGACTACTGCGCGACGACCGCCCCGCCATCGCCGGTGACGTCGCACAGCTGCAACAGCTGGCGGGCAACCTCGATGCCAATTCCGACTCGCTGTCGCTGTTGCTCGCGAAGCTGCCCATCACCTATCGCCTGGCGGGGCGGGCCAGCAGTTACGGCAGTTTCGTCAATTTCTTTCTCTGTGGTCTCACGATCCGGTACCCGGCGATCGGTGGCTCCGGCTACCAGGACTCGCCGACGTTCACCGTCCCGGCCGAAAGGTGCAAGTGACGCCGCAATGAAACCCTTCTCCGAACGTAACCCCGTACGAATGGGCTTGGTGGGCACTGGCATTGCCGTTGCCCTGCTCGTCGGCGCGTTCAATTACCAGCGCATCCCCGGGCTGCCGGGACATCAGACGATGGTGGCCGAGTTCGCCGATGCCAGCGGCCTGAACGCCGGTGACGCCGTGCAGATTTCGGGCATCAAGGTAGGTACGGTCGACCGCATCACGCTGGGCGGCGACCACGTCGATATCGCCCTGCGCGTGGACACCCATGATCAGCGTCTGGGTACTCGCACGACCGCCGCGATCAAGGTCGAAACGGCGCTCGGCCGCCGCTATGTCGAGTTGCGGCCGGACGGCGACGGCACCATCGGTGATCGAATTCCGTTGGACCACACAACCTCCGGCTACGACCTCACCGAATCGCTGAATCAGCTCACGTCGAAGTTGGCCGACACCGACAAGGCCCAGCTGGCCGATGCCGTGGACAGTGTCTCGAAGGTGCTCGCCGCGTTGCCCGCGAACCTGCGCCCCGCACTGGACGGGGTGTCGCGGCTATCGCAAACGATCGCGTCCCGCGACGGCGCATTGCGCGATCTCCTCGACCACACCGGCAGCGTGACCGGGATTCTCGCCCAACGCAATCAGAACCTCACGACTCTGGTCACCGATGGCGGTTCACTGTTCGCGGCACTCAACGACCGTGCCGCCACGATCCGCGCACTGCTGGTCGATGTTCGCGATGTCAGCACCGAACTGCATGGGCTGGCTCAGGACAACAAGCAGGCACTCGCGCCCATGCTGGCCAACCTCGATCGAGTCCTTGCGCTGCTGAACTCCAACTACGACAACATCAACTCCGCGATCTCCGGTTTGCGGCCGTACGTGACCCAAATGGGTGAGGTCGTCGGCAGCGGACCGTTCTTCGGTGTGCTCCTGCACAACATCACGCCCGCGAACCTCAATGGACAGCAGCCCGGCAGCCCGGGAGGAGGCCGATGATGACCACACTGCGCGCGGGCTGGTCCCGCATCCCCACGCCCGGACGGATTCTCGCCGCGCTGCTCGTCGCGGCGCTGATCAGTACCGGTGTCACCTTCGGGCTCACTCGGAACGCGACCGTCCGCGTCACCGCGTACTTCGGCAACTCGGCCGGTCTGTATACCGGAGACCGCGTCACGCTGCGCGGTGTGCCGATCGGCGCGGTCGACGACATCACGCCCGCGGGTGATCGCGTCCGTGTCACCCTGCATTTCGACTCGGCACACCCGGTGAGCGCCGACACCCACGCCGTGATCGTGGCCCCCACCCTGGTATCGGGCCGCTACATCCAGCTCATTCCGAAACGCGGTTCGGAGCCCGAACTTCAAGACGGCGCGGTGATTCCACTCGAACGCACCGCCGTCCCGGTACCGTTCGACGAGATCAAGAAGCAGGTCACCGACCTGGCCACCCAGCTCGGACCGGAATCCGGCGACCCGATCGGCCCGCTGGCCCGATTCACCGACGCCACCGCGAGCGCGCTACGAGGCAATGGCGCAACGCTGAACGACACACTGGTCAACCTGTCCAAGGCGATGCAAACGCTCGCCGATGGCGGCCCCGACCTGTTCGCTACCGTGCGGAACCTGCAAACCGTGATCTCGGCGCTCGCCGCGAACGACGGACAGGTCCGTACTTTCGTCGACCAGCTGGCCGGAGTGTCGAATCTGTTGAACGACAACCGGACTCAACTCAACGCGGCGCTGCACGCGGTTCAGGCGATGCTGCCCGAGATCCGTACCCTCGTCGCCGAGAATCGCGACGCACTGAAATCCGATGTCACCTCACTGACCCGGATCACCTCGCTGCTGATCGACCGTGAGGACGACCTCGCCCAGATCCTCCATGCCGCGCCGACCACCATCGACGACCTCTACAACATCTACGACCCGTCCTCGAAATCGGCCACCGCCAACGCCAATATCCCGGACTTCCCGGATCCGATGTCGCTGATCTGCGCGCTGCTCACCACAGTCGACGCCCCACCGGCCGAATGTTCGCGCGCCAGTGCGCAATTCGGTGATCTCTTCGGCGCCGCCGTACGCGCCGCCACGGGCGCGGGCTCATCACCCGTCCCCACCCCCGGCCCGTCCGCGCAGCCGGTCATCCCCGGACTGTCCGATCTCCTAGTCCCCGGAGCCCGCTGATGAAAGCTTCTGCACGACTGAGCGCCGGTGGAGTGCTGCTGATCGCGGCACTGCTGACCGCCGGCTGCCGTTTCGACGGCGCCAATTCAATCCCGTTGCCGGGCAATACGATTCATCACGGCTCATACACCATTCAAGTTCAGCTGCGCGATACCCAGAACCTGATCGCCAATTCCTTCGTCAAGGCCGACGACGTCACCGTCGGCACCATCACCGCGATCACCGTCCGTGACTACCACGCCGACATCACCCTCGAGATCGACAAGAGCGTTCGGCTACCCGCGAACACCACCGCCCGGTTGGCGCAGACCAGTGTGCTCGGCGCCCAATACCTCGAGCTGATCTCGCCGTCGCAGAGTAAGTCGGACCGGTTGCTGCGTGACGGCGACGTGATTCCGCTGGCGGCGACCTCGGAGTACCCGGCGACCGAGAACGTACTCGCGGCCCTGTCGCTGGTGCTCAATGGCAGTGGGCTGGAACAGATCCGGACCATCCTGGCCGAACTGAACCAGGCATTCGGCGGCCGGGAGGAGGCGATCAACCGATCCTTCGAACGGCTCGCGACCTTCGCCAACGGGCTGGACACTCAGCGCGACAATATTGTGCGCGCCATCGACAGCCTCGACGCGCTGGCGAAAGAGCTTGCCGCGCAGAAGGACACACTCGGCACCGGCATCGAGCAGATCCAACCGGCGTTGGCCGTGCTCGACGAGCAGAAGGCACAGCTCACGACCATGCTCGACAGTACCGGGAAATTCGGCGCGCAAGCCGCGGCGGTGCTGCACGACAGCCGCGACAACCTCAGCGCCGACCTGCACAACTTGCAGCCCACACTGACCCAGCTCGCCGCGGCCGGTTCCGATCTCAGCGGGGCACTGCTGCTCGCCCTCAGCTTCCCGTTCCCGGTCACGGTGGCCGAGCGGGCCATCAAGGGCGACTACCTCAACCTGTTCCTCACTCTCGACCTCACCGTTGAAGGCATCCAGAACAAGGTCCTCGGCAGTATTCCGTTCAACCGCCTGGTCCCCATGTCCAATCGCGCCGTGAATCCGCTCATCGCACCGACCCTGCCGGCGTCTGCCGATGGGATGGCGCCGGCAGCCGACCCGAATGGGGGACCGCGATGAAGACCCGTCTCGTCAAGGGCCAGCTCATGGCTTTCACGCTGCTCGCCGTGGTGAGTCTGCTCTACGGCCTGGTCAACTACGTGGGCATCCAGCGGCTCACCGGACTCGGAACATACACGGTGACAGCGGATTTCGAGAACGGGAGCGGGGTGTACGAATCCGGTGCGGTCACCTATCGCGGGGTGGAGGTCGGCCGCGTCGCCGGAATAGATCTCGAGGGCGATCTCGTGCGTGTGCGCATGCAACTGCGCAACGACTACCGAATCCCGGCCTCGGCGGGAGCAGCCATCAAGAGCATGTCGGCGATCGGTGAACAGTATGTGGATCTGATTCCTTCCGACGACAAAGGCCCTTACCTCCGGGACGGCAGCGCCATCCCGCGGTCGAAGACCAGTGTGCCGATACCCACCGCGCGAGTGCTCGACCAAACACAGACGCTGCTGAAGAGCGTATCCACCGACTCGCTGCGAACCGCGATAGACGAAACCTTCCAGGCCGTCAACGGCACCGGCCCCGCCCTGGCGACACTGATCGACTCTTCCGCCGATCTGCTCGCCCTCGCGCAAGCCGATATCGATCCCACCCTCACCCTGCTGTCCGACGCCGAGCCGCTGCTGCGCACCGGAACCTCGGTCCGGACCGAAATCCATTCCGCGACTCGGGATTTGGCCGGGTTCACCGAGCAGTTGGCGCAGAGCGACGAGCAAGTGCGGGAGGTACTGGAGCAAGGCCCCGCCACCGCCGATACCATCTCCGGTACGCTCGCCGACCTCACGACGCCGCTCCCGGTGCTGCTGGCCGACCTGCAAACCTTGGGACAGGTGCTGCGGGTCGATATCGCGGGTGTTCGGCAGATCCTCGTCGTATATCCGGCGCTGGCAACAGCGTTGAACTCCAGCTTCGTCGGCGGTGGGTTCCAGACGAACGGTGACACCATGGGCGCGCAGATCCCACTGGACGTCAAACTGGGAAACACCGAGAACTCACCACCGTGCACGGAGGGCTACCAGGGCACCGTCCGCCGCGACCCCTCGGATACAGGTCCCGCCGAGGTGTCCGCCAACAACTATTGCCGCATTTCCCCCGATAACCCGAAGGTGGTCCGCGGCGCCCGAAACCTTCCATGCGCCAGCGATCCCACGGTCCGTACCGCCGAGGTGGCGAATTGCCCAGGCGGACTGCCCTCGACCTGGCCGGGGATGCTCGCCCATCCCGGTGATCCCGCACCGGGCGCGGCTCCGCAACTCTCCGATCCCGGCAAAGCCGCGCCGGCCGTTCCCGCCCCGATGCCACCCCCTTCCACCCCGGCGGCGATCACCACCCCGTATGCGGAATACGACGGGACTTTCCGTGGACCGGACGGGATCACCTATGTCCTTGGGCACTCGGCCCAATCGGTCACCCAAGCAAAGGAGTACCAGGGATGGCAATCACTGCTGATCAAGTAGACGTGGCCGAGGTCGCGTCCGACTCCGGAGTGGGGGAACCGCGGTCACGTCCGGGTCCGTCATGGCGGGTATGGGCTATCGCCGTTCTCGCCGCGGCCGTGGTGGCGTTGGGTGGCGTCAGCATGCAGCTGTGGCTCGATGTCCGGCACAACCAACAGGACGACAGCCGCGACCATGCCGTACTCGACACTGCCCGCCGCATTGCCGTCCAGTTGATCACGCTCGATCATGCCTCGGCAGAAAAGAATCTCGGGGCGATCGCCGCCGATTCGACCGGATCGTTCCGTGACCAATGGGACAAGATCTCCGGCAATTTCGTCACGGTGCTGCGCAACGGCAACGTCGAATCCACCGGGGAGGTCAAGGAAGCCGGGATCGTCGCGATCAATGACAGCCAGGCCACCGTGCTGACAGCGGTTACTTCCACGGTTAAGAACACCGAAGCCCCCGAGGGACAGCAGCGGGTCTACCGCATGAAGATGACTCTCGACCACACCGGCGGCCGATGGCTCGTCTCGAACGTGGAGTTCGTCGCATGACCGCCGGCGCCACCGACAACGCGGTCGATGTCGATGTAGAAGAACTCGACCTGGAAGAACTCGACAATGCCGAGTCCTCGGCACAGGCGGGCGGGTCGCGACAGCGCCTCCCACAACGCTGGTTCCGGCGCCTGTCGACGATGAACAAGCGGACGACGATCACCACCTTTGTCGTACTGGTGCTGCTGCTGGGCGCGGCGACCACCACGACGGTTGTCTTCGGACGCAGCGTTTCGCAGCACAAAGCGACAACGGCCGCCGCGCAGTCCGCTCAGGAATCGGCGCGATCGAAGATCTCCACCGTGCTGTCGTACAACTTCAATACGATCGACACCGAATTCCCTAGGGGCACAGACAATCTGACCGGCAAGTTCCGGAGTGATTTCGCCGAACTCAGTTCGAAGGTGATCATCCCCATCGCCCACCGAGATTCGATCATCACCACGGCGAAGGTTGTCGAATCGTCGATCGTCACCGCGGCCGCCGACAAAGTCACAGTGCTGCTATTTCTCAACCAAGAGACCTCGAGCACCAAATACCAAGGACCTCGCCTGGATGGCAGCCGAATTCGAGTCGGCATGACCAAGGTCGACGGCCAATGGCTGATCTCCGACATCACGCCCGTCTGATATCCGAAGAAGGAAATAGCTGATGAACCTTGCTGAAAATCTCGTGATCACCGCGCGCAACCACTCGGCTCAAATCGCGATTCGACTCGATGAAGTAACCATCTCGTACGCGCAACTGGAAGCGCTCAGTCAGCGGGTCTCCGGGATACTGGCCGAATACGATGTCGCGGTGGGGGATCGGGTCGCGATCATGCTCCCGAACGTCCCGCAGTTCGCCGCTCTCTACTACGGCATCCTGCGCGCCGGGGCAATCGTCGTGCCGATGAACCCATTGCTCAAAGAGCGTGAAGTCGCCTACTATCTGCGCGATTCCGGTGCCAAGATCATTTTTGTCTGGCAGGGCTTCGACGCCGAAGCCTCCGCAGGTGCCGAGCGGACGGGCGCTAGCGTGATCACGGTTGATCCGATTGCGTTTCTCGATCGGGTGATGGCCACCGAGCCGCGCGACATCATGGTCGATCGCCAACCCGATGACACCGCGGTAATCCTGTACACCTCGGGCACCACCGGTCAGCCGAAGGGAGCGGAGCTGACTCACTCCAATCTCGCGGGCAATGTAGACGTGTGCGCCGAGACACTGATTCACGCGCGTTCCGAGGACGTGATTTTCGGTGGGCTACCGCTGTTCCACGTGTTCGGGCAGACATGTGGGTTGAACGTCGCTGTGCGGGTGGGCGCGACGCTGACACTGCTGCCGAGGTTCGACCCGGCCAAAGTTCTGGAAATTCTGGTCCGGGATGGGGTGACGATCTTCGGGGGAGTGCCGACGATGTACTCGGCGTTGCTGAACCAACCGGGCGCGGCCGACGTCGATCTCGGCGCGCTGCGCGTCTGTGTCAGCGGCGGATCCGCACTGCCGGTTGAGGTTTTGCACGCATTCGAGAAGCAGTTCGGGTGTGTTCTGCTCGAAGGATACGGGCTGTCGGAGACTTCGCCCGCCGCTTGTTTCGCTCACCCCGACAGGACCCGTGTCCCCGGTTCCATCGGAACTCCGGTCCGAGGTGTCGAGTTGAAGGTGGTCGACAACGATGGCCGCGCCGTAGCAGACGGTGCCATCGGTGAGATCGTGATCCGTGGCGACAACATCATGAAGGGTTATTGGAACAAGCCCGAGGAGACAGCCGAGACCATCATCGACGGCTGGTTCCACACCGGCGATCTCGGTCGAGTAGACGAGAACGGCAACTACTTCATCGTCGACCGCAAGAAGGACATGATCATTCGCGGCGGCTACAACGTGTATCCACGTGAAATCGAAGAGGTGCTCTACGAGCACCCCGATATCGCCGAGGCGGCGGTGCTCGGTGTGGCCCATGGCGAACTCGGCGAGGAAGTCGGTGCCGCCGTCGCCCTCAAACCCGGTGCCACTGTTACCGCTGAAGAATTGCGCGACTTCGTCAAGGAGCGCGTTGCCGCATACAAATACCCGCGCCAGGTCCACATCGTAGACACACTTCCGAAGGGTCCGACCGGGAAAATCCTCAAGCGCGAAATCACCCTCTGAAAGGAAAGATATGCCGCCGGCCGTCATCGCCTACCAGTCGGCCGAGCGCTGATCAGTTGATGCAAAACGGATCGCTGGACCTAGAGGCACTGACCGCAACTTGCGTGGCAGCGGTCGGCGAGGAGCTCAGCCACGGCCGTGGAACCTTGGTTCGCAAGCTCTACCAACGGCTTTCGCGCGAGATCATGGAATTGCGCGGCGATGCGGGTCTCGACAAACTGTTGATCGCGAGCATCGAGGGCAACGTCGAAACCGTGCTGCCTTTTCTTCAGTACGGTGCCGACATCGGCGCTGCGGAGGCCCCGCCCGCAGCCACCGAGTACGCCCGTCGTCTTGCCCAGCACGGCATTCCGGTTCGGGCGCTCGTCCGTGCGTACCGGCTTGCCCAGGACACGGCTCTGCAGCATGCCTTGGCAATCGTCGAGACCAAGGTCAGTGACCCGCAACTGGTTGCCGCCGTCGCCCGCCGGCTCGCCACGGCGAACTTCGCCTACATCGACAGCGTGACCGAACAGGTTCTCGAAGCCTATGAAGAGGAACGCGATCGGTGGCTGCAGGACCGCAACGCGACGCGCGAGGCGCTCATCCTCCAATTGCTCGACTCCGAGCCCGATGACCTCGCCGGCGTCGAAACCACACTCCGCTACCGCTTGTCACACCGCAGACACCTATCCCTGATTGTCTGGTCCCCACTCGCCGAGCAGGCAGGCACGTATGTCGCCAACCTCGCCCGATTCACCAACGACCTCGCCGACGAGCTCGGCTGCGCCCAGCGCCCTTTGTTCCTGCCACGTGATCAAGGAACCGGCTGGGCCTGGCTACCTCTCGCACACACCCCGACCCGTGGGAATCTGATGGAAGCGGTGCAAAAGCTCGCGGCGGGAATCTCAGTCGCGGCGGGAGAAGCAGGCATTGGTATCTCCGCATTCCGCCGGAGCCATCAGCAGGCGCGTCAGGCATACAAGGTCATGCTCGCCGCGGCGGACGACGTGCCCATGGTGGCAACCTTCTCCGAGATCGGCGCCATCGCTCCGCTCTGCGACGATCTCCCAGCCACAAAGGCGTGGGTTGCAGAGACGCTGGGCCGGCTCGCGCTCGATGACCCATCGCACGCCCGTCTTCGGGAAACGTTGCGCGCATTCCTCCTGAGCGGAAGCAGCTATACCGCCACGGCCCAGCAACTCGCCCTCCACCGCAATTCGGTGCTCTACCGGGTTCGCCGAGCCGAGGAGGAAATCTGCCGCCGTATCGAATTACACCGGCTGGACATCGAAATCGCACTGCGGGCCTGCCACTGGCTCGGCAGATCCGTCCTGACCGAACTTGCTTGACAGCCGAGAGGTGCAGGCGGGTGCATAAATCGCGGAGCAGAGTTCGTGCGCCCAACCGAGCTGTACGCCGACGCCGGACATGGCGCCATCCTCCAGAATCGCGAAGTGTTGGTCACCGTGGCCCTGAAATTCCTCGGGCAATAGGCCCTCCCAGTAGAGGACGCTGCCCGATCTGTGGCCGGGCAGCGTCCCGTCTCAACGGACTACTTCGCTTCCTGGAGTTCCGGCACGACGAGTCCGAGCATGGCCTCAATTTCATCCAACGCCTCGCCTGTGTAGACCGCGAGTCTTTGCATGTGCGGTAGCCGATCTCGGCAGCCGACGAACCCGACGTTGAACCGCCCGGCACTGGAGAGCACGGTGATGTTGAGCGCCTGTCCGTGCGCCAGCAACGAAATCGGATAGGTCTCCTGCACCCGTGCACCGCACAGATACAGCGGTTCCAGCGGACCTGGGACATTGGACATCACCAGATTGAAGGGTGGCCGGGAGCGGCCCGCAATTCCGATGATGTTCTGCAGGATGAAGGGGCCGTTCGTCAACACTCCGTAGTAATCGCCGACCACCTGCGGCAGATCATAGAACTTCTGCTTGGCGAGCGTGGTCGACCGGCTGACCAGTTTGATCCGGTCGATCGGGTCGGCAATATCGGTGAACAGTTTCGCAATGACCATAGCGACCGCGTTACCGCGACCGTCCCCCGCGCGACGAACCGAGACCGGCGTTCCGGCCACGAGGCTCTCCTGCGGCACCTCATGGAATTCGCTGAGATAACGACGCAGAGCGCCGGCGCAGATTCCGATGAACACATCGTTGATGCCTTGTTCGAGTACCGCATCGGCGAGCTGTTCGTCGGCCAGAGCGTGGGAAAAGTCCGGTGTGCCAACCATTGTGGCGAAACCACCGAGGACTCGCATGCAAGATCAGGCTCAGAGAGCTGCTTTGAACTCCCAGGTGGTGGCCGCGAATGCCGTGAACAACTTGGGAAGGCCTGCGCCCTTGCCCAGCACGCGGGCGTCACCGGCCCAGCCGAGCTTGCGCCAAGGTGAGCGTGCCCATGGTCAACGCGATGAAGGTTGCGGACGAACAGTGGAGCCTGATCGGCGACTCCGACTGTGATTCCCCGGACGCCACCGACAGCGCAGACTCGCGAACGCTCATCGTGGAGACCTCGGGAGTGTGTACAACGCACTCGAGGTTCAGGCCCGACAGCAGATTCGGGGAGACCGCTCCCGTCATACAGAGCGCGACCATGTCGGGTCGGGCAGTTTCCGGCTCGATTCCCTCTGACATCAGACCGAGTCCCCACAGACCGAAGCCGATGACGGGCGCCCGCAGCCCCTCACCGAACTCGGTCAACATGTAGGCACCGCTGGATGCCTTCGCCACGACGCCGACCCCCTGGAGCCGACGGAGCGACTCGTCAGGCGGTTCGTCCGGCGGCCTGCAGCTTCGCACCGAGTTCGTTGAAGCGCTTGGGTCCGAGGAGCAACTCCCGAATGCGACAGCACCTTTCGGCAAGGTTCCCGCCGACCGCGAGCCAGGAAGCTGACCTCGCTCCCCGCGGCGGCGAGTCGAGCGGCGCGGTATCCGCACGGCGTCGCCGTGATCGGCGGTGCAGGTCAAAGGGTGCGTCGTGCCGGGCAGGCCCGCAACGATCAAAGTCGGACTGCACGCCGCTCTACTTGTGTGCGACATGCTGGGCCCTCGGTGTTGCCCGATTCATCGCCCCACTGATCAGTAGCCCAAGCGCACTGGATGTGCTCGCAGCACATCGCGCAGGGCTGGGAAGGCCTTGTTGACCGACACTGGCCGTTTGTAGGTTGGCATCTCATCCCGAAGCGCGACCGAGGAGTTCGACGTTGACCACTGAGCGGGTGGCCCGCCGGGCGAAAGTCAGCCGGGTCACGGGCTACCGCCGCTTCTGGGACCGCCACGCTCTGGTGACCGCGAAGATGGCGCGCGAAGGCCGCCGCATTATCGCGCGTGTCACGGAGTCCATGGCCAGTGCCCAGCCCCCCACCGAGCAGATCGTCGAGGCGTTCGCCAGTGCGATCCGCATCGCACGAACCGTCCTCTCCCGCACTCTGCTGGAGTCTGGCGAGTTGATCGCCGCAGGTCTGGCCGACGACGCGGCACTGCTGCGGCTGGGCAGCACGCTGGTCGCCGACGGTGTGCAAGGCGAAGGCCGACTGCACCGCGCGCCACAGATCCCGACCGGGCCGCGAGAGCGTAGTACGCCTGTTCGCCGCATGCGTACTCCTCCCCGCGCTACGCCATCGACCTGAACACCGACGAATCGACCAGCGACTGCCTGCGCCGCGCCCTGGCTCCGATGATCACCGGCCTACCCACCCGACCCACCGTGACCGCATGCGATGTGCGGACAATCCAGGACTCGACAGAAAGGACACACTGATGATGTCAGCATGCGACGAGTTGTTGCTCAATCCGGTGAAGTACGCCCCGGAGCATTTCGATCCAGAGACGCGGCGGCTGCTGCGCGCGACGATCGACTGGTTCGAACACCGCGGCAAGCAGCGGCTGACCCAGGATTATCACGACAAGGTCTTCTTTGCCGATTTTCTGGAGTTCGTCGACAAGGAGAGCCTGTTCGCGACGTTCCTGACCCCCGCGCGGGACGGCGCCGGCGATCCGGACAAGCGGTGGGACACCGCGCGGGTAGCGGCCCTCTCGGAGATCCTGGGCTTCTACGGTTTCAACTACTGGTATCCGTGGCAGGTCACCGTGCTCGGGTTGGGCCCGGTGTGGCAGAGCGGCAACGACGCGGCCCGCGCCCGGGCGGCGCGCGCCCTTGCCGATGGCGGTGTCGCCGCGTTCGGCCTCTCCGAGAAGGAACATGGCGCCGACATCTACTCCACAGACATGGTCTTGACCCCCGACGGTGCCGGGGGGTACCGCGCAAGCGGGTCGAAGTACTACATCGGCAACGGTAACTGCGCCAGCATCGTGTCGGTGTTCGGGCGCCTGGCCGGAATCGAGGGCCCCGATCAATACGTGTTCTTCTACGCCGACTCCGGGCACCCGAACTTCCACGTGGACAAGAACATCGTCTCGGCGCAGATGTTCGTCGCCGAGTTCACCCTGCACGACTACCCGGTCACCGCGCAGGACATCCTGCACACCGGCCAGGATGCGTTCAACGCGGCGCTGAACACCGTTAACATCGGCAAGTTCAACCTGTGCTTCGGCGGTATCGGCACGGCGACCCACGCGCTGTACGAGACGATCACCCACGCGCACAACCGGATTCTGTACGGGCACCCCGTCACCGACTTCCCGCACGTACGCCGCCAGTTCATCGACGCCTACGCCCGACTCATCGGGATGCGGCTGTTCGCCGACCGCGCGGTGGACTACTTCCGCACCGCGAACCCCGACGATCGCCGGTACCTGCTGTTCAACCCGATCACCAAGATGAAGGTGACCAGCGAGGCGCAGAAGGTGGTCGCGCTGCTATCAGAGATCGTGGCCGCCAAGGGTTTCGAGAAGGACCAGTATCTGCTGCTCGCGAAGATAGACGTTGACGGGCTGCCCAAGCTCGAGGGAACCGTCGCGGTGAACCTGGCGCTGATCGCGAAGTTCATGCCCGCCTACCTGTTCGACCCACAGCCCTACCCGCCAGTGCCCACCCGGCTCGATGCCGCCGACGACGAGTTCCTGTTTCGCCAGGGACCCGCTCGCGGACTGGCGACGGTCCGGTTCCACGACTGGCGCGCGGTATACGCCGCATCGGCCGCTATCCCGAACGTGGCCCGCTTCACTGCACAGGCCGAACACCTGGTCACTTTGCTCAGCGAGGCCGCCCCGAATGCCGCCCAGCAGGGCGATCTCGACTTCGGGCTCGCCCTGACCGAACTGTTCACGCTGGTCGTGTACGGGCAGCTGATCCTGGAACAAGCCGAGATCGTCGGCGTCGACGCCGACCTGGTGGACCAGATTTTCGACGTACTGGTCCGCGACTTCAACGCTGCGGCAGTCGGATTGCACGACAAACCCTCCACAACCGAGGCCCAGCAGCAGCTCATTCTGGCAGCAATCGGCAGACCCGTCGTTGACGCGGAGCGGTTCGACCTCATCTGGCAGCGTGTCGCCGCGCTGTCCGGCGCCTACGAGATGAACCAAGGACCCCACCATGGCTGAGCCCGCGTCTCGCGGCGACGCGCACCCAGCCGAAGGTTATGGCAGACGTCCGAGGAATGACCGGAACCGTGCGAACCAATTGGTACTTTTGCGGCCGGGCTGCAGCGGTACGGATTGATACTCATTTGCAGCAAACCCGCATGTCCTCCGAACCGTTCCGAGTTCGGGGTCGATTTGGGTTACTTGCGCCGAAATCTGCTGGGGCGAAACGAGATTCGATCACCATCACCGAATTAGGAAGAGTCATGGATTTGCAGTCCCGGCCCACTGATCTAGTGTCATGTCAGTTCAGCGGCCTTGATATGTCGAGAGGGAAGGTGGGATACCCCGCCCGCAGCGCCGCGAACCGCGTGACCGGAGGAGTTGATGGTGGATGACGGCAGGGCGGCCGATGCCCACACAGGACGACGTGCTCGGGTACTTCAACACGCTGTCGAACTGGGGACGGTGGGGTAACGACGACGAGCTCGGCACGCTCAACCACATCACCGACGACGTCCGGCTAGCGGCGGTTCGGGCCGTGCGCCACGGCAGGAGCGTGTCGTGCGCATGGGAGGTTGCCGTGCCGGAGGAGATGGAGCGGTCTACCACGACGTGCCCGTGCGCCGCCGACATGCCAGGTGCCGAGAACATGCCGCTGCCCGGATTCCGCAACGACCGGCACTGGGGCTATTCGAACGAACGGCTCGGAATCCTGTTCCACGGCAACACCATTACCCACGTCGACTCGCCGTGCCACATCTTCTGGGACGGCACGATGTACAACGGGCGGTCGCACTCGTTGGTCGACGCCGTAACGGGATCGGCGTGGGCGGCCGTCACGGCGGCGGCGAACGGGATCGTCACGCGTGGTGTCCTGCTGGACATTGCGAAGGTCCGCGATGTGCCGTGGTTGGAACCGGGGCAGGGAGTGTTTCCCGAAGATCTCGAGGAGGCCGAGCGTCTCCAAGGGGTGCGGGTACGAGCCGGCGATGCGGTACTGCTGCGGACCGGCTATGGCCGCGTCCGGCACGAGGCCGGTGCGACCCGCGGTTTCACGCAGGCCGGGTGGCACGCGTCCTGTCTGCCGTGGCTGCATGAACGGGAGGTCGCGCTGATCGGCGCTGACACCCCCCAGGACGTTCAGCCGTCAGGGTATGACGACATGGCGATGCCGGTTCACACCGTGGGTCTCGTCGCGATGGGTCTGTGGCTGCTCGACAACTGCGACCTGGAGGCGTGTGCGACGACGGCCGCCGAGCTCGGCCAGTGGGACTTCCACCTCGCAGTCGCGCCGATCCGCTTCGCCGGTACGTCCGGCAGCCCGGTCAACCCGATCGCCACATTCTGACGGCGGCATCGATGCGCCGACGTGATCGGCGACTTCTTCGGACTCGGTACCCCGCGCCACGCAGCGATCGGTCTGTGGACTCGCGGAGCCAACAGGCGCGATCAGCGGTGGTGCGCTATCGGCCGATTCGATGATCACTGTCGGTGACTGCCTGCTGGAACTTTTGCTGGTCCTGCACGAACGTGGGCTGTCTTGTCGGAGGATCGCCGCGTACCTCAATGAGAACGGATCGCCACTGCCACTGGTGCGCTCGCGCGCTGGCATAGGGAGTCGGTGTGGAGTCTGCTGCACCCGATAGTGCGCATCGCGACGCGCGGCGCCGGGCTACACCGGCGGCAGACCGGCCTTCGTGCTCGGTGCCGGGGGCGTCGGTCAGGTAGGAGCCACCGCGCTTCAATCCCTGATCGAACTGGCCTGTCCTCGACCACGGGCCTGGCCCTGCACCGAATCACCGTTGCGATGCTTGCCTGGATCGCCGTCGATGACCCGACCGAACAGCGTCGACGCGCTCCAGGACCTCGCGGGCCTGATGGGCGGTCCACGACCGCGAGAGTCCCTACACGGGCGGCGCAGTAGGGCCGTGTAGCGCGTCGAGCGGTCCGAGATCGGTTCTCGTGAGCCATCGTTCGGTCGATGTCCGATAGCGCTCGCGTGGTCCGATCACATCGGAGGAGAGGTGGCCGGATTATGTAATCCGGCCACCCGATGACCTGGGTGCGGAGGTGAAACTCCTCCGCAGGGACACCTCGTATCGGCTTGGACCGGTCCCAGGAGTTGCCCGGCAAGAGTGCGGTCCATCGGTCCCGAATGTCACGGTAGGTGCATGACGTCCGTAGTCGTATGGGCCGGTGTAGATTCGCGCAGAACAGTTTCGATCTACATCGCGACTGACAGTCGGGTGACGTGGGCTCCCGGCACGTCGAGATGGGACCAAGGGCGTAAGACATTCGCGTGCACCAAAGAGCCCTTCATGGACCGTGCGCTATTCGCGTGGCTGCGCTGGGGAACTCTCGCATCTGCGATCGGCGTGGGTTTGTCGAACACGCGGTAGCCGAATCGAGGTCATTGGCGCGGTCAGCTACAGGTCAGTAGCAACTCGAACGCGCTGTGTAGGTCCGCCCCGTCGAAGATCTCGGGGGCAGCGTCCGACGCGGCACGATGCCGGACGGTGTAGTAGGCAGCCAGGTACCGCAGATCGCCCCACGGTTCCAATGCATGGACGCGATCCAGCACCTGCCCGCATCGTAGGCATTCGAGCCACGGAACGACGAGCAAACCTGTCAGGCTGGAGTCTGTGATGCC
>NZ_JBITIL010000001.1:912433-1087044 GCF_044458905.1 Nocardia sp. NPDC050408 | reverse complement strand
ACGGAGCGAGTCTTACGAGCGACCGTTCGCGGCCCGTCTCGCGTCCGAGCCGTCGAAGCGCATGCGACGAAGTCGCGAGTCTCGACGGCTCGGACGCGAGACACCAGGGGGCCGCGAACCCGCCGCGGCGCAGCCGCGGCAAATCAAACACAGCCCAGCCCGCGTGTCCGGTGACGCGATGGGTGAAGATGGACGGGTGAGTTTCTGGCCAGCGCCCCATGTCGATGTCCCCGTGCACGCGACCGTGACCCTGCCCGGATCTAAATCGATCACGAATCGGGCCTTGATCCTGGCGGCACTCGCCGAGGGTCCCTCGACCATCTCCGGTGCGCTGCGCAGCCGCGATACCGAACTCATGATCGGCGCGCTGTGCGCATTGGGCGCGCGGATCGAGGGCGACGCCGAAACGCTGACCGTGACGCCCGCGCCGCTGCAGGGCGGCAACGTCGACTGTGGCCTGGCCGGCACAGTCATGCGGTTCCTGCCGCCGGTCGCGGCCCTGGCCACCGGTGATGTCGCCTTCGACGGTGACGAGCAGGCCCGGGTTCGCCCACTCGGCACCATCCTGGAGGCACTGCGCCGGATCGGCGCGGATATCGAGGGCGACGCACTGCCTTTCACGGTGCACGGCAAGGGCGCGCTGCGTGGCGGCGCGGTCACCATCGATGCCTCCGGATCCTCACAGTTCGTCTCCGGCCTGCTGCTGTCGGCGGCCCGGTTCGACGAGGGCATCGTGGTGCATCACGATGGCAAGGCGCTGCCCTCTATGCCGCATATCGAGATGACGGTGGAGATGCTGCGGCGCGCCGACGTCGCGGTCGATGCCCCCGCCGACAGCCGCAAAGCCCAGACCTGGACCGTCGCACCCGGCCCTATCCGCGCGGTGAACTGGGATGTGGAACCGGATCTGTCCAATGCCACGCCGTTCCTGGCCGCGGCCGCCGTCACCGGCGGCGAGGTCCGCATCCCGCACTGGCCACGGCTGACCACACAGCCCGGTGACGTGATCCGAGAGATCCTGGTGCGCATGGGCGCGGAGGTCACCCGGTTCGACGGTGTCCTGACTGTGCGCGGCCCGGAGCGACTGGCCGGTATCGATATCGATCTGCACGATGTCGGCGAGTTGACCCCGACGGTGGCCGCCCTAGCGGCACTTGCGGATTCGCCGTCCTGGCTGCGCGGTATCGCCCATCTGCGCGGGCACGAGACCGATCGGCTCGCGGCGCTGTCCACCGAGATCAACCGGCTCGGTGGCAATGTCACCGAGACCGAGGACGGACTCGAAATCACCCCGGCCCCGCTGCACGGCGGCAACTGGCATTCCTATGCCGACCACCGAATGGCAACGGCCGGTGCGATTCTCGGACTCCGGGTGCCCGGTGTGGCGATCGAGGATATCGGCACCACCGCGAAGACGCTGCCCGGATTTGTCGGCCTGTGGGAGCAGATGCTCGATCCCACGCTCACTGATCAGGGAGCGGCCCGCTGAGACGACGCGATTACGACGAGTCGGATGTCCGGGTGCGCCCGGGCAAGTCGTCTCGTCCACGCACCAAAACCCGTCCGCAGCACAATGATGCGGAATCGGCCATGGTCGTTTCGGTGGACCGTGGTCGCTGGGGTTGCGTGCTCGGCGGCGATCCGGACAAACTGATCGTCGCCATGCGGGCCAGGGAACTGGGCCGCACGCCGATCGTCGTCGGCGATCAGGTCGACGTAGTCGGCGATCTGTCCGGCAAACCCGATACCCTCGCCCGCATCGTCCGCGTCGGCGAACGCCGAACCGTCCTGCGCCGCACTGCCGATGACACCGATCCGTTCGAACGGATCGTCGTCGGCAATGCCGAACAACTGTTCATCGTGGTCGCCCTCGCCGATCCGCCGCCGCGCACCGGTTTCGTCGAGCGCGCCATGGTCGCCGCGTATGCCGGTGGGCTGCAACCGATTCTGTGTTTGACCAAACACGATCTGGCCGCCGAATCCGAATTCGCCGCCGCCTTCGACGATCTCGACCTCACCATCATCTATGGCGGCGTCGACGACCCCATAGCACCGGTCCTGGATCTGCTCACCGACCGCCTCACCGCCTTCATCGGCCACTCCGGCGTCGGCAAATCCACGCTGGTGAATCGCCTTGTGCCCGATGCGGATCGGGCGGTCGGCGAGGTCTCGGGCGTGGGCAAGGGCAAACACACCTCCACCCAATCCGTCGCCCTACCGCTCCCGCAGAGCGGCTGGGTCATCGACACACCTGGTGTCCGCTCCTTCGGGCTGGCCCACATCACGCCCGACGATGTCATCGCCGCCTTCACCGATCTGGCCGCCGCCATCGAGGACTGTCCACGCGGCTGCACCCATCTCGGTCCCCCCGCAGATCCCGAATGCGCCCTGGATACCTTGCCCGGCAAGGATCGCCGTGTTGCCGCCATCCGCCTGCTACTGACCGCGCTGAACACCAACGAATCCTGGTAATTTCTCGTGTACACAGTTCGGTGTACACTCCAGATGTGGAAGATCAGCTCAGCATCCGTGAGGCTCGAGCCCAGCTCCCTGCCGTCATCAACGCCGCAGTACAGGATGGGCACGTGACCGTCATCACGCGTGCCGGAGAACCCGCAGCCGCAGTGATTCCGCTGTACATGCTCGCCAAGCTCGAAGAGTGGGAAGACGAGCAACTCGGACGCATGGCCGACGAGGCGCTCGCTGAAGGTGGTGAACCAGAACACATCACGCTAGGCCAAATGATGGATGAGATCCTCGATGCTGGACATAAAGGCACGGCGTGAAATACGAATTCCGCTGGACCCCAGCAGCGCGTCGTGCACTACGAAATATCCCGCATCCCGATGCCATGCGCCTGTTGATCGCGCTCACGCTGCTGGGCGATGACCCATACCGACGTGATGGGGTAGATGTCAGAGGTCTCACCGGTCGCCCAGGATTCCGGCTACGAGTCGGCAACTACCGACTGGTATACGAGGTCGATGACGGCAAACTGATCATTCTCGTCATCACCGCCGGACACCGTCGCGACATCTACGAGCGCTAGATACGGGACCGGACACGGCGAAGGCGCGCTCATCGACCTCGAGTCGATGAGCGCGCCTTCGGAATTGATGGTCAGTGCCGACGACGCGACTTCGGTGCGCGCTTCGGCTTGGCCTGCGAGCGGGCCGCCTCGCGACGCTCACGGCGGGTGGCGCCGTCGCCGTACTCCTCGACGTCGCTGTGCACCGCGGCGTGGCCGCCCTCGTCCGGCCCCGAGTAGTGGAAGCCGTTGTTGGCCCGGGAATCACCGATCCCCTTGGCGCGCAACGCCGCCGGCGCGCCATTGGCTACCGGCGCCTCCTGGGTGGGCAGTGGACGCGGCGCGGCGGCGCCGACCGGCGAGCGCAGGCCCGGATCGATCCCGACGCCCTCGGGCTGCGGCTGCTGCACCTCGACCTGCAGGTTGAACAGGAAGCCGACCGACTCCTCCTTCAGGCCGTCCAGCATCGCGGCGAACATATCGAAGCCCTCGCGCTGGTATTCCACCAGCGGATCGCGCTGCGCCATGGCACGCAGGCCGATGCCCTCCTTGAGGTAATCCATCTCGTAGAGGTGCTCGCGCCACTTGCGGTCCAACACCGAAAGCAGCACTTGGCGTTCGAGATTGCGCATCGAACCCTCGCCGGCCAGACCGTCGATCTGCTGTTCACGCTTCTCGTAGGCGTTGTGCGCGTCATCGAGCAGCGCTTCGACCAGTTCGTCCTTGGTCAGGTCGCCCGCCTCGCCGACACCGGTCTCACCGGTCAACTCCTTGTAATCCAGGCTCACCGGATACAGCGTCTTCAGCGCGCTCCACAGCTTGTCCAGATCCCAGTCCTCGACGTAGCCGTCGGCAGTGGCGCCGTCGACATAGGCGGTGACCACGTCGGTGATCATCTCCTGGACCTGGCCCTCCATATCCTCACCGCGCAGGATCCGGTTGCGCTCGCCGTAGATGATGGTGCGCTGCTGGTTCATCACCTCGTCGTACTTGAGCACGTTCTTCCGGATCTCGAAGTTCTGCTGCTCGACCTGGGTTTGCGCGCTCTTGATTGCCTTGGAGACCATCTTCGCCTCGATCGGCACATCATCCGGCAGGTTGAGCCTGGTCATGATGGCCTCGAGGGCGGCGCCGTTGAAGCGCCGCATCAACTCGTCACCCAGCGAAAGGTAGAACCGGGACTCGCCCGGGTCACCCTGACGACCGGAACGACCGCGCAACTGGTTATCGATACGCCGCGATTCGTGCCGCTCGGTGCCGAGCACGTACAGACCACCGGCATCGCGCACCGCGTCGGCGTCCTCGGCGGTCTGCTCCTTGACCCGCTCCAGCGTCGGCAACCAGGCGGCCTGGTACTCCTCCGGCGTCTCAACCGGATCCAGACCCTCCTTGCGCAGGATGATGTCGGTGATGATGTCCGGGTTACCGCCGAGCACGACGTCGGTACCACGACCGGCCATATTCGTCGCGACCGTGACCGCGCCCGGGCGACCGGCCTCGGCGATGATCTCGGCTTCCTTCTCGTGGAACTTCGCGTTCAGCACGTTGTGTGCGATGCCGCGCTTGGTGAACTGCTTCGACAGGTACTCCGAGCGCTCGACGCTGGTGGTACCGATCAGCACCGGCTGGCCCTTCTCGTGCCGTTCGGTGACATCGTCGACCACGGCCGCGAATTTGGCCTCTTCGGTCTTGTAGATCAGATCGGACTGGTCCGCGCGGACCATCGGCCTGTTCGTCGGGATCGGGACCACGCCGAGGCTGTAGATCTGATGCAGCTCGGCGGCCTCGGTCTCGGCGGTACCGGTCATTCCGGAAAGCTTGTCGTAGAGGCGGAAGTAGTTCTGCAGCGTGATCGTGGCCAGGGTCTGGTTCTCCGGCTGGATCTCGACGCCTTCCTTGGCCTCGATCGCCTGGTGCATACCCTCGTTGTAGCGGCGCCCGACCAAGATGCGGCCGGTGAATTCGTCGACGATGATGACCTCGCCGTCGCGGACGATGTAGTCCTTGTCCCGGTGGTAGAGCTCCTTGGCCTTGATGGCGTTGTTCAGGTAGCTCACCAGCGGCGAATTGGCCGCCTCGTAGAGGTTATCGATGCCGAGCTGATCCTCGACGAACTCCACGCCCGCCTCGTGCACACCGATGGTGCGCTTCTTGATGTCGACCTCGTAGTGCAGGTCCTTCTTCAACAGCGGTGCGATGCGGGCGAATTCGGCGTACCACTTCGAGGAGGCGTCGGCCGGACCCGAGATGATAAGCGGCGTGCGGGCCTCGTCGATGAGGATGGAGTCGACCTCGTCGACCACGGCGAAGTTGTGCCCACGCTGGACCAGATCGTCCAGGGAGTGAGTCATATTGTCGCGCAGGTAATCGAAGCCGAATTCGTTGTTGGTGCCGTAGGTGATGTCGGAGTTGTAGGACTCGCGACGCTCGGCCGGGGTCATACCGGACAGGATCACCCCGACACTCAGCCCGAGGAAGCGGTGCACGCGGCCCATCCACTCGGCATCACGCTTGGCCAGGTAGTCATTGACCGTGACCACGTGCACGCCGTCGCCGGAGATCGCATTCAGGTAGGCGGGCAGCACACAGGTCAGGGTCTTGCCCTCACCGGTCTTCATCTCGGCGATATTGCCGAGGTGCAGCGCCGCGCCACCCATGATCTGCACCTTGTAGTGCTTCTGGTTCAGCACCCGCCAGGACGCCTCACGGGCCACCGCGAACGCCTCCAGGAGCAGATCGTCCAGCGATTCGCCGTCCGCGTAGCGGTCCTTGAACTCGTCGGTCTTGGCACGCAGCTCGTGGTCGGTGAGCTCCTCGACCTCGGGCCCGAGCGCGAGGACCTCTTCCGCGAGATGGGCGAGCCGCTTGACCGTGCGTCCCTCACCAATCCGTAGCAACCTCGTCAGTGTCAGCGCAGGCACGGGTCTCGTCAGTCCTCTGGTCGGTGTGTCAAATGTTCGGCCGTCACCCTGGGCGGGCAGTGTGCACATGGCCCCCGCCGAGCACGGCGGAATCCGCAGCACGCTTCATGGTAATGCGGCATCCATGGTAGGTGCCGATGACCAGCGACATCGCGCCGCATCCGCCGCTACCGCCGAGGCGATAGCCGTTTCTTCTCACCGTACCCGTGTGTCGGCCGTCGGAGCGGGTGGGAATCCGCTGGACCGGAACCTGTTTCAGCGCGGGTGTCATACGATATGAGTCGTCCGTCGTGCCGGACGCCGTGAACCTGATCTACCAGGGGCAACCCGTTATCCGACGGCACGTGACGACACCAAAGGGCAGCGCGGCTCAAAGGCATCCGTTATACGGCACCCGATTAATGTGAGCGGATCGAGTTCCTCCGGTCTCGATCCAAGGCAGCCTTCCACGGAACCAAGCGTGGGTAAAGGGATGCGCGAATATCGCTGGATATGCCACAGGGGGCAGGACGAACCGTTGTGGGCGACCACAATGGGCGGTGAGACGGCTCGGGTGGGAGCCACATCGGAAGGAGCACCGGGCAGCGTGATCACGAGATTGACGCCGCAGGACGCGTCGTTCTATCGGCTCGAGTCGAGCAGCAATCCGATCCATATCGGCTCTCTCGCGATCGTCCGAGGTAGCGACTCCGCACAGGAGGAAACGGCACTCGACTACGACAGACTGGTCGATCTGGTGGAGAGCAGGCTTTCGCTGGTCCCCCGCTATCGCAGGAAGGTGCGCGAAATCCCGTTCGCGCTCGGCCGCCCGGTCTGGGTGGAGGACAGCCATTTCGATATCACCTATCACATCCGCCGCTCCGCACTGCCCGCTCCGGGCAACGACGGCCAGCTGCACGATCTGGTGGCGCGGCTGGCGTCGCGACCGCTCGATCAGAGCCGCCCGCTGTGGGAGATGTATTTGATCGAGGGCCTGGCGCAGGGCCGGTCCGCGATCTTCACCAAAACCCATTCGGCGCTCGTCGACGGGGATACCGCACTCGAGATCGGGCACGTCATCCTCGATACCAGCGCATCACCGCGCGGTATCGCCGATGACGCCTGGGTGGCCCCACGCGAACCCAACGAGATGGAACTGATGATCGGCGCGCTCACCCACCTGGCCGCGCAGCCGCGCGAGGCGCTCGAGGTCGCGCGCGATGCGAGCGCGCAGGCGTTCTCGGTGGTCGAGGCCGCGGGAAAGGCGGTGGATTCGATGGTTTCGGCCGTGCGTGCGGCCACCATCGGCGCACCGGACAGCCCATTGAACGCCAAGACCTCACGCAACCGCCGCTTCGATGTGGTGCGCACCGATCTCGAGGACTACCGCAAGATCCGCAAGCGCTTCGAATGCTCGATCAACGATGCGATCCTGGCCGTCGTCACAGGGGCGCTGCGCAATTGGCTGCTCTCGCGCGGTGAGGCACTCACCGAATCGACCGTGCTGCGCGCGGTGGTGCCCATGTCGGTCTATGTCGAAGGCATCGACGACCAGCTGAAACCCGCCAGCGAGGTCTCCTCGTTCCTGATCGATCTGCCGGTGGGCGAACCGAATCCCGTGATGCGCCTATCGCACATCTCCCATGCCACCGAGGCCGATATCAAGCATCGGCGCGGGGTGCGGGCGCGCACCCTGGTGCACCTTGCCGGCTTCGCTCCGGCGAGCCTGCATGCGATGAGTGTGCGGGCGGCGAGTACGTTCGCAGAGCACACGTTCAATCTGGTGATCACCAACGCACCGGGTCCGCAGACCCCGATGTATATCGGCGGCGCGCGGATGCTGGAGATGTATCCGGTGTCGCCGCTGCTGCGCAACCAGGCCTCGAGCATCGGGATCACGTCCTATGACGGACGCGTCTTCTACGGACTCAATGCCGACCGCGACGCGATGGCCGATATCGGCGTGCTGGCCGCGTCGGTGCACGAGTCCATGGAGGAGATGCTCGGTGCCTGCGTCTGAGAACATCATGCGGGTCTATATCCCCGCCACCGTGCCGATGCTGCGGGAGCTCGTCGCGAACCGGGAACTGCGACCGACCGGCGGAACCGCTTTCGCGGTCACGCCGACGCTGCGCGAGGCCTACGCCTCCGGTGACGACGATGAATTGGCCGAGGTGGCGATGGCCGAGGCTGCGCGGGCCTCGCTGCGCCTACTGGCCGCCGAGCGCGAGGAGGCCACCGAGGCGTCCGACGACGAGGACACCGACGCCGACGACACCGCCACGACCTATCACAGCCCGGTCTATCGACGCGCGGTAATCGCCGCCGATGTGACCGGCGCGAAGCTGCGCCCCGATCTCGACGACGCAGTGGTCCGACTGGCCGGATCGATCAGTTACGACCGGATCGCGTCGGTGCACGTCGACCTGGCCGAGGCCGAACCCGAGGTAGCCAAGGCGGTAGATGTCATCGATGCCGCCGACCTCGGCGATGCCGATGCCGAATTCGTGCTCGGTGATGCCGAGGACCATCAGCTGGCCTGGTACGCGGCCCAGGAATTGCCGTTCCTGCTCGAATTACTGTGACGGGCAACCTACACGTCACGTAGTAACCTACGATGCCGTAACCTGGCTGCGAGGCGGCCTCACCGGTCGCTACGACAGGGAGACGAACGGCGGCAATGGTCTTGAAAAAAGCGGCACTCTCGGTGCGCACAGTCCGGGAGTGGCTGGAGGCTCCGGCGGCGGACGTCGCCGAACGCGGTGGACGGCTGAACGTGCTGCGCGGCGCCGTCGCGCGCGTCACCACGCCACTGCTGCCCGACGACTATCTGCATCTGGCGAATCCGCTGTGGTCGGCGCGTGAGCTGCGCGGCCGAATTGTCGAGGTGCGCAAGGAAACCGCCGATTCGGCCACCCTGGTCATCAAGCCGGGGTGGGGCTTCGACTGGAAATACGAGCCGGGTCAGTACATCGGTATCGGCATGCTGGTCGACGGCCGCTGGCACTGGCGCTCCTACTCGCTGACCTGCCCGCCGAACTGGACCGATCCGGAACATCGCGGCAAGCGCCTGATCTCCATCGCGGTCAAGGCGATGCCCGAGGGGTTCCTGTCCAGCCACCTTGTCAGCGGGGTCGCCGCGGGCACCATCGTCCGGTTGGCCGCACCGCAGGGCGGTTTCGTGCTGCCGTCGCCGCCGCCGGAGAAGGTGCTGTTCCTCACCGCGGGCAGCGGCATCACCCCGGTCATGGCCATGCTGCGCGCGCTGGATCGCCGCGATGTGGTCACCGATGTGGTGCACGTGCACTCCGCGCGCACCCGTGACGATGTGATGTTCGGCGCCGAACTGCGCGATCTGCACGATCGCCACCCCAGTTTCTCCTCGCATCTGCACCTCACCGATGAGCAGGGCCGGTTCTCCCTGACCACATTGGACGAACAATTCCCGGATTGGCGCGAGCGCCAGACCTGGGCCTGCGGTCCGGCCGCCATGCTCGACGAGATCGAACAGCACTGGCGCGAGGCGGGCATCAGCGACCGGTTGCATGTCGAGCGCTTCGAGATCGAGCGCTCCGCCGTGGGTGAGGGCGGCACCGTGACATTCGGCAATACCGGGCGCACTGTCGAGGTCGACGGCGCGACCAGTCTGCTGGAGGCTGGCGAATCCGCCGGTGTGCAGATGCCGTTCGGCTGCCGGATGGGCATCTGCCAAACCTGTGTCATCACACTGACTTCCGGACATACCCGCGATCTGCGCAATGGTGACGAGCGCCGCGAGGGTGACAAGGTGCAGACCTGCATCTCGGCCGCAGCGGGCGACTGCACACTCGACATCTGAGACACCGACACTCGCAGACGCACCGTCCCCGGGGGATCCGCCAGGTACCCTCGAGATAAATTCAGTCAGGGAAAGGACCCCGGTGGCCATCGCCGATATCAAAGCGTTCGCCCATCTCACGGCGGCTGACATCGAAACACTGGGGCAGGAACTCGATTCCATTCGGCGGTCCGTCGAACTGTCCCGCGGCGAGCGTGACGCAAAGTACATCCGGCGCACCATCGCGGCACAGCGTGGCCTGGAAGTGCTAGCGCGCGCGGTGCTGTTCGGCAGCCGCAATCGGTGGGCTTGGCTGACCGGGACGGCGCTCCTGTCGGTCGCCAAGATCATCGAGAATATGGAGCTCGGGCACAACGTCAGCCACGGGCAATGGGACTGGATGAACGATCCGGAAATCCACTCCGGCACCTGGGAATGGGATATGACCGGGCCCTCGGCGCAGTGGCGGCGGGCGCACAACTATTCGCACCACACCTACACCAATGTGCTCGGCAAGGATGAGGATCTCGGCTTCGGCATCCTGCGGATGACCCGCGACGAGCAGTGGCGGCCGATCCATCTGATCCAGCCGCTGGCCAATATCCTGCTCGCGGCCACCTTCGAATGGGGTATCGCGCTGCACGACTTGAGCATCGAGAAGGAGCTCTCCGGCACGCCGCCCAAGGAGCGGATGTCGGAGCCGAACAAGGAGTTCGCCCGCAAGATAGCCCGCCAGGTGGCCAAGGACTTCCTGTTCTACCCCGCGCTCACCGGACCGGCCTTCATGTCGACGCTCAAGGCGAACGCGACCGCCAACCTGGTGCGCAACCTGTGGGCATATGCGGTGATCTTCTGCGGCCACTTCCCCGATGGCGCCGAGAAATTCACCATCGAGCAGCTCGAGGGCGAGACCAGCGGCGAGTGGTATCTGCGCCAGATGCTCGGCAGCGCCAACTTCAAGGCCGGACCCGCGATGGCCTTCATGAGCGGCAACCTCTGCTACCAGATCGAACATCACCTGTTCCCCGACCTGCCGAGCAACCGGTATCCGGAAATCGCCGAGCGGGTCCGCGAATTGTGCGACAAGTACGACCTGCCCTACACCACCGGCTCCCTCGGCAAGCAGTATCTGCTGGCCTTCCGGACCATCCACAAGCTCGCACTGCCGGACCGTTTCCTCAAGCGCACCGCCGATGACGCACCGGAGACCTCCTCGGAGCACAAGTTCGCAGGTATCTCACTGCCCGCCATGCCGTCGATGCCCAATGCCGAGCGCTGGGCCGACAAGTGGAACGAGACGCACTGGCTGCCCGTCGACCCCGAGACCGGTAAGCGGCGCGGCCTGCGTTCGGCGCTCAACGAGGCCAAGGTGGTGCTGCGGGAGACGGCGCGGCACGAGAAGGAAGTGCTGCGCGAGGCCAAGCTGGCGCTGCAGGAAAAGGCCCGTCAGGAGAAGGCGACATTGCAGCGTAAGGCCATGCGCGAGCGGGCGATCCGCCGCATCCGCCGCCGTAAGTGACCTAGCATCCCCCAGCCGCATTCGCAATGGGGGATTTGCCACACTCCGGAGACACACCTCGCAACCTACGGTCTCGTAACTTACGGTACTGTAACCACCATGGCGATTTCGGATGTCAAGGAATACGCGCACCTCACCGAAGCCGATGTGGAGGCGCTCGGTGCGGAGTTCGACGCGATCCGGCGCGATATCGAGTCCACGCGCGGTGCTCGGGACGCGCGGTATATCCGCAATGTCATCCGACTGCAGCGTGCGCTCGAGATCAGCGGCCGCGCGGTGCTGTTCGCCAGTTTCCTGCCGCCCGCCTGGTTCGCCGGTGTGGCCCTGCTCAGCACGGCCAAGATCATCGAGAACATGGAGATCGGGCACAACGTCATGCACGGGCAGTGGGACTGGATGAACGATCCGGAGGTCCACTCCAGCACCTGGGAATGGGATAACACCGGCCCGTCCAAGCACTGGAAGCAGACGCACAACTATCTGCACCACAAGTACACCAATGTGCTCGGCATGGATGACGACATCGGCTACGGCCTGCTGCGCGTCACCCGGGATCAGCGGTGGAAGCCGTTCAATATCGGCAATCCGGCCTACAACCTGCTGCTGCAGCTGTTCTTCGAATACGGCGTGGCGATCCAGCATCTGGAGCTGGGCAAGGTGCACCGGCTGAAGGAGGGTTCGCCGCAGCGGGCCGAATTCGAGGTCAAGCGCCGCGAGGTGCTGGTCAAGATAGGCAAGCAGGTCGGCAAGGATTACCTGCTGTTCCCGCTGCTGACCGGGCCCGCCTTCTTCTCGACGCTCACCGCGAACCTGACCGCCAATATCATCCGCAATGTCTGGACCAATGCGGTGATCTTCTGCGGCCACTTCCCCGACGGCGCGGAGAAATTCACCAAGGCCGATATCGACGGCGAATCCAAGGGCCAGTGGTACCTGCGCCAGATGCTGGGCAGCGCCAATATCTCGGGTGGTCCGGTCATGCACTTCATGACCGGCAATCTGAGCCACCAGATCGAACACCACCTGTTCCCGGATCTGCCGAGCAACCGCTACGCCGATATCGCGGTGCGGGTGCGCGCCCTGGCCGAGAAGTACGACCTGCCCTACACCACCGGTTCGCTTCCGGTGCAGTACTTCAAGGCCTGGCGCACCATCCTGAAGCTGGCACTGCCGAACAAGTACCTGCGCGCGACCGCCGACGACGCCCCCGAGACCGCCTCGGAGCGTAAATTCGACGGCGCCATCATGCCGAGCTTCGATCCGGTCACCGGTAAGCGGCGCGGCCTGCGCACGGCGCTGAAGGATGGCCGCCGCCGGTTCGCCCGGCGGGCCGTCGCCGCTGGCTGACGCACAGTTCGTAGGCGAAGGTGCCCACGGAAGTCCGTGGGCGCCTCAGTCTTTCGAGTATCCGGAAGCGAGTACCGACAGCATCCGGCTGCTTGTAGCCGGATGCTGTCACGACGGCCACAGCCGGTGAGCGCGGGCAGCCGTTGACGAGTCGTGCGGCCCGAGTCAGCCGGGGTGCAGGTTGGCGCGCAAGCGCATCCTCTCGGGTGTCGGCGAGAGCGAAAGGTTGCGGCTGGTTGACTGGGGCCGTGTGTGCTGAAGATCTGAGCGTTTACGAGGCCATCCGGATGCGGCGGGATGTGCGGGCCGAGTTCACCGGTGACCTCGTCGAGGATGCGACGCTGTGGCGGATCCTCGATGCCGCGCATCGCGCGCCCAGTGTCGGCAATTCACAGCCGTGGGACTTCGTGGTGGTGCGCGAGACCGCGACGCTGCGCAAGTTCGCCGATCACGTCGCACAGAAGCGGATCGAATTCCGGGATGCACTGCCGCCGGAGCGGGCGGCAACCTTCGAACCGATCAAGATCGAGGGCATTACCGAGAGCGGCACCGGCATTGTCGTCACCTATGACCACGACCGCGGCGGCCCGCAGGTCCTCGGCCGCGCCACCGTCCCCGAAACCGGCATCTACTCAGCGGTTCTCGCGATCCAGAACCTCTGGCTGGCCGCCACGGCAGAGCAGGTCGGCGTCGGCTGGGTCTCGTTCTACGACGCCGAATTCCTGACCGATCTGGTCGGCCTACCCGACAGCATCCGCCCCGTCGCCTGGCTGTGCGTCGGCCCAGTGCACGAATTCCAACAGGTACCCGACCTGGAACGCCTCGGCTGGCGCACCGGCCGCGCCCTCACCGACGCCGTCCACCAGGAAACGTTCCGCACGCCACCGAGCTGAGTCGAATGCTCACCGAGCGTAGTCAAATGGCTGCGCCAGCAACATCCGACTCCCCTCGACAAATGCTCGAGAATGCAACCCCGGCCGGTCGACCGAGCTGAGAGCTGCGGGCCTGCCCGCCGGTCCGCGGGAGATGAGCCGGGTACGACACCGACGCGCCCAGCACTGCGACTACAAAACCGCGGGACAGCTAACACCCCAGGGGCGGCAGACCCGAGGGCAAGACAACAGGACCCACCGCAGCACGCTCAGAGAAGCCCACTGCCGCAATAGTCTTGGCCCTTGCACGGTCGAATCTATGGGAAGGATGCTCGGGGCTGTCAGACGCGTTCCAGTACTGCCGAGGCGCCGATTCCGCCAGCGGCGCAGATGCCGAGCAGGGCGGCGTTCTTTCCGGTGCGGGCCAACTCGTTGGCCATTGTGGTGACCATGCGTGCGCCGGTCGCGCCGAATGGATGCCCGAGCGAAACCGAACCGCCGTGCACATTGAGCTTGTCGACATCGACCTCGCCGACCGCAGTATCGCGATCGAGGCGGGTCTTGGCCCATTCGTCGCTGTTCAGCGCGGCGAGTACGGACAGCGTCTGGGCCGCGAATGCCTCGTGGATATCGACCAAATCGATATCGCCGAGCGACATTCCGGCCTTGTCGAGGGCGCGCGGCATAGAGATGGCCGGGCCGATCAGCACCTGATCGGTGGGGTCGACGCTGACGTAGCTCCAGGAGCGGAAGGCGGCCAGCGGACGGTAGCCGAGGGCGTGCGCCCGCTCCTCGCTCATCAGCAATACCGCGGACGCACCGTCGGTGAGCGGGCTGGCATTGCCCGCGGTCACGCTGCCGTCGCGGGCGAAGACCGGCTTCAACTTCGCCAACTTCTCGACGCTGGTATTCGCGCGCACCAGTCCGTCGCGCGTGACATCCGCACCTTCGGGGGTGCGCACCCGCAGCACCTCGTCGTCGAAGCGGCCCGAATCGATGGCCGCGGCGGCCCGGTGGTGTGAGCGCGCCGCGAATTCGTCCTGATCCGCGCGGCTGATGCCGTGGATGCGGGCCATTTTCTCGGCCGACTCCCCCATCACCTCGCCCGTGGTGCGTTCGGCGATTTTCGGTCGGCTCGGCAGCAGATCGGTGAACGGCGCGAGCTGACGTGCCGCCGCGAGATAGTCCTTCGGCTTCGGTTTGCCCAGTGCCAGCGGCGCACCGGCATGCACCAGCTTCTGCGGCAACTTCACCTCGGCATTGCTGGTCGAATCGCTGCCACCGGCGATCATGATGTCGTATTCGCCGCGCTCGATGGCCGCCACCGCCGATGTGATCGCCTGGAGTCCGGAGGCACAGGCCCGCGTCACTGTGTAGCCCTCACACCCAGGGTCGAGACCGAGATCCAAGGCGATTTCACGCGCGATATTCGGCGCGGCACTCGGCAGAATTACGCCACCCCACACGATCGCCTGCACCTGGGCACCGGGCAGCCCGGTCCGCTCCAACAATCCACGCACCGCGGCATCGGCCAGCGCGATCGAATCCATTCGCGTGTAATCGCCGAACGCCTTGACGAACGGCGTCCGCGCTCCGGAAACGATGACGGCACGGCGAGCAGCACTGGTAGCCACGGGGTCTCCTCCTCGAGAGATCTACCCCACAAACTTACTTGGAAGTAAGTTCCAGGTCCAGACCCGAGAGTACCCGGCTCAGCGATCCCCTCCATCGCCGCTGAGCCGGGCGTTCTCCACAGACCCGCTGCGCCCACTTTCGCAAGCACATGGGTAACTCCATCGGGCCCAAAAGCAGCCCGGCACTCAACCGCCAGCCCGCGACGACACTGTCGGGGCACCCACGGCCGACAAAGGCCCGCGGAGGCGGATGAGCGGCGCCCGTCCCGGCGAACGCCCCTGCTCGTCTCGGAACCCGCAAGGTCGACGTCGACACCACTCGGCGCGTAGGAACAGTAGCAATCTTTCCATCAGTTTTTCAAACTTTTTCTATGAAGTTGTCTTTTCTCCCAAAAGAGCTCTACCATGAGGCTCACTATGCAAAGCCCTTCGGAGCTGTCGCGACATAAGCGCTTCGGCCGAATCATCAAGGAACGCCGGGACGAACTCGGCCTCACCCAGATGCAGATCGGCGATCTGGGAGGGCCCTCCGCGCCGACGATCCGCAAGATCGAAGACGGCGATGCGACCATCAGCACGCACACCCTGAACAAGCTCGACGCCCCATTGCGCTGGCTGCCCGGGAGTGCGGCACGCACCTATGCGGGCGGCGATCCGACCCCGCATGAGGTCGCCACGCACACCCCGAACACCGACGAGTCGATCGTCTCCGGACCCGATTCGATCCGCTTCGAACTGTCCGACCTGACCGGACTGCTCGCCGCCGCCGGTCGGCTCAACGATGCGGTCGAGCGCGGTCGGACCACCGAACCCCATCTGGTGTCGGCCATTTCGGATCTCAACGGGGTCGTCTCGCGGCTGTCCGCCCGCTATGCCACCGCGATGTTGGAACGCAACGGCGGACCCGGCAAAACCCTGCACCCGTTGGTCGCGATGGCGTTCTCCCATCTACTCGACGTGCCCGCCGAGTCCAGCGATCCCGCCGACCTGGAGGAACGCCGCTATCGTCGCTGGCTGGCCGGACGCGCGGAGGATGTGGACGCCGGCACCGAGGGCCGCTTCCGCGCACGCTGGCTGGCGGTCAATCCCGGTGCGGCATCGATTCGAAACGGCAAGCAGTAGAGGGCAGTACAGATGACCGACGATGCGACGAGCCGAGCGCGACTGACGCTCAGCCACAAGGTGAATCGACTATTCGCGACCGTGCACCCACGGTCGCAGCCCGAGCGTACGACGGCCGCGGTGGCCGAACAGATCGGCGCGCAATTGGGCCGCACCATCCCGCAGGACCAACTCGACCGGCTGCGGCGCGGCGAATTCGATTCCGCGCCGGTCGGATCCGAACTACTCACCGCCATCGCGCAGTGCTTCGGCGTGAGCGCCGACTACCTGACCACAACGGGCGCGGCCGCGGCCGCGATCGATCGGGAACTCGAATTGCTGGCCACCATGCGCGATGCGAATGTCGCCAGCATCGCGCTGCGCGGATCCGATGTCGATCTCGCCACGCTGACCGCGCTCATCCATCGCTCGGATCAACCGGTCGAGCGACCATAGACCGGGCAGTTTCCGAAGACTCGGTAGCATCGTCGGTTGCATGGGGCGGGACCGCAGCGCTGTAGGAGATTGCCGACGAATGCCCGGTATGGAGAACCGGTTCCGGGAAGTTTCCCGGGACGTACCGATACCGTCCCCGTGGAATCTGACGGCATACCTCGATGCCATTGCCGATCATCGCGGTCGCACCATCACCCTGCAACCGGTCGATACCGCACTACTCGCGGGCACCGGCTGCGGTACCGGCAGCGGTCTGTGGATTGCCAAGCGCGACAGCGACATCATCGTCTACGGCGCCGATACCACCGAATGGCATGCCGAGCACATCATCGTCCATGAGCTGGGTCATATGCTGCTCGGCCACGGACCGGAATCGGCGACCGAACCGCCCGCGCCACAACCGATGTCGGCCCTCGCGGAACTGCTCCCCTCGATCTCCCCGGAGTCAATCGCCTATGTGCTCGGGCGCAGCGATTACACAACCGCCCGCGAACGCGATGCCGAAACCTTCGCCGACCTGGTCATGCTGCAGGCCATGCGCCCGCGACGCCGAGATTCCTTGCTGCACAGAACCTTTTTCCGCGAACGGCTCCCCCGCCTCCCCGGACCTCACGCCGGAGATTGAGTGCCACGACACCAACGTCGCGGACCGGCGATCGAAGCTTGGCCGAGGTTTGGACGTACCCGATCAGTTACCCATGTGCTTGCGAAATCTGTCGTGACGCCGAGCAGGCAGACAGCGCGACTCTCCGGGCACCCAACTCATGGGCTGAATACCCGGAGAACAAGTGTGGCGAATGACTATGCGAGCCTGATCAGTCCATAGTCGAATGCGTGGCGACGGTAGACAACAGACGGTCGGTCGGTCTCTTTGTCTTGGAAGAGGAAGAAGTCGTGCCCGACGAGCTCCATCTGGTAGAGGGCGTCGTCGACCGACATAGGGGTCGCGGAATGGACTTTGGTTCGGACGATATGGCCAGGGCCGGCCGCGTAATCCGGTGACTCCGTTTCGGGCCGGGTCCGTTCGGCCTCGGGATGCTCGTGTGCGGTGGCGCCCTCCGCCTGCGCGAACAGTGATTCATCGATCAGATCGGCGGTCGCCTCGGCCACCGAGACCGGGGTCTTGTCCCCATAGTGGACGCGGCGGCGATCCTTGGTTCGACGCAGTCGGCTCTCCAGCTTCGCGGTCACCGATTCGAGGGCAGCGTAGAAGCTGTCCGCACATGCTTCCGCCCGGACGACCGGGCCCTTGCCGCGTGCGGTGATCTCGACGCGTTGGCAGGCCTTGCGCTGACGACGATTGCGTTCGTGGAACAACTCCACATCGAAGATGAATATCGACGGATCGAAGCGTTCGACACGGGAGAGTTTCTCCGCGACGTAAATTCGGAAATGATCGGGAACCTCCACATTGCGGCCTTTCACCACGACATCGCCGCGCGGCGCGCGAGGTCGGTCCGCTGTGGATTGCTCTGTCGCATCCAGGGTGCTGTCATCGAGCACCGGGGCCTGTGTTTCTTTCACAGTGAGGGCGTCTTTCACTGAAGGTCGTGAAGAAGTCGTCACGCGTACCTCCCGGATATGGCCGCACAAACCAGCGTGCGTGCGGCGGGATGAGCCGTGCCGATAGACAATCTCTCGGCACATGATGTCCGAGGCGCCACCTCCAAACTCCCGGTTCGGGTGTGTGATCGCGACGCTAGTACGTCAACGGGCGGTCCGCCACTGTTCACGCAAATTTCCCGGAGTCAAGCCGAACACGTCACCAACACGGCACGTACCGGCACCCCGATCCGGTCGAGAACGCGTACTGATTCGCGAGCGGTAGCGCCGGTCGTGAGCACATCGTCGACCAGTACGAACTCGGCATTCGCCGCGATCTCCGAGCCGGCTCCGGCACCGGGTCGAGCCACGATCCGACCGCGCAGATTGTGTTGCCGCTCACCGACTGTCAAGCCCACCGAATCGCGCACACCCCACCACACACGCAACATCGGTATCACCCGGCTATCGGGCAGCCACCGCACCGCCGCCCGGCTCGTGCGCACCACCGGATCCCCGCCGCGGCGACGTGCGGCCGCCCGTCGACTCGGTGCCGGGATCAATATCAGCGGCCGCTGGTCATCGCGCAACCGTGCCAGACCGTCGGCAAGCGCCAGCCCCAGCGGCTCTGCCAGATCGCGACGCCCGTGCTCCTTCGCCGCGAGCACCGCCCGCCGCGCCGGACCCGCGTACGTCCCGAGCGCCCAGCACGGCACACCCGGATCGGTGCGCGGCCGCACCCGCGTCGGCGGCCCGGCCAGAGTGGCCGCACAGTCCGCACACCAGCCCACCCCCATCACACCGCATCCGGCACAGGCGGCGGCCAGAATCAGATCCAACAGGGTTCGCATCGCCCGAGTCTGCGCCCGCCCACCGACAGATTCGCGAATAACGGTGTCGCGGTACTCGTTTCGGCGCCCGACGATCAGCCAGGGAGCACCGGGACCGAGTTGTCGCCGTTGAGGCCGGGCACCTCCCGCCAGAAGCGGTCGGAGGTCTGATCGCTGTACTGGAGTTGGAGCACCGCGCGCGAATCTCCCACGTACTCGGCTTCCGGAGAGGCACTGACCACCCGAACCGGCGCGGTCAGATTCTGGCTGATCTGCGGGGTCGGCTGCGATCCGTCGATCGCAACAGTCGTCAGCGGATCGACATTGCCCTCCCTCGCGATGACGATCGCATCCGCGGTGAGCCAACTCAAAGACACCGCTCGCGTGCTGAGGGTGAGCGCTAGTTGCAGCGGCGAGGTGAGGGCGTACTTGCCGTCCGGGCGTCGTTCGACCACCGCCACATAGACCTTGCCGTCGGCGATGAGCGCCGCACGCACGCCTGTGCGCGATACCCGCAACTCGGTAATCGGCAGCCGCAGCGCCGATCCCTGCGCCGAGGCCATCAGTGCCGAGATGTCCACATCCTGCACCGAGACATTTCCGGTGGCGCGATCGTTGACCGCGCGGATGACCCGCTCACCATCGATCACAGCCCAGGCGGCGGTTCCGTCGGCATTCCAGGACGGCCGGCTGATGGTGGAACCCGCGGCGACCGGGAAGGCGTTGCCGCCGTAGCTGCCGACCATCAGAGTGCGCGGCGGCTCCGGTGGCGGCCGTCCGGCATCGGCGACCGCGGCGACCAACTGGCCGTCGGGGGAGAGCGCGACCGACTGCAGATTGTTCACCGCGCCGAAGTAGCCGGGCGGGGTGATCATTCCGCTGTCGGTGACCTGCACCAGCGAGCCGTTGCGCAGCGCGTGTAGCCCGATCTGGTTGCGCGCGTAGACAGCTGGGCTCAGCTGTTCGACATCGGCGACCGACCAGCCGTTGGCGGCGAAGCGATCGTCGAACGGTTTGCCGTCGGCGAGCAGCATGTACGGGCCGAGGATTTCCGCGCTCGCGAGCGTGAGCACCACCTGTCCGGCCAGCAACTCCTTATCGCGCGGAGACAATCCCGAAGCACCTGCGAAGTCGATGCGCACCCCGCCGAGCCCGACGCCGACATCGTTGTCATCGTTGTTCGGTTTGGTTATCGGGCCGCGCAGAGTCACCGGTGGTGCGAATTCATTGCGCACGACCGGGGCGAGTGCGGGCTGGGTGCCCTCGGCAAGCAGGCCGAGCAGGCGCTGGGCCAGCTGGTTCTTGGCCACCGAAATCCAGCGCAGATCCGGGACGACGCTGGTACCGGTCGGGTCGACGAAGTACAGGATGTAGCGGCGGTAGGATTTGGCGAAGGCGGTCTGCTCCATCACCACGCCGTCGGGCAGCTCGTCGATGCGCCATTCGCCGCCGACCTTGCTCATTTCGATCTTGTTTTCCAGGGGCGCGTCGATGGCCCGATAGGCGCCGTCGGCGGCCAGTTCGCCGACCTTGTGCGCCCGGATCACATAGGTCGCCTTATCGCCCGAGCGCGATTCGCGCAGGGTATCGGCCTTGTCGACGATCAGGGTGCCCGCCGCGTCGTCCCACTGCGACGACGCCGACGGCGTCATGTACTGGCGTGCGGCCAGATGTCGGTTGGTCGGATCGGCGGTGGCCTGCAGGAAATCGCGCAGTAGCAGGTCCGGATCGCGACCGCCGATGGGCGCCGGCGGGCCCTCGGAGGTGGGCTGGCGGTTGATGGTGCCGAGCGCCTGCGGTGCGGAAGATTCCGGCAGGCTCGCGCATCCGGTGAGTACCAACAGCGCGGCCACGGCGGCTGCGCCCAGTGCGGACAGCCGTAGCGTTTTGCGCCTCGGATACGAGCTACGCATCCTCATGACTGTACGTCCCCGCCGTCACCCGGCACGCTGTGCCCGGTCTGCTTCGGCTCGGTGGATTCGGTTTGCTCGGCCTCCGCTCCGGTGCCATTGGTCGGCACGGATCCGATCGGACCGACGCCGTTCGAGTCGTTCGCATCCGCCGCGTCGGTGTCCGTCGAATCCTCCGCGACCGCATCGGTTTCACTCGGGGCCGATTCGCCACCGTTGGTCTCGACGCGGATCATCGACAGGTCCGTGACTGTCGCTTCGGTCGCCTCATCGGTGCTCGGATCCTCGGGCGGTTGCGGATCGACCCGCGGCGCCGGCAATGCCTTGCGCAACACCGGTTCCAGCGGCATCGGGCTCGCGCCCATCTTCTTGCCGCGCACCAGCGGCAGGGTGAGCCGGAAGCTCGCGCCGATACCGATCTCGCCCCAGGCCTCGAGTTTGCCCTCATGCAGATTGGCGTCCTCGACACTGATCGACAGACCGAGTCCGGTGCCGCCGGAACGCCGCATCCGCGACGGATCCGAGCGCCAGAACCGGTTGAAGACCAACTTCTCCTCACCGGGCCGCAGGCCGACACCCTGGTCGCGCACGATTACCGCGACCGCATTGGCCTCGACATCGCCGCGCATCCGGATCAGCACCGGCTTGCCCTCGCTGTGGTCGATCGCATTGGCCAGCAGATTGCGCAGCACCCGCTCCACCCGTCGCGGATCGACCTCGGCGACCAGCGGCTCATCCGGCATATCGATGACCACCTCGACACCGGATTCCTTGGCAAGATGCCGCACGGTGGAGATCGCCGCCCGCGCGCACATCCGCACGTCTAGCGATTCGACCTGAAGTTCGGCCACACCGGCGTCGTGGCGGCTGATCTCGAGCAGATCGTTGAGCAGACCCTCGAAGCGGTCGAGTTCGGTCACCAACAATTCCGAGCTGCGGGCCAGCGCAGGATCGAGATCGTCGCTGCTGCCGTGGATGAGATCCGCGGCCATGCGGACGGTGGTCAGCGGGGTGCGCAGCTCGTGGCTGACATCGGAGGTGAAGCGGCGCTGCAGATTTCCGAACTCCGCAAGCTCGTTGATCTGGTTGGACAGACTTTCGGCCATTTCGTTGAAGGCCTGGGCCAGCCGCGCCATATCGTCCTCACCGCGCACCAGCATGCGTTCCTTGAGCCTGCCGTCGGCGAAGCGTCCCGCGATCCGCGCGGCCGACCGAATCGGCAGCACCACCTGCCGGGTGACCAGTGCGGTGATCGCGGCCAATAGCACCAGCAGTACGACGCCGCCGATCAACATGGTGCCGCGCATCAGCGACAGGCTGCGCTCCTCATTGGTCAGCGGGAAGATCAGGTAGATCTGCAGTGTCGGGATCTCCGCGCTCGGGCTGCCGATGATCAGCGCCCTGCCGTGGTAGCCGTCCGGATCCGCGACCGTGGCGAACTGGTAGCTGACCTGGTTGCGCGCGACGAAGCGGCGCAGTTCCTCGGGCACCTCCTGGATCGGCCCGGTCGAGATCGGCTGCTGTGGGGTACTGCCGACAATGCTCAACGCGGAATCGAAACTGCCTGCGACACCAGTGGATTGACCGGTACCGCCGCGGTTGGACAGCGCATTGCGGGCATCGATCAGGCGCTGCTGCTGGGTGCCGATATCGTGCACACCGGCCAGCTGGCTCTCCACCGTATTGCGGGCGCGATCCATCTCCTCGACCGCGCCGTTGATCTTCGCGTCGATCAATCGATCGGTGATCTGACTGGTCAGCACCACACCGAGGATCGTGATGACGATCAGCGACAGGGTGAGCGTGGACACGATGACGCGCAACTGCAGCGAACGCCGCCAAACATGACCGAGGGCGCTGCCGACCTCCTTGAGCCAAGCGACCACCGGCGCGAGGGATTGTTCGAGACGCTGCACCAGTCCGGGCGAGGCGGTCGAACGATCCGCATCGCCACCGATCACGGCTTCGCCTCGCTGGCGCTCGGCTGCGCCGTTCTCGCGAACGCTGTGCCTATGGTTCGCTCGCTGCGCTCGCTCATGCCTACGCCTCGCTGGCGCTCGGCTCCGACATGACCGAGCGACTCGGCCGTGCCTATGGTTCGCTCGCTACGCTCGCTCACGGTGGTCCGGCCTTGTACCCCACACCGCGGACGGTCAGCACGATCTCCGGATTCTCGGGATCCTTCTCGACCTTCGCGCGCAACCGCTGCACGTGCACGTTCACCAGACGAGTGTCGGCCGCGTGCCGGTAGCCCCAGACCTGCTCGAGCAGTACTTCACGGGTGAAGACCTGGCGCGGTTTGCGGGCCAGCGCGACGAGCAGATCGAACTCCAGCAGTGTCAGCGAGATCTGCGCACCGCCGCGGGTCACCTTGTGCGCGGGCACATCGATGACGATATCGGCGATGGAGAGCAGCTCGGCGGGCTCTTCCTCGGTGCGCCGCAGGCGGGCACGCACGCGGGCGACGAGTTCCTTCGGCTTGAAGGGCTTGACGATGTAATCGTCGGCACCGGACTCCAGACCGAGCACGACGTCGACCGTATCGGTCTTCGCCGTGAGCATCACGATCGGAACTCCGGAATCGGCCCGCAGCACCCGGCATACGTCGATACCGTTCATGCCCGGCAGCATCAGGTCGAGCAGCACCAGATCGGGACGAATCTCCCGAACCGCCGCCAGCGCCTGCGTGCCGTCGCCGACCACATGCGGGTCGAACCCTTCCCCGCGCAAGACGATCGTCAGCATCTCAGCGAGTGCCATATCGTCGTCGACGACCAGAATCTTCGGCTTCATAAGTACTATGTTGTCATCTCTCGCGCTCGGAACGGGCCGCCACGCCAACACTGGTGCAATCCCGCCGCACATCCAACCTTATCCGGCAACAATTTCGACCAAACGAGTAGTGAGCGTCGCGGGATCGTCACCGGATCGGTATCTCGACCACGGCCCGTACCAGTCCCGTTCGGCCAGCTCACGGTACACCTCGCCGGTGCGCCACTGTAGTCCGCCGTCGCGCTCGTAGGCATCGAGGGCGCGACTGTCGTCGAGTTCGCCACGCAGCCGGGCACGCTCGGCCGCGACCTCGGTAGGCACATCCAGCAACAGCTGTAGCGTCGGCACCGGCAACTCGAACCGATCGAACTCCAATTCGCCCACCCAGCGCACGATTTCGCCGTCGGCCGACTGATGGAGGCGCGCAGCCGAATACGCGGCATTGGAGGCCACGTAGCGGTCCAGGATCACGATGTCGTTGTCGGCCAACAACTTCGACAGGTCATCGCGGGCCGCCGCCCGATCGAGCGCGAACATCAGCGCCATGCCGTGTACCGAATCGGCGAGATCGCCGTGGGCGCCACGTAATGCCTCGGCCGCGAGATCGGCGTGGATGGACCGGTCATAGCGTGGAAACGCGAGTGTTTGCGCGCGCAGACCCCGCGCGCGCAGGTTCGCGACAACGCTGTCGATCAGCGTCCGCTTCCCTGCGCCGTCGAGGCCCTCGACCGCAATCAACACGCCCATGGCGAGCAGGCTACCGCCAGGCTACGACATAGAGCGACAGCGCCCCGCCGACGGGCTCGGTCGGCGGGGCACAGGCCTTTTCAGCGCTATCCGCGGCGGCTCAGTAGCGGTAGTGGTCGGGCTTGTACGGGCCCTCGACGTCGACGCCGATGTACTCGGCCTGATCCTTGGTGAGCTTGGTCAGCGTGCCGCCGAGCGCCTCGACGTGGATGCGCGCGACCTTCTCGTCCAGATGCTTGGGCAGGCGGTAGACCTCGTTGTCGTACTCCTCGGGCTTGGTCCACAGTTCGATCTGCGCGATCACCTGATTGGAGAAGCTGTTCGACATCACGAACGACGGATGTCCGGTCGCATTGCCGAGATTCAGCAGTCGGCCCTCGGACAGCACGATGATGGACTTGCCGGACTCCTTGAACGTCCACAGGTCGACCTGCGGCTTGATATTCAATTTCGTTGCGCCGGAACGCTCCAGCGCCGCCATATCGATCTCGTTGTCGAAGTGACCGATATTGCCGAGGATGGCCTGGTCCTTCATCGCCTTCATGTGGTCGAGGGTGATGATGTCCTTGTTGCCGGTCGAGGTGATGACGATATCGGCCTGACCGATCGCCTGCTCCACGGTGACGACGTCGTAGCCGTCCATCAGCGCCTGCAGTGCGTTGATCGGATCGATCTCGGTGACCTGCACCCGGGCGCCCTGTCCCGCAAGCGATTCCGCGCAGCCCTTGCCGACGTCTCCGTAGCCGCAGATCAGTATCTTCTTGCCACCGATCAAAACGTCGGTGCCCCGGTTGATTCCGTCGATGAGCGAGTGGCGAGTGCCGTACTTGTTGTCGAACTTGGACTTGGTGACCGAGTCGTTGACATTGATCGCCGGGAATACCAGCTCACCCGCTGCCGCGAACTGGTAGAGCCGCAGCACGCCGGTGGTGGTCTCCTCGGTGACGCCCTGCACCGATGCGGCGATCTTGCCCCACTTGGTCTTATCGGTTTCGAAGCGCTCGCGCAGCAGGTTCAGGAAGACCTTGTATTCGGTCGAGTGGTCCTCGTCCTCCGGCGGCACCAGGCCGGCCTTTTCGAACTGCGCGCCGCGTAGCACGAGCATGGTGGCGTCACCGCCGTCGTCGAGGATCATATTGGCCGGCTCGCCCGGCCAGGTCAGCATCTGTTCGGCGGCCCACCAGTACTCCTCCAGGGTCTCGCCCTTCCAGGCGAAGACCGGGGTGCCCTTGGGCTCGTCCACGGTGCCGTGCGGTCCGACGACGACCGCCGCCGCGGCATGGTCCTGGGTGGAGAAGATGTTGCAGGAGGCCCAGCGGACCTCGGCGCCCAGCGCGGTCAGCGTCTCGATCAGCACCGCGGTCTGGATGGTCATGTGCAGCGAACCGGAGATGCGCGCACCCTTCAGCGGCAGCACCTCCGCGTACTCGCGGCGCAGCGCCATCAGGCCGGGCATCTCGTGCTCGGCGAGGCGGATCTCCTTGCGACCGAATTCGGCCAGCGACAGGTCCGCCACCTTGTAATCGATGCCGTTGCGGACATCGGCGGTCAGGGACGTGCGTGCGGGAAGTTCTGAGGTCGTCATCTGCCTCTATCAGCCTCTCCTGGTTCGTCAGTACCGGGTCAAGGCTAACCGCTGAGTGCACCCGACGGACTACGCGGTCACGCCATAGGACATCAGGATCCGGCGGCGCTTACGCGGCTGGATATTCGCGAGAGTGATGTCGCCGCCGTAATGGGCCAGTACGCGGTGATCCATGATGTGTCGCCACAGCGGTGGGATGGCCGCGAACACGATCATGGACAGGTATCCGGCGGGCAGTTGTGGCGCCTGCATCGAACTGCGCAGGGTCTGGTACCGCCGCCCCGGATTCGCGTGGTGATCGCTGTGCCGCTGTAGATGGAACAGGAAGATGTTGGTGACCAGGTGGTCGCTGTTCCAGCTATCGCGCGGCGAGCAGCGCACATACAGGCCATTGGGTCGGCGGGCCCGCAGCAGTCCGTAGTGCTCGATGTAGTTCACCGTCTCCAGCAGCATGACGCCGATCACCGCCTGCAGCGCCAGATACGGCAGCACGCGCCAGCCGAAGATCGCGATCAGCGTGCCGAACAGCACCACGCTCATTGCCCACGCCTGCAAGATGTGGTTGCCCAAGGTGAACCAGCCTTTGCCCTTGCGGGTAAGGCGCTCGCGTTCGAGCCGGATGGCGGAGCGGTATCCGCCGGAAATACTGCGCGGCAAGAACTCCCAAAGTGACTCGCCCAACCTGGCACTGGCGGGATCGTCCGGTGTCGCCACGCGCGCGTGATGGCCCCGGTTGTGCTCGACGAAGAAGTGTCCGTATCCGGATTGCGCCAGCGAAATCTTGGCCAACCAGCGCTCCAGATGTTCGACCCGATGCCCGAGCTCATGCGCCGCGTTGATGCCGATACCGCTGACGAACCCGAGAGTCATTGCCAGCCCGAGCTTGTCGACCACGGCAAGCTCGTCGCCGGCCCACATGATGGCGGCGATGACCAGGCCGACCAACTGAACCGGCAGGAAGAGATAGGTGCACCACCGGTAATACCGGTCGTTGGACAGCAACTCGTAATCCTCGTCGCGCGGATTGGTGCCGTCCACACCGACGACCCAGTCCAGCACCGGGATGACGATCAACACGATGATCGGCCCGATCCACCAGAAGACCGGGGCGCCGGTATGCAAGACCAGCTGCGATGGCAACAGCGCGATCGCAGGAGCGATCAGGCCGAGAACCCACAGATGGCGTTTAGGGTCGGGCGACCCCGCCGGTTTGCCAGCCGTTTGCACGTTTGCCCCGCTAAATAAGTTCCCTAACTCCGACGCATGAGAATACATACAGACCTTACGTCCGTTACACAGCAGCTTGGCACCGAAAGTTGTCAACCGTTACATGCGTGGCGGTCGGTTTTCAAGTACCTTCACATGTCGCCATGATCAGGGCACACTCACCGCAAACAGTCAATTTCCCAGTGGTGGAATCAGTGCCGTTCGCGCGCGGCCAGAATCGCCTCGACATACGGGCTGAAGACGGCACTCAATTCGGCGGGCGCATTGCGGCCTTCCGCGGGCGGCGTCGGGATGTAACTCAGCGCGATACGCACCAGAGCCTGTGCCAGCACATCGGATTCGATGACCGTCGCCTGTACCCAGCTGTGCTGGAACGCGATGGACAGCCGTGCGGTCGCATGTTCGACCAACGGCTCGGCATCAAGGGTGATGAGCCGCAATAGATCCAGCTTCACCTCACCTGCGACCAGTGACTGGACCAGCGGGTCGGCTGCGGCCGCCTGGAAGAAGTCGCGCAACCCCTCTTCGAATGCGGCGCGCGCGTCGCCGATATTGCCATCGATCGCGGAGCCGACATGATCGACCAGATCGTCGGCCAGGCGCAGCGCATAGGACTGCGCAAGTCCGGCGCGCGAACCGAATTCGTTGTAGAGGGTCTGCCTGCTGACACCGGCGCGGGTGGCCACATCACCGAGGGTGATCTTGGACCAGTCCCGCTCGGTGAGCAGCTCGCGCATCGAATCCAGGACGGAGGTGCGCAGGAGTTCCCGCGCCGCCTCCTGATAGGAAACTCTGGGTCCGTTGCGCGGCATACCCGCGAGGTTGTCACGGGTGGTTGCCGCAGTCAAAATTCACGACCGTTGGATCTCGACCATATAGAAGTCGGCCTTGGCGGCCCCGCAGTCTGGGCAGGTCCAGTCGTCCGGGATGTCATCCCAGCGGGTGCCCGGCTCGATTCCGTCCTCCGGCCACCCCTTGGCCTCGTCGTATTCGAAGCCGCATTGGATGCATTGGAACAGTTTGTATTCACTCATTTGGGAACCCCCATCGGTTCGAAGTCGATCTTCTCGCGCACGCCGCAGTCCGGACAGCACCAATCGTCGGGTATCTTTTCCCACGCCGTGCCGGCCGGAAACCCTTCGTGCGGTGCGCCTTTCAGCTCGTCGTAGACGTAATCGCAGACAGGGCAACGAAATCTGCTCATGGTCAAGCCTCCGACGCAGCCGTACCGTAGCGTGCGATCACCTTGTCCCGCTTGGCCGGATGGATATTCGCGCGGGTGATATCGCCGCCGTAGTGTGCGAGCACCCGCTTGTCCATCACGCGCCGCCACAGCGGCGGGAAGTAGGCGAGCAGAATCATGCTCGCGTAGCCGCTCGGCAGATTCGGCGCACCGTCCCAACTGCGCAGCGTCTGATAGCGGCGGGTCGGGTAGGCGTGGTGATCACTGTGCCGCTGCAGGTGGTACAGGAAGATATTGGTGACGATGTGGTCGCTGTTCCAGCTGTGCACGGGCGCGGGCCGCTCGTACCGCCCGGACGCGGTGCGCTGGCGGACCAGCCCGTAGTGCTCGAGGTAGTTGACCGCCTCCAGCAAGCTGAAGCCGACGATCGCCTGCAGGATCAGATACGGCAGCAGGCCGATTCCGAATACCGCGAGCAAGACCGCATATAGCGCCACCGACATCAGCCAGGCACTGAGCACCTCGTTGCGCAGACTCCACGACTTCTTGCCGAGCCGATCCAGGCGGGTCTTCTCCAGCCGCCACGAAGAGACGAAGCTGCCCCATACCGTGCGCGGCCAGAAGGCCCAGAACGACTCGCCGACACGGGAACTCGCGGGATCCTCGGGTGTCGCGACGCGCACGTGATGGCCGCGGTTGTGCTCGATGTAGAAGTGGCCGTAGAAGGACTGGGCCAGGGCGATGCGCGAGAGCCAGCGCTCCAGATCGATCTTCTTGTGGCCGAGTTCGTGCGCGGTATTGATGCCGATGCCGCCGATCATGCCGACGGTGATGGCCAGGCCGATCTTGTCGACGATGTGCAGCCCACCGTCGATGCCGAGCCAGCTCAGGTTGTCCGCCGTGATCAGATAGCACCCCATGGCCAGCGTCGCATACTGGAACGGCAGGTAGAGGTAGGTGAGATAGCGGTAGTACCGGTCGTTCTCCAGGTACTCCATCACCTCGTCGGGCGGATTGTCGCCGTCCGGGCCGAAGAAGATATCGGCCAGCGGGATCACCACGTAGACCAGCACCGGGCCCAGCCAGAACGGCACCTGGGCCAGCCGGTGCCAGCCGAATTCGTTGAATGCCCAGACCAATGGAAGGCCGATGGTGAAAAGGCCGGTTGGCGCGAACAGCCCCCATAGCCACAGGTATCGCTTGCGGTCGCGCCAATCGGTCGCCGCGGCCGGGGGGCCTGGCGCATGGGTTTCCGTGGACATCGTTGTCTCCTCATTCAAGCGGCACATCACATGTGATGTGCAGTACCACTTACTTGGACATTAGAGATCAACTTGTCTTCTGTCTAGACAAATTTATGAATTTGTAAACTCTGGCGGAAACGGCGAATCGGACGCCGCGGAACGCCCGATACGACGATCGCCGCGCCATCCCGTCGATTGCGGACGACGTGCGATCGAACTGTGCGGATTCAACGAAGCAGGACGTCGGCGTCGTCGGGCAGTGCGTCGATCGGCCACCAGCGCAGATCGGTGGATTCATGACTGCGGACCGGGACCGCACCCGGCGGTGCGACAATGCGGAACAGCAGGTCGAGGTGACGGGTCGGGACGCCGAGCGAACAGGTGATCGGATGAGCCTGCGCGCCATAGAGTTCGGTAGCCATGCGCAGGCCGTTCATGCCGGACTCCTCGGTCGCCTCGCGCAGCGCGGCGTCGGCCACCGTCTGGTCACCCTCCTCGCAGTGCCCGCCGAGTTGGATCCAACGGCCGACCCGCGGATGCAGCGTCAGCAGCACCTCGCGCTCGTCATGCGAGAAGACGACGGCCGAGGCCGTGATGTGACCGGGTGCGTGCTCGCGCAGACACCCGCGCGGTGCGGATCCGAGGAAGGCCAGCATGGCCTCGCGCAGCGAGGCATCGACACCCGTCGGCTTCCACGCCTCGAGCAACCGCGTTGCCGAGAGGTGCAGCGAACTGGCGCTCATGACCGCACCTCGCCGGCGCTGCGCCCCGTCGTACGCGCGGGCGCACTGTGTTCACGGTTCACTGGCCGGCACTCGCTCACAGCTCGACCAGGCCGGGGCCCGGCCCGAAGACGGGACGGGGGGTGAGTTCTTCGAGGGGGTAGCCGATCGCGATGGCGCCCAAGGGGTTCCAGTCGTCGGCGAGGCCGAGGACGTCGCGGGTGATCTCCGGGGCGAAGATGGTCGACCCGATCCAACAGCTGCCGATGCCCTCGGTGGCCAGCGCGACGAGCAGGCCCTGTACCGCCGCGCCCACCGCGACGGTGAACATAGTGCGTTCGTTGCCGCGCCGCCGCTCATCCGGATAGTCGTGTGCACCGTCGGGCACACAGAATGGGATGATCACCTCGGGTGCGTCGTGCAAGATGCGGCCGCGGGCGATTCGGCGTTCCACTCGCTCCGGATCGAGACCGTCCGCGGTGAGATCGGCCCGCCACTTCTCGGCCATGGCTTCCAACAGTTCGGCGCGCATGCCGGGTTTACGCACCCAGACGAAGCGCACCGGGCGAGTGTGATGCGGCGCGGGCGCGGTGAGCGCCTTCGCCACGGCGGCGCGGATGCGTTCGGGATCGACTGGGGTATCGGCGAATTGACGAATCGAGCGGCGCAGCAGCAGTGCCTCGGAGCGGCCCCGCTCGATCGCCTCGGCTGTGCCGAGCCAGAACAGGTCATCGGTGCCGCCGCGCAGCAGGTCCGCGGCGCAGGAGCCGTCGTCGGTGATCGGCAGCCCGCGCACCACCGCGACCGGCACGCCGCCGAGCTTGCCCTTCACCAGATCCGCGGCGGCGGCCAATTCGTCGGCCACCGCCACCTGGGTGACCTGCAGTTCATTGCCCTGTCCGTCGACGGCGCCCGCATAGTCGTGCAGCACCCGCAGTCCGGCGGCGCCGATGGCGGTATCGGTCTGCCCGTTGCGCCAAGCGCGGCCCATGGTGTCGGTGATGACCACCGCGACATCCACCCCGAGCCGCTCGGACAGCGCGGCGCGCAACGCCTTCGCGCTCCCGTCCGGATCCGCTGGCAGCAGAACGAGTTCACCCTGCTCGACATTGGATCCATCCACCCCGGAAGCGGCCTGCACGATGCCGAGCTTGTTCTCGGTGATCAGCGTGCGGCCCCTGCGCGCGAGCACGCGCACCGCCTCCTGTTCCACCAGCGCGCGGCGCGCGGTATCGCGCTCCTCCGGATCCAGCGGCGCCTCGACAATCCGACCCTCGACCTTGGCGACGATCTTGCTTGTGACGACCAGGATGTCGCCCTCGACCAACCAGGGCGCGGCGGCAGCGATGTGTTCGGCGAGATCGTCGCCGGGCCGAAACTCCGGCAGCCCGGTAATCGGCAGGATCCGCAACTCCCCCGCCGCGTGGTCGGCCCGACCCGTCAATGGCTCTTGTGTAGTCATGGTTTCACCCCAGCCAGGTCGAGCGCCTCCCGCACCATTTCGGCGGTGGTCGGCGGATCGGTCATCAATAGCGGCACGCTTCGCACGTCGACACCGGGCACATCCGCGGTATCGGTGCTGTGGATCAGCCACCCGTCCAGGATGCCGGTGGCCGAGCGAGCGCCATAGTGCCGTCCGATCGCCTCGGCGGTGGTTTCCACGCCGATCACCGAGAGGCATTCATCGGCCATGCCGCGTAACGGTCTTCCGTCGATCACGCCGGAGATGCCGATCACCTTGGCCGCGGTGGTGCGCAGTGCGCCGCGAATGCCGGGCACCGCGAGGATCGCACCGATGCTCACCACGGGGTTGGAGGGGGCCAATAGCACGACATCGGCCTCGGCTATGATCTGCGTCACATTTGGCGCCGGTTTGGCTTCATCGGCCCCAATTGTGGCGAATCCGTGCGTCTGGATGTCCGCGCGGTAGCGAACCCACCACTCTTGGAAATGGATCGCGCGACGTTCGCCAGGGTTGTCGGGGTCACTGACAACGACATGTGTTTCGCAACGATCATCGGTAGCCGGGATGAGTTTTACGCCCGGCTGCCACCGATTGCACAATGCCTCGGTGACCGCGGAGAGCGGATACCCGGCGCGCAACATTTCGGTCCGAACCAAGTGCGTGGCGATATCGCGATCCCCCAGACCGAACCAATCCGGTTGGGCATGGTATTTGGCGAGTTCTTCCTTGGCGTGCCAGGTCTCGGCGACCCGGCCCCAGCCGCGTTCGGTATCGATCCCACCGCCGAGGGTGTACATGCAGGTGTCGAGGTCGGGGCAGATCCGGAGGCCGTGCATCCAGACGTCGTCACCGACATTGACGATGGCGGAAACGTCCGCATCGGGCAGTAGTTCCCGGACGCCCTGAAGGAAGCGCGCGCCGCCGACCCCGCCCACCAGGACGGCGATCTTGGGCCCACTTGCGGGTGCGGTGTCCGCTTGTTGTGGAGTCACATCGACACAGCCTATGCGCTGTCGGAGCGGCCTCGGTTCACGCCGTATTTGCTGCTCATTTGCTATTCCGCGTTCAAGATCAGCTCTGGAAAGCGGTAGCGGATAGTAACGGAATTGCGACGGCGGCTTGACCATCGACACGTCCGGCGTGTCTAATCACAGACATGTCATTTCGGGTTCGCGCGAGAGTTCAAGGCGCGGACAGTTTTTCGAACAAGTGTTCGCATCGGAGTGGCAAGCTCGGGGATGTCCGCGGGACAACGTCGCGGGGTACGGCCGTCGGTGTGCGTGTTGGTCCGACGGAAAGAATCAATCTGCGCTAACACACAGTGAGGAGGCGGAGCGATGGCCAATGAGCTGGCCCCTTCGGGCATGCCGGGCGGCGTATCGCAAACCGATTCCACAGCAGGCGCAGCACGTGGCGTCTGCGCAGACATCGGTCGGATCGAACCGGACCGGATCGGGCCTGAGATGACCGACGGAGTGACAGCACCCCGGCTCAGCTTGGTCGTGACGGGCTTCGACGAGATGTTCGAATCGATCGAAGAGCAGTGGCAGGAACGTGCCCTGTGCGCACAGACCGATCCGGAGGCGTTCTTCCCCGAGAAGGGCGGCTCGACCCGTGAGGCCAAACGGATCTGCATGGGCTGCGAGGTACGCGACGAGTGCCTCGAGTACGCACTCGCACACGATGAACGCTTCGGTATCTGGGGCGGGCTCTCCGAACGAGAGCGGCGCCGCCTGAAGCGCGGCATCGGCTAGAGACTTGGGGCAAGCCCCGGAGTTGCCTCGGGCAACTCCGGGGGCAAGCCCAGAAGTCGACCGCACCCGACCCTCGGCCGCCGACGCGGCGAACGCGGTACCCAATGGGGCGCCGAAGGTCGGGGGAGGCGGATTAGCCTAAGTTTTAGTCATGGCCCGTTCACGTAATCGTCGTCCACCGACCGCACGATCGGTGATCCGTCGTGGGCGCGGAGTGCGCGGGCCGATGCTCCCACCGACGGTGCCGGCATGGCGCACCAGGGGCCAGCAGTTCGACCGGCTGGTCCTGGAGGCCTTCGCGCCCTTGGACACCCGGTGGCACGATCGACTCACCAAGCTCGATATCGCGGTCGACGATGTGCCGAAAATCCGTCCGCTGCACCCGGATTCGGTCACCTGGCCGGATGAGGTGGTGGCCGACGGACCGGTGCCGCTTTCCCGACTCATTCCGGCGGGCGTAGACCGGCACGGAGTGGCCACCCGCGCCCGAGTTGTGTTGTTCCGCAAGCCACTCGAACTGCGCGCGGGCGATCCCGACGATCTGGTCGATCTTCTGCGCGAGGTGCTCGTGCAACAGATCGCCACCTATCTCGGCGTCGATCCGGACCTCATCGATCCCGAAGGCGCGTGACGAACACACCGCCGAGGGCGGGTGAACTCGCCCGAAATCGCCGAATCCTTAGCGTGTCTGAGCACATCGCAACGCCGAGCGCGTTACTCTCATCGGCGTGATCCCCATGCGTCGTTGCTGCCGACCAGGTTGCAAGAATCCCGCTGTTGCGACGCTCACCTACGTGTACTCCGACTCGACCGCGGTGGTCGGGCCACTGGCAACGGTGGCCGAACCACATTCCTGGGATCTGTGTGAAACACACGCTTCCCGCATCACCGCACCGAAGGGTTGGGAAATGGTTCGCCACGAAGGCGGATTCTCTTCCAGCACACCGGATGACGATGATCTGACGGCATTGGCCGAAGCGGTCCGCGAGGCGGGCCTGCGCCGCCGTCCCCCGGAGCACGATCAGCGTGGCTATTCCGATTACGCCCCGCCCGCACCGCGCGCCACGCGCACCGGCCGGCGCGGCCACCTTCGAGTACTCCCGGACCCGCCCAGCTAGCACTCGGATGGGACCGTGTCAGGGGTGTCGGCGCGAGCCACTAGGGTGGTCATCATGACAGTGGCCCGCTCTGCCGAATTCGTGAACGCGGTGATCAAGGCTTATGACGTTCGCGGGGTCGTCGGTGAACAGATCGACGGAGAATTCGTCAAGGATGTGGGGGCCGCGTTCGCGCGGTTGATGCGCGCCGAGGGCGCGACCCGCGTAGCCATCGGACACGATATGCGCGAGTCCTCCCCGGAACTGGCCAGCGCCTTCGCCGACGGCGTGCTCGGCCAGGGCCTCGACGTGGTGCACATCGGACTCGCCTCGACAGATCAGCTCTACTTCGCCTCCGGTGACCTCGACTGTCCCGGCGCGATGTTCACCGCCAGCCACAATCCGGCCCGCTACAACGGCATCAAGCTGTGCCGTGCGAAGGCGCTTCCGGTGGGCCAGGACACCGGTCTGGCGACGATCAAGGACGAGGTGATCAACGGGGTACCCGGCTACGACGGAACACCGGGCAGCGCCACGAAGATCGATCTGCTGGCCGATTATGCGAAGTTCCTGCGCGGGCTTGTCGATCTCGACAAGGTCCGCCCGCTCACCATCGCGGTGGACGCGGGCAACGGCATGGGCGGACACACCGTGCCCGAGGTGCTGGGCACCGTGGCGCAGCTGAACCTGGTGCCGCTCTACTTCGAGCTGGACGGCTCGTTCCCCAACCACGAGGCCAATCCGCTCGATCCGAAGAATCTGGTCGATCTGCAAGCTCTGGTCCGCAAGTCCGGTGCCGATATCGGTCTCGCCTTCGACGGCGACGCCGACCGCTGCTTCGTGGTCGACGAGAACGGCGATCCGATTTCGCCGTCGGCCATCACCGCACTGGTCGCCGAGCGTGAGCTGGCCAAGGAGCCGGGCGCGGTCATCATCCACAATCTGATCACCTCGCATGCGGTGCCCGAACTCGTGCACGAACTCGGCGGCACCCCGGTGCGCACCCGGGTCGGGCACTCGTTCATCAAGCAGGAGATGGCGGCCACCGGCGCGGTATTCGGCGGCGAGCATTCCGCGCACTACTACTTCCGCGATTTCTGGGGCGCCGATTCCGGCATGCTCGCGGCCCTGCACGTGCTCGCGGCGCTCGGCGAAAAGAACCGGCCGATCTCGGAGCTCATGTCGTCGTACGAAACATATGCGGCCTCCGGAGAGATCAACTCGACAGTGGCGGACGCGAAGGAGCGGACGATGGCTGTAGTGGACGCATTCGGTGATCGGGCCAAATCGGTGGACCGGTTGGACGGGGTCACCGTTCAGCTCGCCGATGACGCCTGGTTCAATCTGCGCGCGTCGAATACCGAACCGTTGCTGCGGCTGAACGTCGAGGCCAGGTCGACGGAGGAAGTAACCGCACTCGTGACCGAGATCCTGAGCATCGTCCGGTCCTGACTGGGATAGTGGAATCACAGCCCGGAATGGACACGCAGGCTCAGGATTCGACGCCCGAGGAAGTAGACGACTCAGCCCGATACCGAGATTCTGAGCATCGTTTGCTCCTGACTGGAATAGTGGAATTACAGACGTTGGATTCGCCCGACCTGGGTGCCCCTGTCGATCCCTCCGAATCGACAGCCCGGGTGGGAGCAGGGCGGGACCGCACACAGCGCGATGAGGGGAGGTGGGATGCCCGATGATCGCTGGAACACCGGTGCTCGACCTCGATGATGCCGCTTCGCTCGAGGCTGCCGATGTCGGCGGCGCCCTGCGCTCCGCGGCATCCGGCGGCGCGCAGGTACGTGCGACCGCGGCCGCGGTCGGTGAGGACGCGCTCGCGCGCCTCGCGGATCTGCGACCACGCAGCGTGGTGTTGGTCTCCGGCGCGGGCCGAGCCGCACGCGCCGCGAGTCTGATCGTCGCCGCACTCGGCGACCGCGCTGGCCTACCCGTGGTCCCGGTCGCCGCCCTTCCGCCATGGGTCGGTCCGCTGGACGTGGTGCTCGTCGCTGGTGACGACGCCGGCGATCCCCGGCTGATCGATGCGGTCGACCGGGCACGGCGCCGGGGCGCGGAGGTCGTGGTCGTGGCTCCGCACGAGGGGCCGCTGCGGGCCGCCGCGGCCGGGCGTACGTCCCTACTGGAACCCCGGATTCCGGTTCTGGACCACAATCGGCTGCTGCGCTTCCTCTCCGCCTGTATAGCGGTGCTGCGCATCGTCGATCCGACCCGCGCAGGTGCGCTCGTACCCGATCTGACCGAGCTGGCCGACGTGCTCGATGCCGAGGCATTGCGCGACGGCCCGCACAATGAGGTCTTCCGCAATCCGGCCAAGACGCTGGCCGCCCGCATGCAGCAGCGCGCCATCGTGCTGGCCGGGGACTCCCCTGCCGCCAGTGAGCTCGCCGAGCACGGCGCCGAGGTGCTGTTGCAGTCGGCGGGCAAGGTGGCCACCGCGGTGCATCTGGCCGAGGCCGTTGCCGCCAATCCCCGAATGGTCGAGGCCGCAGGCGAATCCGCGCCGAACTTCGACCCGCTGTTCCACGACGAGGAACTCGACGGTCCCGCGCCGGTGGAGCGCATCGGGGTGTTCGTGCTCAGCGCGGATCTGGATCAGGCCGCGGCGCATCGCCGGCTCGCCGTTTTCGGCGGCACCGGATCGGGTCTGGTCGACGCCGATCTGGTGAGTGCGGATGTCGAACTGCTGCACACCTCGCTCAACGATCCGGCCGCGCCCATGCCTGCCCGAGTGGATGATTCGGGTGCACCCCTGCCCGGCACCATCGCCCACGCCAGCGAACTCGAACAACTCGCGGTGCTCGCGGTGCGCTTGGAAATGGCCGCTGCGTATCTACGCTTGATCGGCTCGCGTGGCGGTGCGGCACCGTCCACCGAACAGCTCGACGGGGGACACTACTAGTGCACGAACTCGTTGGTGCGCTGCGTTCCTATGCCTGGGGTTCACGCACCGCACTCGCTAGGTTGTGCGGTCGACCGGTTCCTTCCGCGCATCCGGAGGCGGAGCTGTGGTTCGGTGCGCATCCCGCCGATCCGGCGCATGTCCGCTTGGAGAACAGCACCCGCTCGCTGCTGGAGTTGGTCGCCGAGGATCCGGAGCGCGAACTCGGTCCCGCCGCACCGGAATTCGGCGGGCGGCTGCCGTTCCTGTTGAAGGTCCTCGCCGCCGAGGAACCGCTATCGCTGCAGGCGCATCCGAGTTCGGCCCAGGCGCGGACCGGGTTCGAACGAGAGAATCTCGCGCGGGTGCCGCTGGATTCGCCGATGCGCAACTATCGCGACGAGAACCACAAGCCGGAATTGGTTGTGGCGCTGGACCGATTCGAGGCGCTGGCCGGATTCCGGGATCCGCGGCGCACGGTCGAGTTGCTGCGCGCACTGGATGTGCCCGGGCTGCGTTCGTATGCGGATCTGCTTGCCGCCCAACCCGATTCGGCCGGACTGCGCACGCTGTTCACGACCTGGATCACGCTGCCGCAGAATGTCCTCGGCACCCTGCTGCCCCAGGTGCTCGACGGGTGCGTGCGCTATCTCTCGGAGAAGGGCACTCGTGAGTTCACCGCCGAGGCGCGCACCGCGCTCGAACTCGCCGAGGCATATCCGGGCGACGCCGGTGTGCTGGCCGCGCTGCTGCTCAATCGGTTGACGCTGGAACCGGGACAGGGGCTGTTCCTCGCGGCGGGCAATCTGCATGCGTATCTGCGCGGACTCGGTGTGGAGATCATGGCCAACTCCGACAATGTGCTGCGCGGCGGTCTCACGCCCAAGCATGTCGATGTGCCGGAATTGCTGCGGGTACTGGATTTCGAGCCGATCGATCTGCCGGTGGTGCTACCGGAAGCGGTCGACGATGGGTCACTGCGTTATCGGACGCCCGCGCCCGAGTTCGCGCTGCGGCGGTTCGACCTGACCACCGAATCCGGGCAGGTGCCGCTGACATCCGCGGGGCCGGGAATCATGCTGTGCACCGCGGGTAGGGTGCGACTGTTGCAAGGGGTGAGTGAGCTGGTGCTGGCGCGGGGTGCGGCGGCGTGGATATCGGCGGCCGACACCGAGATTCACGCCCAGGCCCTAGACGCTGACGCCCAGTTGTTCTGCGCATGCGTCGGTGGCTCGAACTGACCTGTCGCCCAGTTTGCCCGTGTGCTGCCCTAGGCTGTTCGTTCGACGGCCTCCTAACCGGACCACACCGGAGCGAGTCTTACGAGCGACGTTCGCGGCCCGTCTCGCGTCCGAGTCGTCGAAGCGCACGCGCCGCAGGCGCGAGTCTCGACGACACCCGCCAGCGACTGCTTGCAGGTCGCTCGTAAGGGTCGGACGCGAGACACCAGGGGGCCGCGAACACGACGCGCCGAAGGCGCGGCAATTAGACAGAGCAGCGCCGAAGGCGCGGCAACTCGGACACAGGAGGAACTACCTAGATGTCGGCTGGTGGTGGCAAAAAGGCGATTCTCGCCGCATTGTCGGCGAATGCGGGGATCGCGGTGGCGAAGTTCGTCGGCGCGTTCATCACCGGTTCGGGATCGATGCTGGCCGAGGCGGTGCACTCGGTCGCGGACACCGCGAACCAGGGGCTGCTGCTGCTCGGGCAGCGCCGGGCCGCGCAGGATGCCGATGAACTGCACCCATTCGGTTACGGGCGCAATCGCTACTTCTACTCGTTCATCGTGGCGCTGGTGCTGTTCACGCTCGGCTCGATCTATGCCATCTACGAGGGCATCCACAAGATTCAGCATCCGGAGGAGCTGACCAACCCGATAGTCGCGATCGTCATCCTGTTCATCGCGATCTGTCTCGAGGGCTACAGCTTTACGACCGCGATGCGGGAATCCATCCCGCTCAAAGGCAATTCGAGTTGGTGGCGGTTCATCCGCAATTCGCGCAGTCCGGAACTGCCGGTGGTGCTGTTGGAGGACACCGGCGCGCTGGTCGGTCTGGTCTTCGCATTCGCGGCGGTCGGGCTGACCATGCTCACCGATGATCCGGTCTGGGACGGCATCGGCACGCTGGCCATCGGTGCGCTGCTCGGCATTATCGCGGTGATCCTGATCGTGGAGATGCAGAGCCTGCTGATCGGTGAGGGCGCGACGCCGGAGGAGGATAAGGCGATTCGCGCCAACCTGGTCGACGGCAACCGCATCGACCGGGTGATCCACCTCAAGACTCAGTATCTCGGGCCGGAGGAGATCCTGGTCGCGGCCAAGATCTCGATCGTGCCGGATCTGGATATCGACGATATCGCCGCGGCCATCGATGACGCGGAGGCCAGGGTGCGGGCGGCCGTGCCCGCCGCGCGGGTGATGTATCTGGAACCCGACCTGTACCGGACGCCGCGGGCCTGAGTCGGATCGCCCGCGTAATCCGGCCTGGGCGCACTTTCCGCCAAATCCGGCGGTTTTGTCAGATCCGGCGAAAGGTACATGCTCAGGCCGGATTCGGTGTGCGCAGCAGATCCAATGGGTTGATGTGGATGCCGAACTCCGTGCGCAGCACGTGCCGCGCGGCATTCGAACCGGACATGCCATGGACACCGGGGCCGGGCGGGGTCGAGGCGGAGCAGAGGTAGACGCCGGGTAGTGGTGTGGCGTAGGGATTCCAGCGCGGGACCGGACGGAAGACGAACTGGCGCAGGGTCATCGCGCCCGCGGAGATATCGCCGCCGATGTAGTTGGCATTGTGCGTCGGCATTTCGGCGCTGGTGACGACGTTCCTGGCCAGGATCAGGTCGGTGAAGCCCGGGGCGAAGCGTTCCAATTGGGCGATGACGGAGGCGCTGATATCGCGGGTGGACCCGTTCGGAACGTGGGCGTAGGTGTAGAGCGTGTGGCCGCCCGCCGGCGCCCGCGTCGAGTCGACCACGCCCGGCTGGATGGCAAGGACATACGGACGATCCGCGTGTTGTCCTGCGGCGATGGTCTTTTCGACGGCCATTGCCTCGGCGCGGGTGCCGACCAGATGCAGCGTCCCGGCGAGTTCGCAGCCCGGGGCCTGCCACGGCACCGGACCGGACAAAGCGAAGTCGACCTTGCAGGCCGCGCCGCCATAACGGAAGCGGCGCAACCCGTTTGCGTAATGATTCGGTAGCCGATCTCCCGCCATGCGCAGCAGTTCGGTGGGCGCGGTATCCAGCACAACCGCCCGCGCGCCGCCGAATTCGTCGAGCGAATCGACGCGGTGTCCGGTGACGAGCTTGCCGCCGAGCCGTTCGAGTTCGGCGCTCAGCGCATCTGGAATGGCCTGACTCCCGCCGCGTGGCAGCACCCAGCCTCCGGCGTGGGCGAGGGTCGCGAGCAGCATGCCCGCTCCGGCCGCCGGAATGGCGCGCGGCGGCGTGATCGCATGCGTGGCGACGCCGGTCAGCAGCGCGGGTGCCGTCTGTTCACGAAATCGCAGGTTCCACAGGGGCGATCCCTGCTCGAGCACGCGCAGTCCGAAGCGCAGTCCGGTCAGCAGGTCTGCAGGCGGGCGGCGCAGATCCGACATCGCGAAATCCACGACCTGCCGCCAATGCCGGACCATCGGTTCGAAGAGCGCACGCCATGCGGTGCCGTCCCGGCCGAGGCCGGCGGCGGTGCGGTCCAGATCGCGCCAAGCCAGACCGGCCGTGCCGCCGTCGAGCGGATGCGCGTATGACACCTCGGGCGCGAGCAGTTCGACACCGTGCGCGGCCAGATCGAAGGCGCGGAAGAATGGCGATGCCAAGGCCATCGGATGCGCACCAGCGCAGACATCGTGTCGGTATCCGGGCAGCGTCAGCTCGGCGGTGCGGCTGCCGCCGCCTGCGGTGCCCTGCGCCTCGTACACCTCGACGGTGAGACCGGCACGGGCCAGGATCACCGCCGCGGCGAGACCGTTGGGACCGGAACCGACCACCACGACATCGGGCATACCTCGATTCTGCCGGGCCGACCCGGGCTGTGCCGTCACCCCTGCGAGGTATCGGTCACCCATTCGCTCCCTGATGTGCCCATTGGCCGAGCAGCACCCGGATGCGGTCCTCGCGCAGGTCATCGACCAGGCGACCGCTGCGATCCAGGGTGGCGATGCCGTGCAGGGTGCTCCAGGCCACCTCGGTGCCCGCCTGTAGGTTGAAATCGCCGGCGAACGGCGCATACGCGCTCTGGATCTCGCCGAATGCGTCGCGCAGCACCTGTGGCGCGTCGTTGCCGAAGGTGAGTTCGGTGTTGAGGACGAACATCGCGTCGTAGCGCGCCGGATTCTCGGTCGCGAAGTCCAGATAGCCGCGCACCATGGCCTCGAGTGCCTCGACCGGGGTTTTCGCGCGGGCCCGCCGCTCGCGCAGCTGTGCGGTGAGTTCGGCGATGCCTTCTTCGGCGACGGCCGAGACGATCGCAGCCTTACCCGCGAAGTGGCTGTATAGCACCGGCTGGCTGTATTCGATCTTCTCCGCGAGGCGGCGCACGGTCACCGCCTCCCAGCCCGATGTTTCGGCGAGTTCGCGGGCCGCGTCGATGATGCGCTGGTGGCGTTCGGCGCGTTCGCGTTCTTTGCGGTTCTGCGTGGTCATATTCGAAATTCTAGCATCGCTAGACAAACTAACGGGGCCTTCGCTATCGTTGCTATCACACCTAGCGACGCTAGAAACTAGAGCACGATTTCGAGGAGCACGTCATGACCATATCGCGCATCGCCACCGCCCTTTCCCTGATCGGCGCCGCCTTCATCCTCTACATCGGCATCAGCTACCTGGTCACCCCGGAGACCATCGCCAACGGGTTCGGCCTGCCGCAATGGCCCACGGGTGATGCGGTCGCATTCATGAATCTCAAGGGCGTCCGCGATACCGTCTCCGGGCTGATCATCCTGGTGCTGCTCGCCATCAAGCAGCGCTACGCCCTCGGCATCGTCACCTTGGTGATCGCACTGATTCCGATCGGCGACATGCTCACCGTGCTCAGCTGGGGCGGCTCGGCCGCGGCCGCGTTCGGCATCCACGGCCTCACCGCAGCGCTGGTCGCCGTCACGGGCGTCCTGCTGATCCGCGAGCGTACCGTCGCGCACCGGCAGGACTCCCAGCGCGTCGCCGTCAACGCCTGATTGTCCGGAGCACGCTGGTCGACACCAGGTTTCGCCGCAACCGGATCCCCGTTTGCCGACCTCGTACCCCGCGAGGTCGGCGCCGGTGTTCGTGATCAGGCACACATTCCCGCGCGCACCGATAAGTTTCGGCAATCGGCCCCGTCGATATTGCGGAACGTCCAGCGAATACAGGAGACGAGCATGGCGACCGAACCCAAAGGCCCCGCATCCTACTTCCCGTCGATCGAAGCCAAATACGGCAGAACGATCGACGAGTGGAAGGCCGCAATGGTCGCCTCGAACCAGAAGTCGCACAAGGAACTCGTCGAGTGGCTGAAGTCCGAGCACGGCTTCGGGCACGGGCACGCGACCGCGATTACCCAGCACTACCTGAACCCCGAGAAGTGGGCCAGTTGAGCCGCACGCCACGAAGGGGCCCGCAGATCCTGCGGGCCCCTTCGTATTCGGGAAGCGCTGGTGCCTCGGCCCGGTCACGGTCCGAGGAACAAGCGTTCGCACGGCAGGCGCGGTAGCAGCCGGCAGTTCTCGACGGTGTCACGAATCAATTCGATTGTGCACCAGTGCTTTCGCCGCCAATCGTGGATCAGATTGTGTACCGCCGCCGCGGTGGCGGCGTAGTCGAAGACCACACCGGCCATCCAGATCCGCAGGTGCAGATCATCTTCGGGCGGGAACCATCGTTCGGCGGTCATGGCTTATCTCATCGTCCGCGCGAGGCACTAGGCCTTGACCATGTCTACGGCGTCTGGCTGCTGCGGTGTCCGCGGCTCGTGGTCGTCGTCGATCATGGTCCGCTCGTCGAAGGGCAGTTTGCGGTCGAGGACCGAGTGGACCCAATCCATGTCGATGGTCTTGGTCCAGGTGCCGACCAGCACGGTGGCGACCGCATTGCCCGAGAAGTTGGTCAACGCACGGGCTTCGGACATGAACCGGTCGATGCCGACGATCAGTCCGACGCCGTCGAGCAGTTCGGGGCGATGGCTCTGTAGCCCGCCCGCCAGCGTGGCCAGACCCGCGCCGGTCACCCCGGCCGCGCCCTTGGATGCGACGATCATGAACAGCAGCAGGCCGACCTGCTCACCAATGTTGAGCGGTTTGCCCATCGCATCGGCGATGAACAGCGACGCCATGGTCAGGTAGATGGCAGTGCCGTCCAGGTTGAATGAATATCCGGTCGGTACGACGACACCGACGGTGGTCCGCTCGACGCCCAGGTGCTCCATCTTGGCGATCAGCCGCGGCAGCGCGGACTCGGAGGACGAGGTACCGAGGATCAGCAGGTATTCCCGGGCCAGGTACCGGACCAGCTTGAAGATCGACACCCGCGATACCGACCACAGCAGCACGCCGAGCACACCGAAGACGAACACCAGACAGGTCAGGTAGAACGCGAACATCAACAACGCCAACTGCTTCACCGCGTCCAGGCCGGTCTTACCGACCACATTCGCGATGGCGCCGAACGCGCCGATCGGGGCCAGCCACAGGATCATCGACAGGATCCGGAACACCAACTTCTGCAGCGATGCGACACCGCGCAGGATCGGCTCCCCCGTCGTACCCATCGCCTGCAGCGCGAATCCGACCAGCAGCGCGATGAACAGCGCCTGCAGCACGCTGCCGGTGGTCAGCGAGGAGACCAGTGTGGTCGGGATAATGCTCTGGATGAAATCCCAGGTGCCGCCAGCGGCGTGCGCCTGATCGGCGAGCTTCGCGCCCTGCTTGGCGGTAGTGGCGACATTCATGCCGGAGCCCGGTTCGAGCAGATTGCCGACGACCAGCCCGATGCCGAGTGCGATCGTCGACATCACCAGGAAGTAACCGATCGCGAGTCCGCCCACCTTGCCGACGCTGGCCGCGGAGCGCACCGATCCGATGCCGAGCACGATCGTGCAGAAGATGACCGGCGCGATCATCATCTTGATCAGATTGACGAACATGGTGCCGAGCGGTGCGAGGTCCTGACCGAATTCAGGCGCCAACCAGCCCACCAGAATTCCCGCGATTACGGCGACAATCACGCCCAGATACAGCCAGTGCGTACGGTCGCGCGGCTGTCGTTTTGCTACATCGCTCATATCGGGAAAGTCCTCTTCAGTGGTACCGGCGTGAGGTGGCTCACGCCCTCACGTGCACAATGTTGGCTGCTAGGGGTGACGGCGGTCACGCTTTGGTGCATTACGTTCAATGGGCACGAGGGAAAAGCAAGTGTTGCGCGGTGAGAAACACGGGGGACGCGGTCGGCTATCGCTGGCCGGACAGGCCTTCGTGCTGCAACTGGTGGTGCTCGGGCTGGTCATCGGCATCGGGGCGGTGCTAGCCGTACTCGACGCCAGGCACGACAGCGATGTCACCACCTCGCGCGAGGTCACCGATGTCGCTTTGGCCGTGGCGGACGCGCCGTCCACCATCGAGGCCCTGCGCACCCCCGACCCCACCGCGTTACTGCAACCGGTGACCGAACGGACCCGCATGGCGACCGGGATGGACTTCATCGTGGTGATGGCACGTGATCGGACCCGCTACACCCACACCACGCCCGCACTCATCGGGCAACCATTCAGCGGCAATATCGATCGGGCGCTGGCCGGGGAGACGTTCACCGAGACGTACACCGGAACGCTCGGGCCCTCCATTCGGGCGGTCACGCCGGTCTATGACGACGGGCGCATCGTCGCATTGGTCTCGGCGGGTGTCACCCGGGCACGGATCGGCGCTCAGGTCGGTACGCAATTGCCGTTGATTCTCGGCGTGGCCGCAGCGGGTCTAGTGGTAGCGGCGGCGGGTTCGTTTCTGTTGAGTCGCCGGATTCGTCGACAGACGCACGGTCTCGCGCCGGATGAGCTGCGCACGCTGTACGAACAGCACGATGCGGTGCTGCATTCGATCCACGAGGGGCTGGTGGTGTTCGGTCCGAACGCCGATGGCGCGGAGGTCGTCAACGACGAGGCGCGCAGGTTGCTGGATCTGCCCGATGGACCCGTCGCGCGTGCGGATCTGCCGATTTCGATGCAGCGGATGAGTTGGGGGGTGGTTCGCGACGAGATGCATGTGACCACGGACCGGATTCTGCTGGTCAATCAGGATGTCGTCACCTGGGAGCGGCGGCCGATCGGCACCGTGATCACCATCCGCGACCACACCGAATTGCGTACCGTGATGGGCGAACTCGATTCGGTGCGCGGATTCGCGGAATCGCTGCGCGCACAGGCGCACGAATCGGCCAACCGGCTGCACACCGTGATCACCATGGTGGAGTTGGGACGCTATCGGGAGGCGGTGGAGTTCGCGACCGCGGAACTTCAACTGTCCCAAGCTCTCATCGATCGGCTACTCGCCTCGGTCGGCGATCCGGCGCTTGCGGCACTGTTGCTCGGCAAGGTGAACCAGGCGGCCGAGCGCGGCATCGAGTTGACGATCACCGAGGATACGGCGCTCGACTCGACCGCGCCGCTGTCCGCGCAGGAGACAGTGACACTGGTCGGCAATCTGATCGATAATGCCATCGACGCGGCTGCCGAAGGTGACGCTGGATGGGTGGAAGTTACTGTGCGCCAGCAGGATGCGTCGGCTGCTGCCGATCCGGCGCTGGCACCGGAGCCAGCACTGGCCATCGAGATGGCGGCGGCGTTCGATTCGGTGCGACCGGCGAACGATTCGGCACTGTATTTGCGCGTCGCGGATAGCGGACCCGGCATGTCGGCCGAAGCCTTCGCCCGCGCCGCCGAACGCGGCTACTCCACCAAGGCCGACCATCAGGGCCTCGGGCTGGCACTGGTCCATCGCCTTGTCGACCGGCACAGCGGCGTAATCGACACCGAACGCGATCCGGAAAGTGCCGTGACCGTGACGATCCCACGAAAGGATGCGCGATGATCCGAGTGTTGATCGTCGAGGACGAGCCATTGATCGCCGAGGCGCACCGCGCCTACGTCGAACGGATTCCGGGCTTCAGCGCGGTCGCCGTCGCACACACCGGTCGCGAGGCCATGCGCGCCGCGGCCGATGCGGCTGCCGAGAATGCACCGATCGACCTGGTGCTCATGGATATCGGACTTCCCGATGCCAGCGGCCTGGATGTGGCCGCCGCCCTGACCGGCCTCGCACCCCGCCCCGACGTCATCGCCATCACCTCGGCCCGCGACCTGGCCATGGTGCGCACCGCGGTCTCCTACGGGGTGGTCCTCTACCTGCTGAAACCGTTCACCTTCGCCGCCTTCCGCGACAAACTCGAACGCTACCGCGAATTCCGCACCGCCCTACCCGCGGGCGAAACCGCCATCTCCCAACAGGATATCGACCGCGCCCTCAGCGCCCTACGCACCTCCGACCAACGCGCCACCGCACCCAAAGGCGTTGCCCCGCAAACATTGGACGAAATCTCCCGCACGGTCCGCGACGCCCCAGGCGGACTCACTGCCGCCGATACGGCCAGCACCGTCGGGGTTTCGCGGATTACGGCATGGCGCTACTTGGAAAAGCTGGCCGACGACGGCCTGGTCGACCGTAAGTCCGACTACGGCCACGCAGGCCGCCCCAAAACCCGCTACACCTGGAAACCGCGCCCAGAGTGACTCGGACACGGCGAGAGAATGGGATGTGCACACTCTTCGTTCGCTGCCGCACCGATGCCGCGTGCGGACCTCGGACCGGAACCCGGAAATCAGTTCAGGATGGTGAAGATATGTCGGGCGGCCTCGGCTATCAGGTCTTCGCTGGGTTGTGCGTCATAGCCGCTGGGGCGGTCCGACATGATCGCCAGCAGCAGCGGCGGGCGCGAGGGTGGGGTCACGATGGCAATGTCGTTGGCACGGCCATAGTTGCCGGTGCCGGTCTTGTTGGCGATAGTCCAGCCGTCGGGGGTGGCGGCTTTGATGCGTTTCGCACCGGTGACATTGCGCCTGAGCCAATCCGTCAGGAGTGCGCGCTTGTCATCCGGTAGCGCCGAGCCTAGGATCAGCGTCCGGAAATCGGCGGCGATCGCGCGCGGGGTGGTGGTGTCGGAATCATCGCCCGGGACAACGCTATTGAGCTCGGGTTCGTAGTTGTCCAGCTGGCTGACCTGGTCGCCGAGGCCGCGTAGGTAGTCGGTGAATCCAGCCGTTCCGCCGATATCATCGAGTAGCAGATTGCCTGCGGTGCCGTCGCTGTAGCGGACCGCCGCGTCACACAGCTCGCCGATTGTCATGCCGGAATCTACCCGGTGCTGGGTGATCGGTGAGATGGATCGGATGTCCCCGCGAGTGAACCGTATCCGAGTATCCAAATGCGACAGCGGATTTCGCGACAGCACCGCGGCCGCGGCAAGCGCCTTGAATGTCGAGCAGAACGCGAAGCGCTCATCCGCCCGATACGCGAGCGTGGATCCGGATCCGGTCGCGACAGCGAAGATCCCCAGTCGAGCGTCGAATCGTCGCTCCAGTTCGGCGAAGTGCGCCGTCGAGTCCGGGCGCGCCACTGAATCCGATACTGGTGCAGGGGCGATCTCGCGCGCGGGTGCCTTCGCGCAGGCGGCCAGCGTGGACAGCAGAGCAATACCGAGCAGCGCGCGCCGCCTGGAATCGGTTCCGGCAGAATGAGTCATGTCACAACTTTCGTAGATCGCGGCACTTGTTCGATCTTCGCAACGAAGACCCGAGCCGTCGAGCGAGTTCTGGCAACCATTCAGCTGCGCGGCAGGCGGCACGGCGACTGCTCGGCACGCCCTACCGACGGGCGGATTTCGGCGCGGCGCGAACATGGGCGCGTTCGCCCTGTTTCCCGAAAAGGCTGAGGAATTCGACCGGCTCGTTGTCCGCCGCGCCGAACCAGTGCGGGACGCGGGTGTCGAATTCGGCGGCTTCGCTGGGCACGAGAATCACGTCATGTTCGCCGAGGACGAGGCGTAGGCGTCCGTTGAGGACGTAGAGCCATTCATAGCCCTCGTGGGTTCGCGGGTCGGGCTCCTGACGGGGGCTGTAGGCCGGGATGACGAGCTTGTATGCCTGGATCCCGCCTGCTCGGCGGGTCAGGGGCAGCATGGTCATGCCGTGGCGGGTGATGGGGCGCAGGTGGATGCGCGGGTCGCCGGTGGGTGGGGCGTCGACGAGTTCGTCGAGAGTGACGCCGTGCGCCTTGGCCAGCGGCAGCAGCAGTTCGAGGGTTGGGCGGCGGTCACCGGATTCCAGGCGCGACAGCGTGCTAACCGAGATGCCGGTTTCCGTCGACAGGTCGGCCAGTGTGGTTTCGCGCTGGCGACGCAGCGCGCGTAACCGAGGTCCGACCGCGTCGAGGGCTCGGCCGAGGTCATTGTCCATGCCCACCAGTTTGCCATAACGGCAAGTTTGTTTGCCATTATCGCCGCCCAGCATGCATGGTTGCCTGGAGGAGGTGGTCATGTGACCGAGCGAAGCGAGGGAACCGATCAGCACAGCACCAACGGTCGCAGCGGAGCCGAGCGCCAGCGAGGCGCACCTGTGACCGAGCGAAGCGATCAGCTGAAAGACGGCTATGACGTGGTGGTGATCGGCGGTGGCGCGGCCGGATTGAGCGGTGCGCTGATACTGGCCAGGATGCGCCGGTCGGTGGTTGTCATTGATGCGGGGCAGCCGCGTAATGCCCCGGCCGAGGGTGTGCACGGACTGCTCGCCAGGGACGGAACACCGCCCGGCGAGTTGCTGGAACGCGGTCGGGCCGAGGTTCGCGGCTATGGCGGGCATGTGGTGAACGGCGAGGTCGTCACGGTCGCGAGGGATGCCGAGGGATTCGCGGTATGCCTCGGTGACAGATCCGTGCGGGCGCGTCGGCTTTTGGTGACAACCGGGCTGGTCGATGAGCTACCCGAGATCGCGGGACTGCGGGAGCATTGGGGTCGCGATGTGATCCACTGCCCGTACTGCCACGGCTGGGAGGTCCGCGACCAGGCCATCGGTGTCCTGGGCACCGGCCCTATGGGGGTGCACCAAGCACTGCTGTTCCGTCAGCTCACCGCCGATGTCACGTACTTCTCGCACACCATCCCACTCACCGCCGAACAGGCCGAAGAGTTGAATGCCCGCGGTATTCGCATGGTGCGCGGTGAAGTGACCGCGCTGGAGATTACCGACGACCGCCTCGCGGGAGTCCGGTTGAGCGACGGCACCGTAGTCCCCCGCGAGGTCGTGGTGGTCGGCTCACGGATGGTGGCCCGAGCGAACTTTCTCGAAAAACTCGGACTGCAACCAACTGAGCACCCGGCTGGCGTCGGCGAATACATCCCCACCGACGCCACCGGCCGGACCGACGTGCCCGGTGTCTGGGCCGCAGGCAATGTTACCGACCTGACGTCCCAGGTCGGTGCGGCCGCGGCAGCGGGCGCAGCCGCCGCAGCCCAGATCAACGCCGATTTGGTGGACGAGGAGACCCGCCGAGCCGTTGCCGCCTACCGCGAACCGTTCTCACCCGAAACCGAAGCGCAGCTGTGCGAAGCCGTTACGGGCGACCATCGGCACGGCATGTAGCCCTCAGACCGTCGTCGGTTCGGGAGCCGGGGCGCTGGCCCGGCGACCGAGCCGAACCGGCATCCGTTCATATCCGTGCAGCGTGAACAGTTCTCGCCGTTGCGGTGTCCCATCGAGTCGCAGGTCCGGGAACCGCTCGAACAACGATTGCAGCGCGTAGGTGGCTTCCATGCGGGCTAGGCTCGCACCGAGGCAGGCGTGGAGGCCACTGCTGAATGTCAAGTGCTCCTTGGCATTCGAGCGTCCGACATCGAAGACAGCCGGATCGGCGAAGACGGCGGGGTCGCGGTTCGCACCTGCCAGCGACAGCACCAGGGTATTGCCCTTGTGCAACCGCACACCCTCGAGCTCCAAGTCGGTCAATGCGATTCGTGCCGTCGTCTGTACCGGCGCATCGATGCGCAGCACCTCTTCGACCGCATTCGGCCAGAGATCGGGTTGGGCCCGCAATCGATCCAATTGTTCGGGGTGGGTGACCAATTGTGCGACGCCGTTGCCGATCAGGTTGACCGTGGTCTCGAAACCCGCGCCCATCAACAGGCTCGCGGTCGCCTTCAAGGCGTAATCGTCGAGTTCACCCGCGGTGACCAGACTGCTGAGGATGTCATCGCCCGGTTCGCGGCGCAGTCGCGCGATATGTCCGTCGAGGTAATCGTTCATCACCTCCATCGAGCCGAGCGCCCGCCGGAATGCCCGCCAGGAAATCCCGACGTCGAGCAGGGGCGTCATCCGATCGCCCCAGTCCAGGAATAACTTTCGGTCCCTTTCCGGGAAGCCGAGCATTTCGGAGATGATGGCAATCGGCACCTGCGCGCCGTATGACTCGATCAGATCGGCCGAACCGCCCGAGGGCAGCGCACCGAGCAGTTCCTCGGTGACCGTCTCGACCCGTTCGCGCAATCGTCCGATTGCGCGCGGAGTGAAGGCCGCGGCGACCGGCTTGCGCATCTGCGTATGCTCGGGCGGGTCGATGACCAGCATGGATGGCGGCTCAACCGGATTGGGCGGCAAGGGAAGTCGCTTGGCGAGCAACTGCAGCGGCTTCGGAATATTGAAGGAGTCGGTGGTACGCACACCGAATCGGTTGTCCCGCAGCACGGCTCGGCACAGGTCGTGGTCGAAGCTCGCCCACGCGATCGAGGTGCGCTGCACCCGGCCCTGTCCGCGTAGCCGCTCGATCAGTGGATAGGGGTCGGCGAGACCGTCCGGTCCGCCCATGAGTTGGGCGAACGGATCGCCGCGTCGCGCCTGGGTGCGCAGGGCAAACCGCGGCGCACCCTGCACCGATAACCACCGGAACCAATACTGCGGCTTCATCACTTCACCAACCCCATCGTTGCGCGACAATTCCACCGTACGGACTCCCCGGCCAGGGTGGAACGTCCCATGGTCGGACGCCGACCTATACCAGGGTCGGAGCTCAGCCGCGCTGCGCGGTGACCCGCTCGGATTCGATGCGTCGCTCGCGCAGCGCCGGATCCGGATTGACCACCTGCACCAGTGAGGCCCCCGCGACGAGCACCGAGACGAACCCGTCGATCAGCTCGGCCGGGGTATCCCACGACGCGCTCGACAGCACCCGGTCACCCTCGGAAAACCCTTGTAGCACAGCGGATTTCCTCGCCTCGGCGAGAACCTCGGAGACCGGCATCCCGTCCAGCGCCACCCCGGCGCCGCGCGGCATGAACTGGTCCCCGTGCACCCGCACGGAGGTGGCGAAATCGGTGATGCCGATCGGCAGATCGCGCACCGGCATGCCGAAGGCATCCAGCGAAAGCGCCGCGACCTCCGCAATACTGTCGGTCTCGTCCAACCGTTCGGCGGTCGCGAGCGCCAGATCGGCATCCGCATCGGGCCCGAGCACCACCTCGGTCCCGGCCCACCAGCAGCCGAGCAGCACCGCGGCGGTCTGCCAGTGCGCGGGCAGCAGCACCGCGACGCGCGCACCCGGGCTCAGCCCGAATTCGTCGCGGATCAGATTGGCGGTCTTGGCCGCCCAGTTCGCCAGGGTCAGCCCGGATAGTTCGATCCGGGCGCCGGTGGCATCGTCGTAGTAGGTGACACGCGGACCTGCCGGATCGCGCTCGAGGATTGGATCCAGCACCGCCTCGGTGAGGGTCAGTACCTGGTCGTGGTCACGCATAGGTCAATTCACGCATGGTCAATTCACGCATTTCGGTCCATTCTGGCCTGCGTCGATCGGTGGAGCCGGTGGTACGGGCGTCGCGGTGCTCGACGTTCCGGAGAAGTCGAACATGCTGCCCGCGGTCGAGCCCGGACCAGAATAGTCGCTTGCCAACACGACGCTGACCGAATCCGGGGACAACGTGCTGTCCGCGATGACCGTCAACCCGCCGAGCGCCTGCGCGACCGCCTTGGCCTTCGGATTGGAGGCATCCATCGCGAGGACTCGACTGCCGGTGACACTGGGCCCGGTGTAATTGCCGACCAATCCCTCCTGGAATCCCTTAGCCGTCAACGCCTGTGCCACCTGTCCCGCGAGCCCGCCGATCCCGCTCGCATTGAACACGCTGACGCTCACCGATGCCGGATCGATTGTCGGCTCGGCATGATCCTGCGACTTGCCGTCGACCAGCGATGCCACATAAGACTTGACCGTCTTCGAATCCACCCGCACGACCGATTCACCGTCGCTGGTCGTGTCGTTGAGATCGGCGACCGGAATCGTCGCGAAACTGACCTGACCGCCCGAAAGGTCCTTCAACTGTTGCAGAAACGCCAGCACGTCCCAATCGTCGTCCAGCACCACGGTGCGACCGACGGCATCGCTGAGATTATGCAACTTGCCCGGATTGCTCAGCGTCTTGGCGCTGAGCACCTGGCCGACCAGCCGCGCCATGAAGACCTGCTGGCGCACGATCCGGTCCAGGTCGCCGCGCGGCAGATCATGGCGCTGGCGCACGAAACTCAAAGCCTGTGGGCCGTCGAGCTTCTGGCGCCCCGCCCGGAAGTCGGCGCCGGACATCCATTCGTCCACCGGACTGTTCAGGCACACATCGACCCCGCCGACCGCATCGGTCAGCAGCACGAACCCGAGCAAACTGACCTCGGCATAGTGGTCGACCGTGATGCCGGTGAGATTGGCCACGGTCTTGATCAGCGCCTGCCGTCCCGCCTGGGTGGACTGCTTGTCCGCGTCGGCTTCCGAAACGCCCTGGTTGGTCAGCTTTAGCCGCTGGGCCTCCTTGGTTGCGCCATAAGCCGAGTTGATCTTGCCCTTGCCCATACCCGGAATGTCGACATAGGAGTCGCGCGGAATCGAGAGGGCGGTGGCGGAGCGACCGTCGTTCGGTACACGAACCAGCACGATGGTGTCGGTATTGGTGCCGACCTCATCGCCCGCGTGCAGCATGGCGCGCTCATTGCCGCTGAGCGGATTGCCGTGCGCGTCGGTGCGGCTGTCCACACCGACCAGCAGGATGTCGACGGCGCCGTCGTGCCCACCGCCGAGGCCGAGGCCGCCGATGCGTTCGATATTCGAGATCAGCGAGTCCACGCTGTGCCAGGCGAATCCGGTGATGAGCAGGACCAGCACCGCCCCGACCGCGATGAACGTGCGCAGCGGCCCCAAGCCGCTCGCAGCATCGGACAGTCGCGACGACGCTGTCGCCCTCACCTTCTGCGGCACCACTGCATCCTCTCGCCAAAAACCGAGCATCCTGCCCAAGCACCATGCTGCGCTTGCCCCGCGCGCTCCCAGCTGATTCCGACTGCGCAGCGCCGGTTTCGTCGAAGCCGACGCGTCGCTGACTCGACCGCCCCGCCTCCGGTAGCCCCCGTCACCGTCGCCCCGAGGCTAACCGACGGCTACCGCGGCAGACCTCAACCGCAGGTGCCACGGCGTGCCAGACTCGTGCCCGTGACCGCGATATCGCCCTTGTCGACCGTAGCCGCGCGCCTCGTCGTGACCGGAGCCGGCGGGCAGTTGGGACGCGAACTCCTGCGCCGCGCACCCGACGCCCACGCCTTCGCCCGCGACGAATTGGACATCACGGACGCGGCCGCCGTGCGCGCCGCAATCGAACCGGGCGATGTCGTGCTGAACTGTGCCGCCTACACCGCCGTCGACCAGGCCGAATCCGATCCCGAGGCCGCCTTCACGGTCAATGCGACCGGACCGGCCGTACTCGCTGCCGCATGTGCGGAGGTGGACGCTCGATTGATCCATATTTCGACCGACTACGTGTTCGCGGGAACACACGACAAGCCGTACGACACCGACGACCCGACCGAACCCGCCACGGTCTACGGCCGCTCGAAATTGGCAGGTGAACAGGCCGTGCTGGAAACCGCGCCGCACGCTCATGTGGTGCGCACGGCATGGGTATACACCGGGCGCGGAAGCGATTTCGTCGCGACCATGCTGCGGCTGGAACGCGAACGCGACACCCTCGACGTGGTCGAGGACCAGCTCGGCTCCCCGACCTACGCCGCCGACCTGGCCGCCGGACTCCTTGAATTGGCGGGTCGACCGGATGCGCCGCGAGTGCTGCACGCCACTAATTCCGGCCAAGTCAGCTGGTTCGAATTCGCGCGGGCGATATTCGCCGGAATCGGCGCGGATCCGACTCGGGTGCGCCCGTGTGACTCGACCGCATTTCCGAGACCCGCACGGCGCCCGGCGTATTCGGTGTTGGCCAACCGTTCCTGGGCCGATGCCGGGCTGACGCCATTGCGGCCGTGGAAGGTCGCACTCGGGGACGCGCTGGCGAGGTTGTCACAGTAGGCTGCTTGCCCGTGAGGGAGCCACAGCGAGTGAACCATCAACACAGCGCGCAATCGCGCACAACGGAGCCGAGCGTCAGCGAGGCGCAGTCGTGAGCGATTCCGGATCCTTGGCCCCCGGCGGCCTTGTCGTCGTCACGGTGACTTATTCACCCGGCGAGCACCTCGAGCACTTCATCACCACCCTGTCCGCTGCCACCAGCGAAAAACCGCAGGTGATCCTGGCCGACAATGGCTCGGTGGACGGTGCGCCGGAGCTCGCGGCGGAGGCGAACGCACACGTGCGACTGCTGCGGACCGGCGGAAATATCGGTTACGGCGGCGCGATCAACCGGGCGGTCGCGGAGATCGATCCGAGTGTCGAATTCATCGTCATCGCCAATCCGGATATTCGCTGGGGCACCGATTCCATCGACAAACTGCTCGCCGCCGCCAAGCGCTGGCCGCGGGCGGGCGCGCTCGGACCGATGGTGCGCGAGCCCGACGGCAGCGTCTACCCGTCCGCGCGCTCAGTGCCGGGCCTGCTCGATGGCGCCGGACACGCCATCCTCGGCACGGTATGGCCGTCGAATCCATGGACCCTGCGCTACCGCCAGGACAACGAGCAGATCTCCGAGCGTGCCGTCGGCTGGTTGTCCGGTTCCTGCCTGCTGGTCCGGCGCGCGGCCTTCGATTCGATCGACGGCTTCGACTCGCGCTACTTCATGTACATGGAGGACGTGGACTTCGGCGACCGGATGGGCAAGGCCGGTTGGCACAACGTCTTCGTGCCCGACGCCGAGGTCACCCACGCCAAGGGGCATGCGGCCGGACGCCATCCCGAGGTGATGCTCCCCGCGCACCACGCGAGCGCGTACCGATTCCAGGCCGATCGGCATCCGCACTGGTGGCAGGCGCCGTTGCGGTTGGCGTTGCGGGCCGGACTTGCGATCCGTTCCCGAATTGCGGTTCGATCTGCGCTGCGCCAACAGGCGCGGGAAGCCCAGAGCTAACGTCACAAGTTCGGCACACAACGGTGCCGAACCCGTGTCGCTGGGTACCGAAACTGGTGTCTGTCTGTAGGCGCGCACCTACCGAGCACACGATCCACTGTGAACAGGGAGCATGATGGCAGGAAATGTAGGCACCGACGCCGTGATTCTGGTCGGCGGCCAGGGCACGCGGTTACGTCCGCTCACCCTGTCGGCGCCCAAGCCGATGCTGCCTACCGCCGGACTGCCGTTCCTGACCCACCTGCTCGCCCGCATCGCGGACGCCGGAATCACCCACGTCGTGCTCGGCACCTCGTTCAAGGCGGAGGTCTTCGAGGAACACTTCGGTGACGGCACAGACCTGGGCCTGGAGCTCGAGTACGTCACCGAGACCGAACCGCTCGGCACCGGTGGCGGCATCCGCAATGTGCTGCCCAAGCTGCGCGCCGACAACATCATGGTGTTCAACGGCGACGTCCTCGGCGGCACCGATCTCGGCGCGATCCTGGACACCCACGAGTCCACGAACGCGGATGTGACCCTGCATCTGGTTCGGGTGAGCGACCCGCGCGCATTCGGCTGTGTGCCGACCGACGAGGATGGGCGGGTCACCGCGTTCCTGGAGAAGACGCAGGATCCGCCCACCGATCAGATCAATGCCGGTTGCTATGTCTTCCGGCGCGAATACATCGAGAAGATTCCGGCCGGGCGGCCGGTGTCGGTGGAACGTGAGGTGTTCCCGGCGCTGCTCGCCGAAGGCGCCCGCGTCCAAGGCCATGTCGACTCGTCCTACTGGCGCGATATGGGTACTCCCGAGGACTTCGTCCGCGGCTCGGCCGACCTGGTCCGGGGCATCGCCCCTTCCCCGGCCCTGCCCGGTCAGCGTGGTGAATCCCTGGTCCACGAGGGTGCGGGCGTCGCTCCCGGCGCGCTGCTCATCGGCGGTACCGTCGTCGGTCGCGGCGCTGAAGTAGGCGCAGGCGCTCGCCTCGACGGCGCGGTGCTCTTCGACGGCGCCCGCATCGAAGCAGGCGCCACCGTGGAGCGCTCCATCATCGGCTTCGGCGCGCGCATCGGTCCCCGCGCCCTCGTCCGCGACGCCGTCATCGGCGACGGCGCGAACATCGGCGCCCGCTGCGAGCTACTGCGCGGCGCCCGCATCTGGCCCGGCGTCGACATCCCGGACGGCGGCATCCGCTTCTCCACGGACGTGTAATAGTAAGGCGCACAAGGCATTCGACGTTCGCGAGGTGGCGCACGGTGAGCCGTGCGCGAGCTCGACGCAGCACATGGTGAACCACCCGCAAGCTCGCATGGGGCGTGGGCACGGTTGCCGCACCGGATGCCTCTGGGGCAACCATGGCACTAGGTTTCCCGCAGCAACGGCCGCCACCCCACACCCTGGCTGCCCGTCGGAAGGTGCGGCGACTCAGCTGAAGCCGACGGCTTGTTCGCCCCAGGCGGTGTGCAGGTCGCGGTCCGGGTCGTCGATTACGCGGTCGATGTTGTCGATGAGGAGGGTGGTGCGGGTGTCGGGGCGGTAGGGGGGCCAGTGTTTGGAGCCGTCGATGGCAGCCGGTACGCCGTGGGTGGCGAAGGCAAGCCAGCGGCGCTGCATGCGACCGGAGACTTCCAAGGCAACCTTGCGGCCGCCGAGCCAGAAGGTGGGGTCATGGTTCAGAGTGCCGAAATTGCCGAATACATAAGGTAATTCGGTGGCGTGACCGGCACCGACGCGGGCCGCCTTCAACATGGGGGTGGCATGGTCGAAGCGGTAGATCCAAGTCGGTGAGTGTTGAGCGTGGCCGTCGGCAACCCAGTGGGCGGGCATGCGGAAGGCCGCGTCGGTGGACATGGCAAGTGCGCCACGTGTTTTCGCGAGATCCGGATAGGCCGAGGTGATTTCGGCGATACGCTCGGGCGACATATCCGGATGGCTTGCGGCCACATCGCGCAGCATGACGTTCACCGCATCCGGGGTCACCGGCATGATCGGCGAGCGGAAGACGCGGAACAGCGAGGCCTCGTCCTTATTGGTGCCGATGATCAGCGGCACACGATGTGAACGGCCTTGTTGGAAGCGGTCGATCGGATAGGTCGGCACCAGATCGCCGTCGACCACCGGCGCGGCTGCCAGTCGGCCCGGCTCCTTCAACGGAATCTCGTCCAGCAGTACGCCCGCCGCGGTCACGATCCGTTCGATCGGGCACTCCAGCAATTCGCTTGCGCGCGAATACGGGAGTTCGATCAGTTCCAGAAATCGTTGAGCCACACCGGCAGCGCGCGCCTGGCCGAAAACCGTTGTCGCGGGCGGGCTTTGCGCGATTGCCTGGTGGAACAGACCAGCGGCGTGCGGTGAGGTCAGCAGTGCGGTCACGCATCCGGCGCCGGACGATTCACCGAACAGCGTCACATTGCCTGGATCGCCGCCGAATGCGGCGATATTGTCCCGGACCCACTCGAGCGCGGCGATCTGGTCGTGCAGACCGAGATTCGGCGTGAAATCGTCGGAGAGCGAGGACAAGTCGAGGAAGCCGAGCGCGCCGAGGCGATAATTGACCGTCACCACGACCACGTCACCGGCTTCGGCAAGCTTGCGACCGTCGTAGATCGCCTGGGCCGCCGTGCCGAGGCAGTAGGCGCCGCCGTGCAACCACACCAGCACCGGGCGCGGCGCACCGGTATCGGCAGAACTGCGCGGCGACCACACATTGAGCCACAGGCAGTCCTCGCCCATCCGCAGGTCGGAGTCGACCGGGACCATATTGCCCATTGTCTGCGGGGCGATCTCGCCGAAAGTGGTGCACTCGCGGATGCCGTCCCATGGCTGCGGCGGCAGTGGCGGCCGGAACCGGTTCGGACCGGACGGCGCGGATGCGTACGGAATGCTGCGCCACACCGCGACCGGTCCGTCCCAGCGTCCACTCACGCGGCCCCAGGTCGTTTGCGCGACCGGCTCGGTGTCGCCGACCTCGGAGCCAGGTTCGATATCGAACTGCGTGGTCATCTTCCGCACCTCCTGCCTACGACCCGGGCAGTGCGCTGCGAGTTTGCTCCGGCCGGGTCCAAGCACCTAGCGATCTCTTATCGAGAGTACGTCCAGTTGGACAGTGGGATAGGTGGGACGCACCACTCACCCTTGGCGCTACGCTGGGCCGATGCCGAGTTATAGCTTCCGGTGCCGCAGCTGTGGCGACACTTTCGAGGTAAACCGTCCGATGGCGGAGGCGTCGAATCCGGCGGCCTGCCCGAACGGTCACGATGACACGGTCAAGCTGCTGACCACATTTGGCACGGTCAGCAGGGGTGGCGGCGGTGCCGCGTCACCTGCACCCGCGCCGCGGCCCGCCGGTGGTGGATGCTGCGGTGGCGGCTGCTGTTCCTGAATCCGGCGTGGTCGATATCACGCTCGGTTGGGTCAGTGCCGCTTGTCGACGTGGCCGAGGTCACGGTCGGGCGCGACGCGATCGCGCACACGCTGTTTGAGTACCGCAATATCCGGGAACCCGCCGTCCGCCTTGCGCTCCCAGATCTGGTCGCCGTCGATGGTGATGCGGAATACACCGCCCGACCCGGGGATCAGTGCCACCTCACCGAGTTCGGTGGCGAAGGTGCTCAACAATTCCTGTGCCATCCAGCTCGCGCGCAGCAACCAGCGACATTGCGTGCAGTATTCGATCGCGACACGTGGCATGGTTGGCACGCTACCCGTCATGGTTCGAGGACGCCGTCGAGGTAGACCCAGACGCCCTCCACACGTGTGAATGTGCTGACCTCGTGCAGGGATCCGCGTCGATCGGCCTTGTAGTGGGCGATGAATTCCACGATGCCGGTGTCGTCGAATGGTCCGCCGCGCTCGGTACGCACGATCTCCAGGAACAGCCAGCGCTGGTCCGGATCCAGGTCGAGCGTCTTCGGTCGGGTGCGCGGATGCCAGGACCGCAGCAGATATTCGGTATCGCCGACCGCGAATGCGGTGTAGCGCGAGCGCATCAGCGCCTCGGCAGTCGCCGCGGACCGCTCCCCTGCTAGCACCGGTCCACAACAGGCGCCGAACGGCTCCCCACGCTTACACGGGCATGGCTGCGACTGGTCCATGACTCCGAATCTTGCTCGTCGCGCGGATCACTGCGTGCACCGGGGCCGGGCCTTATCAAGATCAGGTGGCACTGGTGGAGGGGCTACTCGCTTGGCGCCTGCACAGATTCCACCTGATCTCGATCCACATGCCTTGCGCCGCCGCGCGACTCATGCGCGGCCATACCGAAGCGCCGACATATCGTCTAGCAACGATCGTCGAGCGGATTGACGCCATCGATGGTCGGGGCGGTCACCCTCGCGCAGCGTGTGGTCATCGGGTGGCGGCTTTGGCTAGTGCGGTGGCGATCGCGACGGTCTGTTCGCGCCAGCGGCGTAATTCGGTGACGCTCGGGGCGAGTTCGTAATCGTGGTGGTGGGCGGCGCGGGATAGGGCGGCCCATACCGTTGCGACCTGCGCGGCGGTGGCGTCGCCCGCGAATACGCGCAGGGCGAGCAGTTGTGCGCGCATCGGGCAGCGCGCCAATTCCGGTGCCACCTTCAACCACAGCTCGTCGACGGACTGTTCGAGCGCGAGCCGCAGAATCCACACCGTCGCCCGCGACCACAGCCCGTCGGCATCGGTCACCGACCCGTCGAGCAGCCGATCCACCGCATCGAACCGCTCGGCCACTGTCGGCCGCGGCGGATGTGGTTTCCGCGCCGCCCCTTGCTTGCGCGCCGCCCCTTGCTTGCGCGCGCCACCTCGCCGCCGCGCCCCGTCCACCTTCGGCCGCCGAGGCCGACCGTCGCCCGCAGCGCCCACGTCATCATGCGCCACGCTCAACGCCACCCCTTAGCTATCGATGCGCAGCCCTCGTTCATCGTCGTAGCCAGCCGACGAACTTTTCGGTGTCCGCGATCAGGTCGCGCATGCTGCGGCCGATGGGTACGTGGGCTCCTGCGGTGGCGTCCCGTAAGGCGTCGACGACCCATTTGCCTTCCCGGGCAAGGTGTTTGTTGAGGTCGTCTACTCGGCCGTCGATACCCATTACCGCGAGCGCGACCATTGCGCGGGTGGTTTGCGCGCCTTCGATGTGGCGTTCGACGTCACGATGGTCCATGCCGTCGGCAAGCAGATTGCGTCGAGCTCGGGCCAGACTGGCCGCTTCGACGGCCGAGCGGCAGCAGGTGGCCACCAGTTCGTCGGCGATCGCCGGAGGAAGTTGGGGGGTGCGGACGAGGGAGCGGGCGTCGTCGAGGTAGCGGCGGATGGGGTCGCTGGAGACCCGTACTTCCACCACCGAGCGCTCGCGGCGCTGCACTTCCAGCACGCTGGCATCCAGTTGCATGCGCCGCACCGCCTCGGCCAGCCGCTCGTCATGGGTGAAGACGATCACCTGGCGCGTCCACGCCATGACCTCTAACACCCTGGCCAGTCCATCCACCTTCGCCGGATCCATGGCCTGCACCGGGTCATCGATCATGACGAAGCGAAAAGGACTGTCCTCCACCGTCGCTCGCGGCAGAAACAGCGAAAGTCCGAGGGCGTGCAGCTCACCCTGACTCATCACGCCGAGCGCGGCGCCATCCACCTCGTCGACGGTGACATCGAGCAGCACCCGACGCGCGGTTCCGGCATTGCCCTGCAATCGAATCGCACCGAGTTCGACATTGCTCTGCTGACGCAGCGTGCGCCACACCCAGCGCGCCGTGGTCTCCAGCGGCGCCATCCGCTCCCCGCGCAATCCGGCCGTCGCGGATTTGAGCCAATCCTCGGCGCGCTTGAGCGTGCGCAGTTCGCTGCCGTTCGCGACGACAGCGCGTGCCCCCGCCAGCCAGCCACTGATGCGTGGCACCAGCGGCGACCACACCTCGTCGAGGCGGTTCAGTTCCTTGCGGGTGCCCTGCTGCAGCAGTTCGAGTTCGTCGACCAGACGCGTATGCGCACCACGCAGGCGATCGGGCAGGTCAGGCGAGTAATCGGCGCCGGTCAGCGCCGCCCAGTCCGTCCAGGCCCGACGCACCGCGGTGGTGTCGACGGTGGGCGGATTGCGTGGATCGAAATCCAGTTCCGGCGGGATATGTTCCGGTAGCGCGCGGGCGTCACGGACGGCCTGCCGCAGCGCGGCGCGCGCGGTCGCGAGCGCGTCGACCCGGGAGGTCAGCTCGGCGATCGAGGCTTGCGCACCGCGCAGCCACGTCGCATCCAATTCCCCGCGTCCACAGACCGGGCATGGGCATTGTCCGCTGGCACCGACATGATCGCGTGCCCGCCGCAGCAACTCCAATACCCGCAGATCGGCCTCGGCATCAGCGGTCGAATCGCGAGCGAGCACCGCGCGGCATCCTTCGAGGCGCGCGGCTATGGCCTCGACCTCGGCACCCGACGGCAAAACAAGTCGCACGATTGCCCGCAACCCATCCGGCCCGACCGGATTCTCTGCCGTACCGAGTATTTCGCGACCAATGGCCGTGAGATCGGGACGGTCCGGGCGCAGTAGTGCCGCCATCCGCACCGCACGGTCATCGGCCACCGCACCGAGCGCGGTCACCAGTTCGATGCGTTCCTGACGCGAATCCCGTACGGCGCGTTCGAGTTCCAGTCGGCGAGTGCGAATCCGCTCCTGCGCCACGGTCAATTCGTCGAGGCCGAGCAGCCGATGCAGCGCGTCGAACAGATCGCTCGGTTTGCCGTCGACGAGTGCGCCGAGTTCGCTGTAGGACAGGAATGGGCGATACAACTCCAGCAGACCAGCCCAGCGGTGGCCGTCGAAATCCGTTGGCGCGGTGCGGGATCGCTGCTCGGTCCAATGCGCCTGGCCGAGATCGGCCTGTGGTGACCACTCTTTGGCGATGGTGAGTTCGGGATCGGCACCGGCGGTGAGCAATTCGAGTTCGATGCGCGCCGACCCACCATCGTGCAGATTCCGCCAACCCTCGCGCCACGCCGCGGACCGGCCGTCCCAGCGGCGATTACTACCGGTGAGCACCAGTTCAGCGGCCTCGGCGAAGCTCGACTTTCCACTTCCGTTGCGGCCCACCACCAATGTGAGACCGGGACCGGGCGGCAGCTCCAGTGTTGCCTCGGGTCCGATGCCGCGGAAGCCGCGCACCCGGATCGCACGCAGGAATATGCCGGAACCGTCGAATTCGGTTGTCAGATCATCGGACTCGCCGCCACCGAGGGCGCGGAGCACGGTATGCGCGACATCGGGGGTGACCGCGGGATCCGCGGCGAGCCGCCTGGATACCACTTCGGTCAGGCGCGGCACCGTCGCAGTATCAGTTCCGGGATCTGTACGCATGCGTAACCCCCTACACCACCGAACCGCGGCATGTCCTCCAACCCCGCACGGGTATCACTGTTGAAAGCTGAGCGAAACGCTACCCGATGGCGTGGAATTCGCCCACAGCGGCACCGTTTCGCCTGGTGGGAAGCGGAAATGCGAATCTGCCCGCGGGGATGGTATGGCCATCGAACAGGCTGGGCCCCGCTCGATGTCCACCCCTCGCCAACCCCGGCGGGCAGCTCGATGGTGTGTCACCCGATTCGGGTGGCTCGGTCGGAGCCGAACAGGACAGAATGCCAGAATCAGACAACCAGCGCAAGGCGCATTTGCTGCCGAATCTGCCGTCCGCGCAGCGTATTCCAGGAAAAACACCCGCTCACCACCCAACTTGTCGGTGGGGTGCGGTAGAAATTCGACAACCTAGTAACGGGGGAAGACATGACATACAGTCGATCCGGGGCCGCCGGATGAACCAGGCGGGAGCCAACACATGACCGCGCTGTGGACCGAGGAACAGGTCAGCGCGCTCGCACCGGATGCGAGCTCGCTATCGGCCGCGCGCAAGCTCGCCGGGCGGTGGCACGGCACCGGGCAGTCGGACACCGCATTGTGGGGCCTGTGCCAGGGCAGCGGCTCCAAGCCGTATCAGACGATCGTGGATCTGGCGGGTCCGGCATACAAGTGCTCGTGTCCCAGCCGCAAGTTCCCGTGCAAGCACGCTTTGTCGCTCTTACTCGGCTGGTCGGGCGGTGCGGTCGCCGAAGCCGCTATCGCGGACTTCGCGGCGGAGTGGATCAACGCACGCGCGGTCCGCGCGGCCGAGCCCGCCGCCGACCCGCAGGCCCGCACTGCCAATCCGGCGACCGCCGAACAGCGGCGGCTGCGGGTGACGGAGGGTCTGGAGGAACTCGATATCTGGCTCGGCGATCAGGTGCGGACCGGATTGGCCCAGACAGATCGCTCGTTTCGGGCATTCGAGGCGATCGCGGCCCGAATGGTCGACGCGCAGGCCCCCGGCGTCGCCGCCGTGCTGCGCCAGTTGCCGACCACCCTGGTGACCAGGGCGGATTGGCCAGATGTCGTACTCGCCGAATACGCGAGACTGCATCTGCTGATCGCCGCGCACCGCCGCCTCGACGAATTGTCACCGGAGCTGCGGGCGAGCGTCCGTACCCATATCGGCTATCCGACGTCAGCCGAATCCGTGCGCGCCGAATCGGCAGTTCGGGACCAGTGGCAGGTACTCGGGATCCGGACCAGCGAGGAGGAGCGGCTCTATACGCGCCGAACCTGGTTGTACGGCAGGCAGACTCGACGCTGGGCATTGCTGCTCGAGCATTCCTTCGGTTCGCCGAGCTTCTCGGCGGAGGTACCACTTCCTGGCATGATGGCCGAAGCGGATCTGCACTACTACCCGGGTGGCGCGCCGCTGCGGGCGCTCTGGGGCGAACGGCACCGCGCGGCCGAACCATTCACCACGCTGCCGGTCACCGACGGAACGATCGCCGCCGCATTAGCCGAACATGCCAAGGCGCTCGCGGGCGATCCGTGGCTGCGATTGCGACCGCTGCTGCTCACCGATGTCGTGCCGGTGTGGACCGAAAATGGCTGGTATATCACCGAATCCGACGGCACTGCACTACCTGTTGCGGCCACCGAGCAGCCGTGGCGACTGCTCGGCGTGTCCGGAGGGCATCCAGTGACGCTGGCGGCCGAATGGGGAGCGGCCGGATTGGTGCCGATCTCGGTATTCACCGCGGGTGAGGTCGTCGACGTCGGTAGCGCCGAGTTCGGCCCGCGTGGGGCGTCGAATGCGCCGGTGTCTGCGGAGCTGACCTCGGTGGCGCTGCTCGGCACTGCGCGTAGGGCAGCGGATCCCGCGCGGCTCGAGGCTCCGGTGGCGGCCGTCGCGACCCGGTTGCGCACCGATCCCGCACTGCTGCTGCTCGAATCTGCCGCGCTGCGTGGCGCTTTCGCGCGCGGCGGCGTATCCGTCAGCACGGCGGCCGAACCCGAACCCGCCGTGGATGACGCGCGGCGACTCCTGCCCCGCGCCGCGGCATCCCGTCTCGCCCGCCTGTTGCGGGACCGGTCCCCCTTTCTGCCCGAATGGTTCGCGGGCGCAGCACCCTTCGACTATCGCGCCCCGGATGCACTGTGTGCGCTACTGCTCGAACAGGCGAAGGCGAATACCGACCTGCGCGAGCCGCTATTGCGCCTGGCCGGAACCCGCGGCCGCTGGCTGGCCGACCAACATCCGGACTGGCGCGACCTGGTGCCGCGAGGACATTCCGATGCGCCGACGGAGCAGAGCTGGCTGTTCGGCCAACCGTCCGAGCGCCGCGAATGGCTCATCGAACTGCGCGGCCGAGATGCCAAGGCCGCACGTGAAGCACTGACCGCGGCTTGGCCGAAGGAATCCGGTCCGCTGAAAGCGGAGCTATTGGCCGTACTCGCCGACGGGATTTCGGCCGACGACGAACCACTGCTCGAGACGGCATTGGACGATCGGCGATCGGATGTGCGGCGAGTCGCGGCCGGATTGCTGCCGCTGCTGCCGAATTCGGCATTCACCCAGCGCGTGACTCGGCGCTCGAGCGCATGGGTCACGGTCGAACATCTGCTGCTGCATCCGAATCTGGTTGTCCGCATACCGGAGGAACTCGACGATGCCGACCGCAGGGACGGCATCAACGACCGCACCGTTGAGTTCACCTATCGCTGGGACGGAGCACCGGATCTGCGTGCCGGTAGGCTGCGGCAACTCGTCGCGGCGACACCACTGACGCACTGGGAGTCGGAACTAGGCGCACCGGATAAGGCCACTCGGGCCAAGATCAGTGACCGGTTCCGGCAGCCGCTGTTCGACGGCTGGGTGGATGCCACACTGGCACAACATGATCCGGCCTGGGCGCGGGCGCTGTTCGATGCAGGCGTGCCGACCGACCTGGCAATGCTGCGGCGTCGCGAATTGTTCGCACTGCTGCCGCTGCCGGATCGCACCACACATTTGCTCCAATTGGACGGCGCTTGGCTCTCGGAGCTCGAGGCATTGTTGCCCGCCATGGGCCATCCGTGGCCGGAACCTCTTGCCCAACACTTGATTCTGTTGTTGTTCGAACGCGCACGTGCCGCGGCCAAACGCCCAGAAGCGCATGGCACTGGCCCGAACGCACATCGGTCGCTGCTGTCCGCGGCGGCCGTGCATCTGCCCGTCACCGCGGCGCGGACGACCACCGCGGTGGCGCGCCGCTGCACCGATCCCAATTGGGAGCGAGCATTCGATCAGCTCGCCCATGACCTCAACCACCGCTCGATGATGCTCGAGGAGTTGCAGTGACCACTACCGATTCGATGCCGGAGCTGTTGCGTCCACATGCCGAACAGGCCTATGCCGAGGAGTTGCGGGCACTGACCGCGATCGATGATCGGCCGCGACCGCCGTCTTGGCAACTGTCGCCGTGGGCGGTGGTCACTTATCTACTCGGTGGCACGCTCGACGACGGCACCGTGATCAGCCCCAAGTACGTCGGGCCGCGCCGGCTTATGGAGGTGGCGGTCGCGACGCTGGCGACCGATCGGGCGCTGCTGCTGCTCGGCGTGCCGGGCACCGCGAAAACCTGGGTATCGGAACATCTTTCGGCCGCGATCAGCGGTGCTTCGACACTGCTCGTCCAGGGCACGTCCGGCACTGCCGAAGAGGCGATCCGCTATGGCTGGAACTATGCGCGACTGCTCGCGGAGGGGCCGAGCGAGGGTGCGCTGGTGCCGTCGCCGGTAATGACGGCGATGCGCCGCGGTGCGATCGCGCGGATCGAGGAACTCACCCGTATCCCGTCCGATGTGCAGGATGCGCTGATCACCGTGCTGTCCGAGAAGACGCTGCCGGTGCCGGAACTCGGGATGGAGGTACAGGCGGCCAAGGGCTTCAATGTCATTGCCACCGCCAATGACCGCGACCGTGGCGTCAACGACCTGTCCTCCGCTTTGCGGCGCCGCTTCAATACCGTTGTGCTGCCGCTGCCCGCCAGTGAAGACGAGGAGGTCGCCATTGTGGCCCGCCGCGTCGAACAGCTCGGCTCCGCGCTCGAACTCCCAACTGTTCCGGCTGCGGCCGAGGAGGTGCGGCGGGTTGTTCGCATCTTCCGCGAGCTGCGCTCCGGTATGACCGCCGACGGCCGCACCAAGCTCAAGACGCCCTCCGGCACCCTGTCCACCGCCGAGGCGATCTCGGTGATCACCAATGGGATTGCCCTGTCGGCGCACTTCGGTGACGGCACCTTGCGTGCGTCCGATATAGCGGGCGCGGTCCTCGGCTCTGTCGTCAAGGATCCGGTGGCCGACGCAGTCATCTGGACCGAATATCTGGAAGCCGTTGTGCGTGAACGCCCCGAGTGGTCCGACTTCTACCGCGCCTGCCGCGAGGTCACGGGATGAGGGCTAGGCGCCGCCTGATCCGACCACAGCGCATGTTCAACCGGGGGTGACACGGTGAGCAAGACAAACACGACCGACGACCATATGGACGTCCAGCAGAGCGTCGCCTCGAGTGGTCCGGTGACCCACGTATTCGGTATCCGTCATCACGGCCCGGGTTCGGCCAGATCCCTGCGCGCCGCGCTGGAACAGTTTCGTCCCGACGCGATACTGATCGAGGGCCCGGCCGATGCCGACCCCTTGGTCGGATACGTCGCAGCCGAGGGCATGTCGCCGCCCGTCGCGCTACTGGCCTATGTGCCGGACCAGCCCGCCAAGGCCGCTTTCTGGCCGTTCGCAGTGTTCTCCCCCGAATGGCAGGCGCTGCAATATGCGGTGGAACACGCAGTGCCGGTGCGGTTCTGCGACCTGCCCGCGAGCACCGTCCTGGCCACCGAGGACGAACCGGGTGACCGCATCGACCCACTCGCCGAATTGGCCGCTGCCGCCGGCTACGACGATGCCGAACGCTGGTGGGACGCGGTAGTCGAATCCGTGGCCGACGCCGACGCTTTCGAAGCGATCACCGAGGCAATGGGCGCACTGCGGGACGCTGCCGGACAAGGCATGTTCGCGATCGGACCTGCCACGGCCCCAACGGACGACGCTTCAGGTCACCAGCCGGACGAAGTGCGCGGCATCCGCGCGGGTGATCGCTCAGCCACGGGTAGCGCTGACGACGAGACGCTCATGTCCAACGGCGAACCCCGGCCCACCGCACATGATGGGTCGCCCAACTCACCGACCGGCGACACTGTCGACGAAGCGATCGGTCCCGAAGACGTTGAGCGCGAACCCATCGGCATCGACGCGCACACCTTGCGGCGTGAAGCGTATATGCGGCAGACGATACGGAAGGTGTTGAAAGAGGGGGCGCGGCGGGTTGCGGTGGTGTGTGGGGCGTGGCATGCGCCGGCGTTGGCGGGGAAGTTGGGGCCGGCGACGGCGGATACCAAGCTGCTCAAAGGGCTGCCGAAGGTGAAGGCGACGGTGACGTGGGTGCCCTGGACGCATTCGCGGCTGGCGACGACCTCCGGATACGGCGCCGGAATCGCCTCGCCGGGCTGGTATCACCACCTGTTCACCGAGACCGAGCAGCCGATCGCGCGCTGGCTGACCAAGGTGGCTGGAGTGCTGCGCGCCCACGATCTACCGGTCTCGAGCGCGCACATCATCGAAGCCGTCCGGCTCGCCGACACGCTCGCGGTGCTGCGGGCACGGCCACTGGCCGGACTGTCGGAGGTCACCGAGGCAGTGCGGTCGGTGATGTGCGCCGGTGATGAGTCGATGCTGCGGCTCGTCGCTTCCGAACTGGTGGTCGGTGAGGCGCTCGGCGCTGTTCCCGATGGCACGCCGACAGTCCCGCTGGATGCCGATCTGCGTGCCCGGATCCGCACACTGCGGCTCAAGCAGGAAGCCTTGTCCCGCAGCCTCGATCTCGACCTGCGCAAGGAGCGCGAAGTCGAGCGTTCGCGACTGCTGCACCGGCTGCGCGTGCTCGGAATCGACTGGGGCACACCGACAACCGGCGAAGTGCGCAGCACCGGCACCTTCCGCGAATCCTGGACGCTGCGGTGGCGACCCGAATTCGCCGTCTCGATTATCGAGGCCTCCCGCTGGGGCACCACCATCCGCACCGCGGCGCAGGCCAAGATCCTCGATACCGCTGGCCGCGAGGGCAGTACCGTCGGCGATCTCACCGACGCGCTCGAGATCGCGCTGCTCGCCGACCTCGGCGATGCCACCGACGGTCTGATCACCCGCCTGGAATCGGCGGCGGCACTCGACCACGACGTAACCCACCTGCTCGCCGCCCTTCCCGGCCTGACCCGCACACTGCGCTACGGCGACGTCCGCGGCACCGATACCGAGGCACTCGCCCACGTCGCGGACGGTCTGCTCGTGCGAATCTGCGCGGGCCTGCCCGGCGCGGTGACCGGCCTCGATACCGACGCCGCCGAACATCTGCGCACTCAACTCGATGCCGCGCACACCGCCATCCACACCCGCGACAACGACTGGGCAACCGGCGAATGGCTCGCCGCCCTGCACCGCGTGGCCGACCGTGACGATGTGCACGGCGCCCTCGTCGGCCGCGCCGTCCGATTGCTCGCCGATGCCGGACGCATCGACGAAACCGAGTCCGCGCGTAGGCTTTCGGCCGCACTGTCGATCGGCAATACGGCCGCCGGCAAGGCGGCCTGGATCGACGGGTTCCTCGGCGGTCGCGGGCTACTGCTGGTCCACGACCGAGAGTTGTTGCGGCTCATCGACGATTGGCTGCGCGGTCTCGGCGACGATATGTTCGTCGAGATCCTGCCGTTACTGCGCCGCACGTTCGGCGCGTTCGAATCCGGGGAGCGCCGCGCCATCGGCCAGGCGGTGCGCGACACCGGCTCCGGCGCATCGCGTACCGGCGAGGACACGACGTTCGATGTCGAACGCGGGATCGTCGCTATGCGCACAGTCGCGGACATCCTGGGAGTACCGGTATGAGTCCGACATGCTCCTTCGGCACCGCGCTCGGGCCTCTCGATCAATCCCGAACCACGATGTGGCGGCATCCTGCCGTCACCTACCTCCTCGGAGTGACCGGATGAACGCGATCGATGAAACGCAGTCCAGGCGTTGGCGTCTGGTGCTCGGCACCGCCGCCGAACAACCCCTGGGCGGCTTGGGTGCCGCGGACGACGAGGCGATGGATCGAGCCCTCGGAGCGCTCTACAACACCGATGATCAGACCTCCGGTAAACGCTCCGCCGGACTGGGCGGCTCCGCACCGAAGGTGGCCCGCTGGCTCGGCGATATCCGCACCTACTTCCCGTCCACCGTTGTCGAGGTCATGCAGCGCGATGCCGTGGATCGCCTCAATCTGACCCAGCTCCTGCTGGAACCGGAACTCCTCGAAGCGGTGGAACCCGACGTGCACCTGGTCGGAACCCTGCTGAGCCTTAATCGGGTGATGCCCGAAACCACCAAGGCGACAGCGCGAATGGTGGTCGAGAAGGTGGTCCGCGAAATCGAACAGCGCGTTGCCGCGCACACCGTCGCCGCGGTCTCCGGCGCACTGAATCGCGCCGCCCGCGTCACCCGACCTCGGCTGCGCGATATCGACTGGGACCGCACCATCCGCAAGAACCTGGCCAACTACCTCCCCGAACATCGGACCGTGGTGCCCGAACGCCTGGTCGGCTACGGCCGCAAGGCGCAGGCGGTGCGCCGGGACGTAGTCCTCGCGATCGATCAATCCGGCTCGATGGCCTCGAGTGTGGTCTACGCCTCCGTCTTCGGCGCGGTCCTGGCCTCCATGCGCTCGCTGAAAACATCTCTGGTCGTTTTCGATACCGAGGTCGTCGACCTGACCGAACAACTCACCGATCCGGTCGAGGTGCTCTTCGGCACCCAACTCGGCGGCGGCACCGATATCAATCGCGCCCTCGCCTACTCCCAGTCGCTCATTACCCGCCCGGCCGACACTCTGTTCGTCCTCATCTCCGATCTCTACGAGGGCGGTATCCGTGAAGAGATGCTGCGCCGCGTCAACTCCATGCGGGAATCCGGAGTGCAGGTGGTAGTGCTGCTCGCCCTCTCCGACGACGGCGCTCCTGCCTTCGACCACGACAATGCCGCCGCTCTGGCCGCCCTCGGCGTACCGGCCTTCGCCTGCACCCCCGACAAGTTCCCCGACCTGCTCGCGCTGGCCCTGGACCGCGGCGATGTCCAAGCCTGGGCCAACCGAAATGCCGGAACCAGCTGATTCAGCGCGTCGGCACCGGCTGCGGACCCACCGGCCCCATGGCGCCCCACGCCGTAGCCGAGGCGGGCACCACCAGCGGATGCAGCAGCGCCGCCAACCCGAGCAGCACCACCGCGACGATCGCGTCGAGCCAGTAGTGATTGCCGGTCCCGACCACGACGACGGTGGTGAGCACCGGATGCGCCAATGCCAGCCACCGCCAGGAACTACCGGTCGCCGCGACCATGGCGAAGGCCAGCAGCAGGGCCCACCCCACATGCAGCGAGGGCATGGCCGCGAACTGGTTCGAGAGTCCGCCGGAATCCGGTGAGCCATAGACGGATTGGCCGTGGACTGCGGCGAGGTCGACGAAACCGTAGTCGGGCAGCATGCGCGGCGGTGCGAGCGGTATCAGTACATGCACCATGAGCGCGGCCCCGGTCAATGCCACCATCAGGTTGCGGGTCCAGCGGTAGTGCTCCGGCCGGAAGGCCCACAGCCACAACAGCACCGCGACCGCCACCGTGAAATGTGCGGTGGCGTAATAGAAATTGGCCGGTACCGCGAGAGAACCCCGGTGCAGGAATACCGCCTGCACTGTGGTCTCCTCCGGCAGCCCGAGCTTATCCTCGAGCCCGAGCATGGCCCTGGCATTGCCGAGCGCGTGCACGGTGTCGTCGGCGGTGAACATCCGCCCCACCCGATAGGCCAGATAAAGCACGGTGATCAATGCGAGCTGTCGAACCGCCTCGCCGCCGCGGCCGTGCACCGCCGCCCCCATCTTCTCGGCGATGCCGCCGAACGCGGGCGAAAAATCCACGTTCGGACCACCGAGACCCACTGCCACCATTGCCAGCGGCCTCCTTCCCCATCCAACCCCACATGTTAAACGGAGTAACTACCTCCGCTTACCGTAGCATTACTCGTTAGCCAGACTCAGCACACTGTGACCGGACAGACACATCTCCGATAGGCTGCTCGGCGATCTCGACGCGTTGGAGGGGCCCGCTCGCTGCGCCGTGGTGATGTATTCGCGGAGAACGTAATCGAACGGGAACTGAGCCGCGGTGGCATGGGCGCGGTGTACGCGGCACACCATCCCGCGCCAGCCCTACGCACCGCAGAGCATCCTGTCGCAGGAACTCATGAGCCATCGCGGCAACACCCACGCCCCGATCTCCGCCCTACGGCGAGCGGCCGAGCGGCGAGAACCGGGCCCGCTCGGCACCCGGACCGCACCCATCAATGACTCCAAGGGCTGCGCGGCCGTCGTCCGCGCGGCACCCTGCGGTCTCGACCGCCGGAGGACCATCCGACAGATCTTCGAATTCGGCTGTGACACAGCGGCACTCACCCAGGGCAATCCGAGCGGCCGACTGCCTGCGGGGCACCATTGCCGGGTCGGATGAGCGAATACGACAAGCCGACGCATTTCGAGGTCCTAGCCGCGATAATCGCGGGTCTGTCCCGAGGCGCTGACCTCGGTTCCGCACTCGACCTGCCCGCACCGAATTCACCCGGCACAACAACCACGCGGAGACCTCGACCGCCCTCGCCACCGCCATCGAACTGGCCGCGCACGAGGGCGGACGGATGCCCGCACCCGAGGTTCCCTGGCTAGGACCTACAGATCCGCGATAGCCGCCAGCGGTGGCGTACGGGCGGCGCGAATACCTGGCCACAGCGCGGCCAGCACACCGACCACGGCCGAGCTGATGAGCACCAGCACCAGTTGGTTCCACGGGATAGCGATCTCATCGATGCCCAGGTCACGCAGGGTTCGCAGGAAGCCGACACCGAGGCCGAGACCGAGCAGCATCCCGACGATCGCACCGAATACCGCTATCAGCATGGATTCCAGATAGATGGTTCGGCGCACCTGCGCCCGTTGCATGCCGACCGCGCGCAACATGCCGATCTCTCGACGGCGTTCCACCACCGACAGCGCCAGAGTATTGACGATGCCGAGAATCGCGATCACCACCGCGAGCGCGAGCAGCCCGTACAGGATGGCGAGCAGCGTATTGATCTGCTTGCCCTGCGCACCCTTGAACTCCTCGCGGTCCTGCACCTGGACCACGACGAACTGCTCGGTCGCATTCTCCAGATCGGTACGCATCCGGGTGAGGTCGGCACCGGGCTCGGCCTTGACGAACATGAACAGGTTGGTCCGGAAGTTGACCGGCATCACCTCGTCGTACATGACCGGCGACACCACCAAGGGGCCGAGCAACGGCGTCTTCTTGTAGATGCCGACCACCTTGACCGGAATCTTCTTGAACCCGAGGCTCGTCACGGTGACCTGATCGCCGACCTTCCAGCCGCGCTTGTCGGCCTCGTTCTCCGACACCATGACATCGCGGTCACCCAGCGTGTTGGTGCCCTCGATCATGTCGTAGTTGAGGACGCTGTCGGGCGAGCCGTCGAATTCGGTGCCGGTCAGCTGCTCATCGCCCACCTTGAACGTGACACCGCGCAAGCCGACCACATCCGCCACCCCGGGCACCGATTTGCGCACCGCGTCACCCGCGCCGAGCGGCACACCGATCAGCTGCGGTCCGGCCAGCACGTAGTCGGCCTTCACACCCTTGTCGACGAGCACGGTCACGCTGGCCTTCGCAGATGCGCCGAGCATGCCGATCGCGGTCACCAGCATCAGACCGAGGGTGAGCGCGAAAGCCGTTGCGGCAGTGCGCCGTGGGTTGCGCGCGGCATTATTGCGCGACATCCGACCAATAGGACCGAACGGCCGCAGCAGCACCCCGAGACCGCCCACCACCGGCCGCGACAATGCGGGTGCGGCCAGCAGTACCGCGAAGATCAGGCCGAGCGCGCCGATCCCGACCGTCAATGCGGCATGGCCGCCGGTCTTCTGCGCACCGAGCACCACGAGCACCACACCCGCGACGGCCAGCGCAATACCGATTCCGGTCCGCAGCCGCAGCGATTCACCGGTCGAGGCGAACTCCTCGCGCATGGCCTCCACCGGCGGAATCTTGGCGGCGCGACGCGCGGGCGCATAGGCGCTGACCACCGTCACCAGCAGCCCGACGAGCAGTCCTACGATCGCCGTGCGCGGCAGCACCGTCAGCGATCCGGTCGGCAGGCCGAGATCGAATGCGTTGAGCAGTGCCGAAAGCCCGAAGGCCAGACCGATGCCGCACGCCAAACCGATTGTGCTGCCGATCAATCCGATGACCAGTGCCTCCGTGACCACGGATCGGCCCACCTGTTGCCGACTCGCGCCGACCGCGCGCAGTAGCGCCAGCTCACGCAGCCGCTGGGCCACGATCATCGAGAAGGTGTTGTAGATGATGAAGGTGCCGACGATCAGTGCGATCGCCCCGAAGGCGAGCAGGAAGTAATTGATGAAGTTGAGCGCGTTGGAGACTTCCTTCTTCAGATCGGCGCGCACCTGATCGCCGTTCTGCACCTTGTAATCCACCAGTACGTTCGCGATGCTGTCGCGCAGTTCGTCGCCGGGCGTACCGGCGGCGGCCGCGATATCGACATAGGCGACATGCGAACCGTCGGTGAACAGCTGGCGGGCCTGCGTGTCGTCGAACAGCACGCCGATGAATCCGCCGGTGTCCGAAGGGACTTCGTAGACTCCGGTGAGGGTGACGTCGATCGGGTTACCGTGTGAGGGAACCAGCACTTTGGTCTTGTCACCGACATGCAGACCCGCGCGTTCGGCACCGCCGGTATTGAGCGCGATTTCGCCCTCGTGCGCGGGCGGAACGCCGTGAACGAACTTATCCGGTTCGGCGACCGCCTTATCCGGCGGAATATAGGACTGACCGAAAGTCGGTGCGCCACCGGTCTGTACGGCCTTTTTGCCATCCGGATACAGCAGCACCAACGGTCCGTTGACGCTCGGCGCGACCGCCCGCACCCCGTCCATCTTCGAGATCTGATCGACCATGCTGAGCGGGATGCCCTGTGCCTGTTGCTTTTGCGGACTCACTCGAACATCGACGCCCTTGGCCTGATTGGCGAAGATTCCGTCGAAGGTGCGCTGCAACGTGTCGGTGAAGACGAATGAGCCAGCGATGAATGCGGTTCCGAGCACCACCGATAGCAGGGTCAATGCCAGGCGCACCTTGTGCGCGGCGAGATTGCGCAAGACCACCTTGCGCATCGGTTTGCCGCTCACGACTGCGCCTCGCTGACGCTCGGCTCCGTCGTGCGCGAAGGCGCGCTGTGTCTTTGGTTCACTCGCTGACGCTCGCTCACTACACCTGCTCCAGCGACTTCATCTTGTCGAGCACCGATTCGGCGGTCGGATCACGCAACTCGTCGACAATGCGACCGTCGGCGAGGAACACCACCCGGTCGGCATATCCCGCCGCATGCGGCTCATGGGTGACGATGACGACGGTCTGCCCGAATTCGTCCACCGCCGCGCGCAGGATCGAGAGCACCTCCTCCGAGGCGCGCGAGTCGAGATTGCCGGTCGGCTCGTCACCGAAGATGATCTCCGGCTTCCCTGCCAGCGCCCGCGCACAGGCCACGCGCTGCTGCTGCCCGCCGGACAGTTCGCTGGGCCGGTGTGTGAGTCGATCGGTGAGCCCGAGCCGCTTGATGACCGTATCCAGCCAGTCCTGGTCAGGCTTGCGGCCCGCGATATCCAGCGGCAAGGTGATGTTCTCTTGCGCGGTCAGCGTCGGCACCAGGTTGAACGCCTGGAAGACGAAGCCGATGCGATCGCGGCGCAGCCTGGTCATCTGCTTATCGGAAAGCTCGGCGAGATCGGTATCACCGATCCGCACGGTTCCGGTGCTGGCACTGTCCAGGCCGGCCAGGCAGTGCATCAGGGTCGATTTGCCCGATCCGGAGGGCCCCATGATCGCGGTGAACTCCCCCTTCACGAACTCTGCCGATACCCCATCCAGTGCCCTGACCTGCGTATCTCCGTGTCCATAGACCTTCACCAGGTCGATGGCGCGGGCCGCCACAGTAGTGGCGGCTGCCGAATTCTCGAGGTCGGCACCTAGGGCGTGCGAAGTCATGGGATCCAGTCTGTCCGGTATCGCGCGCCCGCGCCATCAGGGACGTCCCCCAACTCTCGAGGTCTCAATGAACCCTTAGAACTACTCCGACCGGCCCAGACCGAAGACCGTGGGATCCTGCGCGAGGTCGCGGAAGTAGCGCGCGCCGTCCGGCACCAAGCGCCGTTCGGTGAGATCGAGTAGACCGCCCACGCCGACGATCTCGGCGGAGATCGTGCCGTCCGCCTTGCGGATCTCCTGGATGGTCCGGTGGGTCTTGCCATCCCAGGCGAAATCGCAAGTGACAGTGACTTCGTCGCCCACGAACAGTTCCTGTTTGAATTGGAGCGTCACCTGCAGCGAGATCGGCCCGACTCCGGCCTCCAGCAGCTTCTCCTGGGATAAGCCGCCCTCCCGCAGGCAGGCCCACCGCGCTCGTTCCGCGTATTGCAGATAAACGGCCTGGTTCATATGCCCGTTGCCATCGATATCCTCGGGCGACACCGTGAGCGAGAGCGCGAATCCCATGGGCTCACGGTAGCGGCGGGGTACGACAAGAATCCGCCGCTACCGCATCGAGCCTCATGCCTTGACGAAATCGAGGATGTCGGCATTGAGTTGCGCGGCGTGCGAGATCATGATGCCGTGGCCGGTAGCCGGGTATTCCTTGTAGGTGTTGCCGGGAATCAGGTCCTTGATCACCCGACCGCAGAGGTCGATGGGGGCCGAAGCGTCGGCGTCACCGTGGATGACCAGCGTGGGCACGGTGAGTGCGCGCAACTCGTCGCGGAAGTCGGCGTTGTAGATCGTATTCATGATCTCGTCCGCCGCCAGAAGTGAACAGTCCATGCACTTCTGGACCATCCAGGCGATCCGCGCCGAGGACACCTGGTTGCCCAAATGTGTCGCGAAGAATGCCTGCGCGTTCTGCTCCATCCACAGCGGCCGGTCCGCGGCGCGCGCCGCACCAACCGCATCGAAAACCGCCTTCGGCACGCCGTTCGGATTGTCCTCGGCCTGCGCGAAATACGGCATTGTCACCGAGACCAGCGCGACCCGGCTGATCCGATCGCTGCCGTACCGGGTCAGGTATCGGACGATCTCACCGCCCGCCATCGAATGTGCGACCACGGTGACCTCGCGCAAATCGAGATGTTCCAGGAATGCCGCCAGATCCGCGGCCAGCGTGTCGTAGTCGTAGCCGTGCCCGACCCAGTCCGACTTGCCGTGTCCACGCCGGTCGTAGGACAGGCACCGCAGCCCCTGCTTGGACAGCGGCAGCATCTGCAACTCCCACGAGGTGCTGCTCAACCAGCCACCGGCCAGGAAAAGCACCGGCTGCCCGGACCCCCAGTCCTGGTAGTGCAGTGCGGTGCCGTCGTGCGATTCGAAGTAGGGCATCGGTTTCTCCAATCATGAGGTGCCCCACCATCATTGCGAGCCCGGATAATGAAGTCGATTACCTCACAGGTAAGCGCCCTACTTCAGGATCAGCAGCGCCGACTTCTCGATGCGGTCGGCGATTTCGGAGTAGGAGGCGTAGCCCATACCCGCGCGGACGAGCGCGCCCGCGTAGAGGAGTTCCAGGGATTCGACTACGTCCTGGTCGGCGTCGGGACCGAGAGCGCGCACCAGTCGTTTGCGGATCTCCATCCCGATCCGCGCGCGGAGATGGGCCACATCGGGATCGCGGCCGAGTAGGGCACTGGTCACCGCGCCCGAGAGTTCCTGCTCATCGGCGACGAGCATGGCGATATTGCGCAGCTCGGCGACGACCCGGACCGTGGGGTCCGGATCCTCGCTGACGGGAGCCGAACTGGCGAACAGGCGACGCCAGAAGATCTCGGCGACGAGGTGTTCTTTGGAGGAGAAGTAGGTATACGCCGTGGCGGTGCCGACACCGGCCGCTGCGGCGACCATGCGGATGGTCATCCCCGCGAAGCCTTCGCGCGCAAGCACTTCCACTGCGGCCCTGGTCAGCTTGTCGACGGTGTCGGCCTGCTTCTCGGTGAGGCGACGCCGGGTCGCCTCCAGGATGATGGACTCACCTTCGGACATGTGTCTAGATCCTACTTTGCGGCGGCACGACCGGCGCGTCGGCCATAGAAGCTGCCGTCACCGAGGGACGCACCGCTGACATAGCCGCCGGCACAGAGTCCGGAGGTGCAGCGGCCCGCGGCGAACAGACCGGGAATCGGTTCCCCGGAGACGTGCAGCACCCGCGAATCCAGATCGGTGCGCAGCCCGCCGAGGGTGAAACCCGCCGTGAATCCCCGCATATCGAACGCCGCGACCGGGGTGCCGATCGGCTTGACCCACTGGGGCTTCTTCCCGAGCAACGGATCCTTGCCGTCGGCGGCGTGCAAGTTGTAGCAATCGACGGTGCCCTGCAACGCGCGCTCCGGCAGACCCATATCGGACTCCAGCTCCGCGACCGTCTCGGCCGCCCAGGTCGGCGGCTGCCGAAAGAACGGCGTGGATGTCACCGTGGCCAGCGCCGCCTCGAGCGACTGCTCATCGATGACCAGAAATGCCTGATTCTCCTGCTGGATCAGCGTCGCCTGCCCGATCCGCCCCGGATAGGTGTCCTCCGGGATATAGCGCTGACCGCGCCCGTTGACCAGGATGCCGCGCGCCAACAGCTGCGGATCACCGAAGAACGCCACCTCGGTGGCATCCATATGGGCCAACTCCGCACCCAGCGCCTGCGCGACCAGGATGCCGATGCCGTCGTGCTCCTCGATGGCGGCGGCGGGCCGCCCGATCAGCCGCGGCGCATAGCCTTCGATCATCTGCTGGTGGTAGGCGAAACTGCCGGTGGCGAGCACGACCCCGCGTTCGGCGCGGACCGCGACCTCCTTGCCGAAGCGCGTCGCGATGACGCCGACCACCCGATCGCTCTCGTCGATCACCAGCCGCCGGATCCTGATGTCGTATTCGACACCGACACCGAGACTTTCGGCGGTGTCGGCGAGCGGCTTCATCAGCATGTAGCCGCCGCTCTTGGCACCGATCTTCTTATCCGCCATCTGCGGAACATGGCCGCGCGGAGCGGGTTTCGCGATCGCATTGAACGGCGCGGCATTCTCGCCGCCGGAGTACATCAGACCTTCGTCGTGCGGCGGCTCCCAGCCGGGCTCACCCCAGAACTCCTCCTTGAACGGGACACCGCAGGAGATCAGCCAGTTGTAGTGCTCGACGCTGTTGTGGCAGTAGTCCGCGATCTTCGCCCGATCCTGTCCCGGCCCCAGCGCGGCCTGCAGGAATGTCTCCATATTCTCCGGTGTGTCCTCGAACCCGAGCGCCTGCTGCAAGGGCGTGCCACCACCGAGGTAGATGAATCCGCCCGCCATGGCCGCCGCGCCGCCCCAGCCGCCGGTGCGTTCCAGGATCAGCACGTCGGCACCCGCACGGGCGGCCTCGATAGCGGCGCAGACACCGGCGATGCCGTATCCGGCGACGACGACATCCGCCTCGAAATCCCACGCGGCGATCGCGTCGGCACGCAGCGGCCGGATCTTTGCGGCATCAGACATGTTTCGCGTTCCTCACTTGCTCACGTCTTCGGACAGCACAGGCGAATCGGACTCCCCTGCCTGTTCGGACTTCTTACGCGCCGCCTTTTTCTGTTGGGCGACAATCGTTCCCACCAACAGGTCGAGTTTGGTGCCACTTGGCCAGCCGACGTAATAGCAGAGGAACAGCGCGATCTCGTGCAGCTGCGCCTCGGTCAGCTCCTCGTTGCGTAGGGCCGCGCCGATCTGGATACCCGCCGTATCCATCGCCCCCTGGGCGGTGAGCGCGCCGAGCAGGATCAGTCGCCGGTCCCGGATGGTGAGTCCGGGACGCGACCAGATTTCGGCGAAGAGATGATCGGCCGTCATGGCGAAATGGTCGCTGGGGTAGTTCTGGAATTCGGTGCCGTAGACCTCGGCCATCTTGGCCAGCCCGCGCTGACGCACGGAATCCGCTGATCCGTTCGCACGCCCACCCGTCACCCGACCGCCACCCTCCACCGAATCGCTACGCGATGCTTCACTCATTGGATTCCCTTTCCTTTGGCACGCCGAGCCCGGGCCCGAGGCGGTCGAGAGCCAGTTCCGCCAGCGGCAGTTCGACGCCGAGTCGCGCGCCGAGATCCAGGGCCAGGCTCAGATCCTTTTCGCCGAGATCACGCACATGGCTCAGGATCGGCAGCCAGAAATCATTCGGTTCGATCGGCGCGGTGCGGTCGCGCAGCATGATCGCGCCGGGGCCGCCGGTGACGGCGTCCGAGTGCCGGACGACATTGCCCAGCACGGTGATATCCAAATCCGCGGCTTCGGCGAGCCGCTGCGCCTCGGTGGCGGCGGTGAAGGCGATGAAGTGCAAGAGGTTGCGCGCCAACTTCATTCGGGTGCCCGCGCCGACCGGTCCGGCGTGCACGACCAGATCGGCGAAGCAGCCGAACGGTCCGCGCACCCGCTCGAACGCCGTATCGCTGCCGCCGACCATCACCGCGAGCTTGCCGCGCGTCGCCCCGGCCGCACCACCGCTGATCGGTGCGTCCACCAATTCGACGCCGTATTCGGCACATTCGCCCGCCAACTGTTCGGCGGTCCGGTCGCTGATGGTGGAGTGCACGGCGATTACGGTGCCCGGGGCGGCCGTTCGCAATACCCCGTCCGGTCCGGTGACCACGGCCCGCACTTGCGCATCGTCCAGAACGGTCACCGAGATGACGGCCGCCTTCTCGGCGATTTCGGCGGCCGAAACCGCCGATGCCGCACCGGCTTCGGTCAGCGGCGCGACCGCATCGGGGCGCATATCGCAGACGGTGAGTCCGCCGGGCCAGGACAGCAGACTCTTGGCCATCGGTGCGCCCATATTGCCCAAACCGATGAACCCGACCGGCAATTCGCCAGCCGTGCCGATAGTTCGCTCGCTGCGCTCACTCATGACCGGAACACTTGTCCGCCGTCGACATTGAAGATCTGCCCGGTGACCCAGCTCGCGTCGTCCGAGAGCAGATACAGGCAGGCGCCGACCAGATCATCCGGTGTTCCCATTCGCTTGAGCGGCAACCGTTTCACCATATCGTCGACGATGACGCTCGGTGTCACGGTTTTGGTGGCTTCGGTATCGATGGGGCCGGGTGCGATGGCATTGATGCGGATGTTGGAACCGCCGAGTTCGAAGGCGAGTTGCTGGGTCAGGCCGTTGATACCGACCTTGGCCAGGCCGTAGAAGCTGGAGTAGGTCCATGCGGCCGTGGAGGACTGGTTGACGATCGATCCGCCGCCCGCCTTGACCATGTGCTGCCACACCGCGCGAGTCATATTCAGCGCGCCGTCCATATTCACGCTCATGAACTTCTTGTAGTAGTCCCATGGCACGCTGAGCAGCAGGTTGAGTTTCATATCGCCGTAGATGGCGGCATTGTTCACCAGATGGTCGATCGCGCCGAATTCGCGGACGGTCAATTCGGCGAGGGCGGTGGCCGATTCCGGATCGGCCACATCGACCTCGCCGAAGATGGCACTGCCGCCGCCGGCGGTGATCTCGGCCGCGACGGCCTTACCGCGTTCGGCATTCAGATCGGCGACAACGACATTGGCGCCTTCGTTGGCCAGCGCCTTGGCGTATGTGGCGCCGATGCCTTGGGCGGCGCCGGTGACGATGGCGGTCTTTCCCGGGAATCGAGTCATGAAATCAGCTCCTAATAATTATCCGGCGGTCGCGACGAGCTTGGTTTCCAGATATTCCTCGAACCCGGCGACGCCCATTTCCCGGCCGATGCCGGATTGTTTGTAGCCGCCGAACGGTGCGTCGGCGGAGTACCAGATGCCGCCGTTGACGCCGATCGTGCCGGTCCGAACGCCATTGGTGACGTGCCGAATTCGGTCCGGGTCGGTGCCCCATACCGAGCCGGAGAGCCCGTACGGTGAGTCGTTGGCGATCCGGATCGCATCGTCGTCCCCGTCGTGCGGTATCACCACCAGCACGGGGCCGAAGATTTCCTCGCGAGCGACCGTCGCGGTATTCGGCACATCCGCGATCAGGGTGGGTTCGATGAAGTACCCGCGCTCGCGGCCCGGTGGTCGGCCGCCGCCGACTACGATCCGGCCGCCTTCGGCGCGCGCGATCTCCAGATACCGCTCCACCCTGGCCCGCTGGCGTTCGGAGATCAGCGGTCCGCAGACGGTGCGCGCATCGGCCGGATCACCGGGCACAATGCTCGACAGAGTGGCGGCCGCGGCCTGGATGGCTTCGTCGTATGCCGCGCGCGGCACCAGCAGTCGGGTCGTGAGGGCACATCCCTGTCCCGCGTGCACGGCCACCGAGAACGCCGCCACCGAACAGGCTCCCGCGATATTCGCATCGTCGAGCACGATGAATGCCGATTTGCCGCCGAGTTCGAGGAAGGTCTTCTTCAAAGTCGTCGCCGCGCCCGTCATTACCGATCTACCGGTCTGGGTCGAACCGGTGAAGCTGATCATGTCGACGCGCGGATCGGTGGTGAGCTGCGCGCCGAGACCGTGATCGGTGGAGGTCACGATATTGACGACGCCGGGCGGAATATCGGTCTGCTCGGCAATGATCGCGCCGACGGCCGCCGCACACCACGGGGTATCCGGGGCGGGCTTGAGCACCACGGTATTTCCGGCCGCGAGCGCGGGACCCAGTTTGGCGAAATTGATCTGGTGCGGGAAGTTCCACGGCGTAATGGCACCCACCACGCCGACCGCCTCCCGGCGCAGCACCCGATGACTTTTGATGCCCATGGGGGTCGCGGTGCCGAGATCGGTTTCCCAGCTGTAGGTTTCGGCCAGCGATGCGGAAAAGGACAGGTCCGCGACCGGGCCTTCGAGTTGCGGCCCCCTGGTCAGCATGGTCGGTGCGCCCGCCTCGGCGACGGTGATCTCGCGCAGTTCGTCCACATTTGCCTGCAATGCGGTGTGCAACTGTTCGAGGCAGCGGGCGCGGAAGAGGTGATCACGCGACCAGTCCGTATCGTCGAAGGCGGTGCGCGCGGCCGCGATGGCCGCGTCCATATCCGCGCCGTTCGCATTCGCGGCCTGACCGATGACGGCTTCGGTCGCCGGGTTCACCGTCGCGAAGACGCCGTCCCCACCGGTGACCAGTTTGCCGCCGATCAGCAGGCGCGAACCGTCGGCGGGCAGGATGCTGCGCCCACCCGTCGCCCGATCACCGCCGCTCACCGAATCGCTGCGCGATGCTGCATTCATAAAGGCTCCGATACTGTCTGGACAGGTGTACGGAATATAGTCTCGCTTCGCTCCCATGCGCAAGAACCCGTTTCAGAACTGCGCTCGCAAGCTAGCCTGAGGGCACCCGAGAAGAACTACCAGCCATTGTTCGGCCCGAGCCTCATCCCTACACAGATTGTTCAGGAAACCCCTGTCGATTCCGGCGCGCCGCTGGTACCGTCCAGACACATGTCCAGCTATGTGTCTCCCATCAATGCCGCGGCACCGGTCATTGATGAGAACCGGTTCTCGAATTCCGGGTTATCGCGATGACGGCCGCCTCACTGGAGCCCCTGACCTTCGACCCTTACGACTACGCGTTCCACGAGGACCCTTACCCCACCTATGAGCGGCTGCGCACCGAGGCGCCGCTCTATCACAACGCCGATCTGGATTTCTGGGCGCTGTCGCGGCACGCGGATGTGACCGCGGCCTTCCGCGACAGCGTCCGCCTGTCCAGCGCCAACGGGGTCTCGCTGGATCCGGCGGCCTGGGGCCCGCACGCGAGTCGGGTGATGTCGTTCCTGGCCATGGACGATCCGCGGCACATGCGCATGCGCCGACTCGTCTACAAGGGCTTCACCCCCAAGCGGGTGGCCGAGATGGAAGACCGGATCAGGGCACTGACACTCTCCTACCTCGAACCGGCACTCGCGACCGGCGAGTTCGACTGGATCGACGAGGTCGCTGGCAAACTCCCGATGGATGTCATCTCCGAACTAATGGGCGTGCCCGAGGCCGACCGTGCGGAGATCCGCAGGTTGGCTGATCTGGTGCTGCACCGCGAGGACGGCGTTTTGGATGTCCCGATGGCCGCCGCGCAGGCATCGATCACGCTGCTCACCTATTACGCGGATCTGGTCGCCGCGCGAAGACGCGCTCCGACAATGGATCTCACCTCGGCGCTGCTGGATGCCGAAATCGACGGAGACTCCCTGTCCGATGAGGAGATCATCGGCTTCATGTTCCTGATGGTGGTGGCCGGTAACGAGACCACCACCAAACTCCTCGGCAATGCGCTGTATTGGAGTGCGCGCAATCCGGGCGAATACGCCAAGGTCGTCGCGGAACCCGAGCTTGTCACCGACTGGGTCGAGGAGACGCTGCGCTACGACACCTCCAGCCAGATGGTCGCGCGCTGTGCCGCGGTGGATATCGACCAGCACGGCCGGACCATCCCGAAGGGCGCGAAGGTGCTGCTGCTGATCGGTTCGGCCAATCGGGACCCGGAGGTCTTCACCGACGGCGACAGCTACCGCATCGAACGCACCGATAAGGCCGCAATGGCCAGTTTCGGTGCGGGCGTGCACTTCTGCCTGGGCGCACACCTCGCCCGGTTGGAAGCCACCGTCGCGCTGCGCGAATTCACCTCGCGCGTGCGGTCTTACGACGTCGTCCACGCCGGGATCAAGCGCGTGCACTCGAGCAATGTCCGCGGGTTCGCCAACCTGCCCATCATCGTGGAGGCCAAATAATGCCACGGTTCGAACCGAATCCGATGCGTCGACCGGCGATTGTGGCCGGGGCGTCCTCCGGTATCGGCGCCGCGACGGCCGAGGCGCTGGCCGAACTCGGGCATCCCGTCGCGCTCGGGGCACGCCGGGTGGATCAATGCGAGGCGCTGGCGGCCAAGATCCGCGCCAACGGCGGCGAGGCCTTCGCCCATCAGCTCGATGTCACCGACCCCGCATCCATCGACGAATTCGTCACCATGGCCGAAGACACCCTCGGACCCACCGAAATCCTGGTCTCCGGTGCGGGCGATATCGAATTCTCGCTGGTGCACGAGATGGAACCGGAACGGTTCCTGCAGCAGGTACAGGTGCATCTGGTCGGTGCGCACCGGTTGGTGCACCGGGTACTGCCGGGGATGATGCGCAGGCAGCGCGGTGATTTCGTCTTGATCAGCTCCGACTGCGCCGAGGAACCGCGCCCGCGCACCGGCGCCTACAGCGCGGCTAAGGCCGGGCTCGAGGCAATGGTCCAGCAGATGCGAATGGAGCTGGAGGGCAGCGGGGTTCGCGCGTCACTCGTGCGCCCGGGTCCGACGTTGACCGGCATGGGCATGAACTCCACGCCCGAGGTAGTCGGGCCGATGCTGGAGGACTGGAAGACCTGGGGTTTCGCCCGTCATCCGTACATGCTGCGTGCCGGCGATCTGGCCGCTGCGGTCATTGCCGTGGTCTGCGCACCGCGCGGGGCACATCTCGTGCTGATCGAGGTCCAGCCCGAGGCCCCGCTGCGTCCATTACCGAATGCCGAGGACGGGAGCCGACCTTGAGGATCATCGCCGATCTGGATCTGTGTCAGGGGCATGCCGTCTGCCAGGACGAAGCACCCTCGGCCTTCACCGTGCCCAAGCGCGGCAAGGTCGAAATCCTCGACCCGACACCGGGTCCCGAAGACCGCGCCGATATCGAACGCGCGGTGCGCTACTGCCCCACCCAAGCGCTATCGATCCGGGACGACGACCCCGCGAAAGGAACACGGTAATGCCAGATTTCGACCGCGCCGAACTCGACGAGATGGTCCGGCGCTGGGTGCTGGAGAACCAGCGCTGCGAGGAAAAGGGCGATTGGAAACCGCTCGCCGAGATGTACACCGAGGACGCGACCTACGGCTGGAACTACGGACCGACACAGGAATTCATGGCGGTCGGGCGGGCCGAGATCCGGGAACTCGCCCTCGGTCAGGAGATGGAGGGGCTGGAGGGCTGGTCCTATCCGTACCAACAGTTCGTCATCGATGAGCGCAGCGGCGATGTCATCGGGTTCTGGAAACAGATCAGCGATAACAAGCGACCCGATGGCCGCAACTACAGTCCGGAGGGTATCGGCGGCAGCTGGTTCCGCTACGGCGGCAACTACCAATGGACCTGGCAGCGTGACTTTTTCGACTTCGGCAATGTCTCGCAGTTGTTCGTGGAGATGATCCAGAACAATGCGCTGACGGCGGGGATGCACAAGCGCATCCAGCGTTCGGTCTCCGGTAAGACGCTGCCGGGCTGGTATCGGATCGGCGAAGCACCGGTTCCACTGTGGTGATATCGAGCTTCGACCGATTGTCGCGGGCCCAGCTGGCGACGCTGGTGCCCGAACTGCTGCTGTGCGGTCATCTGATCGACCGGTCCGGAATGGCGCACTCCATCGGCGCATTCGGGCGCGAGGGCATGGCGGCGGTCGCCATCGAGGAGTGGCAGCTGGCCAGTCCGGTCTACACCCGCCGCATGCGCCGCGCGCTCGATTTCGACGGCGATGACGTGCCGACGATCTTCAAAGGTCTGCAACTCGATATCGGTGCGCCGCCGCAGTTCATGGACTTCCGGTTCCGCGTCGAGGATCGCGATCACGGCGAGTTCTGGCTGGACCACTGCGGCGCGCTGGCGGATGTGGAGCCGCTCGGCGAGGAGTTCGTGGTCTCCATGTGCCACGACATCGAGGATCCGACCTTCGATGCGACCGCCCTCGCCACCAATCCGCATGCCCAGGTTCGGCCGATCCACCGGCCGCCGCGTCAGCCAGCGGACCGAAAGCCGGTGTGCGCGTGGACCGTCATCATCGACCCGACACATATTCCACCGCCCACACCGCCGAATGCCGAGGTGGTCGCCAATTCCCGAGCCGCATTGCTGGAGTTGGCCCCGATCGATAAGGACGATCCGGGCCAAAGCGATTACGCGGGTCCGCTGCTCAGTGATCTGCGCTTCGCGGACTTCTCCAAATCGGCGTTGGTGCGGATGGCCGACGAGGTCTGCCTGCAACACCACCTGCTCACCATCGGTTTCATGACTGCTGTGCGCGCTCGATCTGCCGACACCGCAACAGATATCGGCCGCAAACAATTCACGGGCATCGCCGGAATAACCTCCGAGCGGATTCGCAACGCACTCGGGCTCGGTGACGATCCAACCGCGTTGGCAGCGGTATTGCGTTTGCATCCGGCGTGGAATCCCTTGCCGTACAGCAAAATCGACGTCTCCGTCGCCGACGATGCGGTGCAGTTGCGGGTGCCGTGGCACAGCGATGCCAGCACTGACCGCACCTGGCCAACGCTGATTGATCCCGAGCATCTCGCACCACTGGAAGCCATGGTGCGCGGCGTGAACCCGCGATTCGGCGTCAGGTCCGCCGCCGCTGACGAACACGGCTGGACCGCTGAGATAGCTCTCGCCGCAGCGCCGTTCAAGGAGGCGACCGAGGTGGCCATTACCCGGATCAGCACCGGCGCCGCCTTCACCTTCACCGACCGCGGCATCCCGCTACCGCTCACCGTCATTCACTGAGAGTGAATTGCCATGTCCCACAACTTCGCCGACCTCTTCGAGCACGCGGTCGACGCGATGCCGCAGCGCACCGCGCTGATCGAGGGCGATCTCGCACTCACCTACGCCGAACTCGAGGCCCGCGCGAATCGGCTCGCCGATCATCTCGGCTCGATCGGCGTCGGCCACGGTACGCACGTGGGTTTCCAGATGCACAACGGCATCGAGACCATGACCACCCTCATTGCCTGTTTCAAGGCGCGGGCAGTGCCGATCAATATCAACTACCGCTACGGCGTCGAAGAACTGCGCTACCTCTATGACAACGCGGATCTCGAAGTGCTTGTGTGCCATGAGAAATACACAGACACGGCGCTGGAAGCACTCGCCGAAACGCCGTCGATCCGGGTGCTGATCGTCGATCGGCCACCCGCCGACACCATCGCCCCGGCAGACCTGTCCGCCTCGTTCGAGCAGGCACTGCTCAGCGGCTCCCCCACCCGCCGCGTCATAGACCGCAGCCCCGACGACCTGTTCATGATGTACACCGGCGGCACCACCGGCCGACCCAAGGGCGTCATGTGGCGGCAAGAGGATATGTGGCGGGTTCTCGGCGGCGGCATCGACTTCTACACGAATGAACCGGTTTCCGACGAATATCAACAGTCCCGTGTCGGCGCGCAGGGCGAACCGAGCACCTGGTTCGTGCTCCCGCCGCTCATCCACGCCGCCGCCATGATGCCGTCCTTCACCGCCCTGTGGTCCGGCAATGCCGTGATCTTCGAGCCCAAATTCGATGCGCGGCGAGTGTGGCAGGTGGTCGAACAGCGCCGCCCACAGATCATGGTGATCACCGGCGATGCCATGGCACGTCCACTGATCGATGCCTACCGTGCCGCACCGGTCGACGCCTCCTCGCTCGTCGCCATCGGCTCCGGTGCCGCGCTGCTGTCGCAGCCGGTGAAAAACGCACTGCTGGAATTGTTTCCGTCGACGATCATCTCCGATTCCATCGGCTCCTCCGAAACCGGTTTCGGCGGTATCGGTTTCGCGCAGAAGGACGACAATCCAGGCCGCGGTCCGCGGGTGCAGAGCGGGCGCGGCGCGATAGTGGTCGATGATGCGGGACGACCGGTCGAACCCGGTGCCGAGGGCTGGCTGGCCAAGACCGGCGCGGTGCCGATCGGCTATTACAAGGATCCGGAGAAGACCGAGCGACTGTTCAAGACGGTCGACGGTGCCCGGATCGTGGTGACCGACGATCGCGCCAGGGTCGAGCCGGACGGCTCGGTGACACTGATCGGGCGCGGCAATATGGTCGTCAACACCGGCGGCGAGAAGGTCTTCGTCGAAGAGGTCGAGAGTGTGGTCAAGGCGCATGAGTCCGTCTATGACGCGGTAGTGATCGGGGTACCGCACGAGCGTTGGGGCCAGCAGGTGGCCGCGGTCATATCCGTAGCGGGTGCCGAGGTGGATTTCGCCGCGCTGGAGCGCCACGTGCGCAAGCACCTCGCGGGGTACAAGGTGCCGAGGCAGATCTGGCTCGCCGACGTCGTTACGCGCGCCCCGAGCGGCAAGCCCGACTACCGCTGGGCACGCGAGTTCGCGGCGAGCCGCGCACCGGATCATCAGGCGGACTGAATATGCATTCGACCAGGTCATCCCCCATCAAGCCGCTGACAGTCGTGATGAGAACGTGTTCTAATTTGGGGGCATATGCCGTCAGCACGGAGAAGGTCCGATGAATACAACCGAAGCAAAGAAGGATTCCGCACCGGCGCTGCCCGCCCGGATCACCGAAACGTTGATCGGCAGGCTCACCGAAATGATCGCGGCCTCCGGCACCGCCGCTGCGTATTCGATGGTCGAGGTCTACACCGGCGCCGTGGTCGGCGAACTACCGCAATCGACGCCCGAGGACGTCGCCGCCGCCTATGCGACCGCACGCGCGGCCCAGAAGGAGTGGGCCGCCTGGCCGCTGCAGCGCCGCCTCGAGGTCTTCCAACGCGCACACGACCTGATACTCGCCGAATACGAAACCATTGCCGACCTGATCCAGATCGGCTGCGGTAAGACCCGCCGCATGGCCTTCGAGGAATCCTGCGATGTCCCGATGGTCATCAGCCACTACCTGAAGACCGCACGCCGGGCGCTCGCGCCCAAGCGGCGCGGCGGCCCGGTGCCACTGATCACCACCTCGACCGAGGAACACCGCCCCAAGGGCGTCGTCGCGGTCATCGCGCCGTGGAATTTCCCATTCGCCATCGCACTGTCGGATTCGATGCCCGCGCTGATGGCGGGCAACGGCGTCGTACTCAAGCCCGATAACAAGACCGCGCTGTGCGCGCTATTCGGGGTGGAGCTGCTGTATCGGGCGGGTCTGCCGAAGGGGCTGTTCCAGGTCGTCTGCGGTGAGGGTCCCGATGTGGGGCCGGCCTTGATCGACAATGCCGACTTCGTCATGTTCACCGGCTCCACCGCGACCGGACGGGTGGTCGGCGAAGGCGCGGGCCGCAATCTGATCGGCTGCAGCCTCGAACTCGGCGGCAAGAACCCGATGATCGTGCTGGACGACGCGAATCTCGACGAGGTGATTCCCGGTGCGTCATTCGCGGTCTTCGCGAATTCCGGCCAGGCATGTATGCACATCGAGCGGATCTATGTGCAGGACAAGTTGTATGACGAGTTCGTGCGCCGATTGGTCACAGCCGCGGAGGAATTGAACGCCGAGATCGGCGCGGCTTACGACTTCACACCAGAATTCGGTTCGTTGGTATCGGTGCAACATATGGAGCGAGTCGCGGCGCATGTCGAGGACGCCCGGGCGAAGGGCGCGACAGTACTGACCGGTGGCAAAGCGCGAGCGGATATCGGCCCGGCATTCTATGAACCCACCGTGCTGACCGATGTCACCCCGGAGATGACGCACGCGACCGCGGAAACCTTCGGTCCGGTGGTGAGCGTCTACCGGTTCACCGACGAGCAGGAGGCCATCCGGCTCGCCAACGACACCACCTACGGTTTGAATGCCAGCGTCTGGAGCCGAGACCTGGCCCGCGCCAACCGCATCGGCGCGCAGCTCGAGGCCGGGAATATCAATATCAACGACGGCTTCGTGACCACCTACGCCGCCAAGGGCACCCCGTCCGGCGGCGTCAAACAATCCGGCGTCGGCACCAGGCATGGCGATCAGGGCCTGCTCAAATACACCGACACCGTGAATATCGGCGTGCAGAAGCGCCAGGTCATGGCGGCCCGCGCGGGCCTGCCCTACGAGAAGCAACTGAAGACGACGCTGACGACGCTACGACTCATGCGCCGACTCAGGCTGCGCTGAAACACTTTTCACCCCAGGAGGTAGCTATGGCAGCGCCCGCGTTCCCGGCAGGCTTCGATTTCACCGACCCGGGGCTGTGGGAAAACCGCATGCCGGTCGAGGAATTCGCAACCCTGCGCCGCACGGCGCCGGTGTGGTGGTGCGCGCAGCCGGATGCGACCTCGGGCGGCTTTCGTGACGGCGGCTACTGGGTGGTCAGCAAACACGAAGACGTGAAGGAGATTTCGCGCAGCCCGGAAATCTACTCCTCGGCACAGAAGGGCGCGATCATCCGGCTGCCCGACGATGTCACTCCGGAGCAGATCGAACTCACCGGTGCGCTGCTGGTCAATATGGATGCGCCCAAGCATGCCAAGATCCGCCGGATCGTCTCCAAGGGCTTCACCCCGCGTGCGGTGGAGGGCCTGCGCGCCACGCTCGCCGAACGCGCGGCGCGAATCGTGCACGAGGCCAAGCGAAGCGGCGGCGGCGATTTCGTCCAGCAGGTGGCCTGCGAACTGCCGCTGCAGGCCATCGCGGAACTGCTCGGCGTACCGAATGACGACCGCCACAAGCTGTTCGAATGGTCCAACCAGACGCTGAACTACGACGATCCGGAATACGGCGACGCCACCACCGCCTTCGCCGAAATCCTCGGCTATGCCTGGAACATGGCCGAAGAGCGGCGCGCCTGTCCGGTCGACGATATCGTCAGCCAATTGGTGCATGCCGATGTCGACGGCGAAGGACTCGGTTCGGACGAATTCGGCTTCTTCGTCATCCTGCTCGCCATCGCGGGCAATGAGACCACCCGCAATGCCATCACCCACGGCATGAAGGCCTTCGTGGACCATCCGCAGCAGTGGGAGCTGTACCGGGCGCAGCGGCCGCGCACCGCACCCGATGAGATCGTGCGCTGGGCGACCCCGGTGAATGCCTTCCAGCGCACCGCCGCCCAGGACACCGAACTCGGCGGACAGCAGATCAAGCAGGGCCAACGGTTGGGAATCTTCTACAGTTCGGCCAACTTCGACGAGGACGCCTTCGAAAATCCGTTCACCTTCGACGTATTGCGCGATCCGAATCCGCACGTCGGATTCGGCGGCACCGGTGCGCATTATTGCGTCGGGGCGAATCTGGCGCGACTGGAGATCGACCTGATGTTCAATGCGATCGCCGATGAGATGCCCGAGATCAGCCAGGTCGCCGATCCGGTACGGTTGCGATCGGGGTGGATCAACGGAATCAAGAACTGGCAGGTGCGATACGAATGAATATCCGCAACATTCCCCTACGTACCCTCTCCGGCGCCCCGGCAACACTGGGCGAATTGGTCGGAGACAAGGCGGTACTGCTGGTCAATGTGGCCTCTAAGTGTGGGCTGACACCGCAGTACACCGGGCTCGTCGAACTTCAGAAAATTTACGGCGAACGCGGTTTCAGCGTGGTCGGGGTGCCGTGCAACCAGTTCATGGGCCAGGAGCCGGGTACCGCCGAGGAAATCGCGGAATTCTGCTCGACCACCTATGGCGTCGACTTTCCGCTGCTGGAGAAGACCGATGTCAACGGCGAGGACCGGCATCCGCTCTACCAGGCACTGGTAGAGACCGCGGATGGCGAGGGCACTGCCGGTGATATCCAGTGGAACTTCGAGAAATTCCTGATCGATCGCGAAGGTGCGGTGGTCGGCCGGTTCCGGCCGCGCACCACACCCGACGACGCCGCGGTCGTTTCGGCCGTCGAAGCCGTTCTGTAGCACCAGCAGCGGCCGGAGCTCCTCGCCAGAGCTCCGGCGCGCATGCTCACGCCATGGCGAAGTGCAGTAGGGCCTGCTTATCGCCCTGCTTGATCTTGCCCTTGCGGTTGAGCACCTCGAGCTGCCAACTTCCGCCGTTGCGGAACGCCTTGGCCACCGCATTGGCGTTGTCCGTGCCGAGCAGCGACGGCCAGATATCGGCCACCTGCTCGGTACCGCCGCCGGACGCGTCGTAGATCTTGAACGAGATGTTGTTGGCCTTCTCGAACGATGAGCCCTTCTTGAAAGCCGCGGCCACGAAAATGATCGCGTCGATGGCCTCGGGCACATTCGCGAAGGTGACATGCACCGATTCGTCGTCTCCGGAGGCGGCGCCGGTCTGTTCGTCGCCGGTGTGCTGGACCGAACCGTTGCCCAGCGGGTCGAGCGAGTCCAGACCGGCGAAACGCACCGGCTCGGCGCCTTGCATGAGGATGGCGATCAGATCCAGATCCACACCGCGCTTGCGGCGCAGCATTCCGAGCGCGCCGCCGCTGGTGCCCCCCGACGGGTCCCAACTCACCCCGACCGTCAGCTTGGTGATGCCGTTGAGATCCGCGGCACCATCTTCCTTCTTGAGCGTGATCATGTCTTCACATTACAAGCGAATTCGCCAAGTCCATGGGGCACAGAATCTTCCCGCGCACGCTCCCGTAACTGGGTGTTCGCCTATGCCTTTCGCCGCCTGCGGTAGCGGACCGCACACGGCTGTTGCAGCTGCACCACCATCTTGCTGTGGTCGTTGCGGTAGCTGTCGGACGGTTGTGCCATCTCGAATTCCCAGTCCCGCAGCAGTATCGAGAAAATCGCTTTGAGCTGCATGAGCGCGAAGGCCGCACCGACACAGCGGTGACGGCCCGCACCGAAGGGAATCCAGGTCCAGCGGTTGACGATATCCGCCTGATTCGGATCGATATAGCGTTTCGGGTCGAAGAGATCCGGATTCGGGAAGTCCTCTGGAATCCGGTTGGAGATGGCCGGAGTCGCCGCCACGAGATCGCCCGGTGCGATGCGATGACCGCACACCTCGAATTCACCCTGCGCCACCCGCATCAGAATGATCAGCGGTGGATGCAGCCGCAAGGTCTCCTTCAGCACTGCCTCCAGATTCGGAATCTGGCGCAGCGCACCGAAACTGATATCGGAACCGTCGGCGTACAGCTCGTCGAGTTCATCGACCACCCGACGCAATTCCGCAGGATGCCTGAGCAATTCGATAACCGTCCAGGCCGCGGTGCCAGAGGTGGTGTGATGGCCCGCGAACATCATCGAGATGAACATTCCGGTGATTTCGCTCGCGCTGAATCGCGGCTGCCCCTGCTCATCCTTGATCGAGATCAGGATGTCGAGCATGTCCCGATCTTCCTTGTTCGCCGGCGGATTCACGGCGCGGCCGTCCATGATGCCCTGCACCAATTCGACCAGTTCGGCACGGGCGGCATCGCGACGGCGGAAGCTTTCGATCGGCGCGTACGGGTCCACATAGGCCAGCGCGTCGGTGCCGCGCTCCAGATCGTGGTAGAGGTGGGCGAAGCGGTCGTCGAGTTCATCGCGGAAGCGTTTGCCGATCAGGCAAGCCGATGAGGTGTAGATGGTCAGCTCGGCGAAGAAGTCGAGCAGATCGATCTGGCCCTCATCGCCCCAGTTCGCGAGCATGCGCTCGACCTCGCGCCCGATGGTCGCCGCGTGTCCGCGCATTTGCTCCGCGCGCAGCGCCTGATTGTGCAGCATCTCCTTGCGCCGCTCCGGACTGGCGTCGAACACCACGCCCTCGCCGAAAATCGGCTTCATGAAGGGATAGGCGGCGGCCTGATCGAGATCCTCGTCGCCCGACCGGAAGAAGAACTCATTGGCCTCGGCGCCGGACAGCAGAATCACATGCCGCCCCGCGAGATCGAATGCCCCGACATCCCCGCATTCCGCCCGCACCCGCCGCATCAAAGCCAGTGGATCCACGCGGAATTCCTCGAGATGCCCGTGCTCGTGCTCGCCTCCAGAAACCCGCAGCGGCTTGACCAGGGTCATGAAAATCCTCCTGGGATATCCGTCCACACACATGATGGACATGTGTCTGGACAGTACTACGAGTGACGTAGGGCAGGCAAGGTTCCGCGCCCGAATTCGGATGCTCTCCGCGCCCTGTGCCTGGGAACGCGCTGCCGCAAATAAATGCCCGGGTGATATGCAGTGCGGGGCTCATGGGCGTCGGTTCTACCGGCGATCGAACTCGCCGTAATTCACGCCCGCCGGTTCCCCTCGAATGCCGCGCGATGTGCGTGAGCCGACGAATCAGCGCAAACGCCCTACCTGGAGCGCTGATCAGCGGCGGAAGAGGTTGTTGAGGTCGTTCTGGGTGAGTTGCTCGGCGGCGTAGGTGAAGGTGCCACGATCGGCCAATTCGTGTGCGGTATCGAGCAATTGGCGATACATGGCGCGGAAGATGCTGCCGCCGACAGTGACTCGGCGTACGCCGCGCTCGCGCAGGTCATCGAGGGACAGTGCATGGCCGGTCAAACCCATGACCACGTTGAGTGGACCGTCGAGTCTCGCGCCCGGTTCGGCTGTCAGTTCAGCGGGGCCGAACGCCACCAGCGCAGGACCTTGTCCTGAGCGCCCGCCAAACCATCTGCGTACATGAGGAATTGGGCGCGCTTGCTGTCGCCGGTGAACGCGGTAACGATCTTGGGCCCGTCGTTGACGAACTTGTAGTTGGTGTAGGTCTTGCCGCCATTGGTATCGGTCGACTTGGTGGCGTCCGACGGTAGGTTGCTCAGCGCCTTCTGCACGTCGGAGGCGTTCTTGTAGACGTAGATCGTGTAGAACGGGTCGTCGTTGTCACCGCCGCCGTAGCAATCCCACTGCGCGGCCCAGGCGCCGAAGTCCGGCGTGCCCGGCGTGGGCAGGGTCAGGTCGCCGGTCTTGTGAGCATTGCATTTCGCGCCGTTGTAGCCGACCGAATCGGATTCGCTGGCGGGCACCATGCGCGGGAACTCTTTGCTGATCGCGGCCGCCGTCGCATCCACCGAGCCGCTGCCACCATAGGACGAACTCGACGAGGTCGTCGTACTACTGCCGCCGGAGTTCGACGAACCGCTACTCGACAGCGCACCGATGATCGCGACCACGATCACCAACAGGATCACCAGACCGACGCACAGCGCGACGATCAGCCCCACATTCGATTTGCGTTGCGGCGGCGCGGGCGGGCGCGGTCCACCCATCGGCGGCCGCGTCGCGAAGCCGAGCGGCTGCTGGTTGTACGGATTGCTCGGATGCGGTTGCTGTTGGGTCGGCGCGGTCTGCACCGGCTGCGGATGTGGGATGCCCTGCGATGCGGGATTGACGGTCGTCGGCGCCAATGGCTGCGGCTGCACAGTGTGCGGTGCACTTGTCTGCGGATACGGCCCGCTGGTCTGCGGATACGGTCCGGCGGTCTGCGGGTACGGCCCGTTCGTCACCGGTATCGGCTGGCCGGTAACCGGCCGTGGCACACCTGTCACCGGAATCGCCGGACCGGTGCCCGGACGCGGTCCACCGACCACCGGCATCGACGGAACGCTCGGATTGGTCAGTGCGTGCTTGGCGGCCTGCGCGAATTCCGAGCAGGAGGCGAACCGATCGTCGGGCCGCTTGGCCATGGCCTTGGCCATCACCGCGTCCAACTGGTAGGGCAAGCCGGGGCGAACACTGCTCAGCGCCGGCGGCGCGGCCTGCAGATGTCCCTGGATCACCGCCGCCGGATTGGTCGCAGCGAACGGACCGGACCCGGTGAACAGCCAGAACAGCGAGCACGCCAGCGAGTACTGATCCGATCGGTGATCCAGCGATGCGCCGGTGAGTTGTTCGGGCGAGGCGTAGGCGAGGGTGGCGGTGAAGGTGCCGGTCTGGGTGAGGTGACCGGTGTCGTCGCGCAGCCGCGCGATGCCGAAGTCGGTCAGGTAGACCCGCTCACCGCGGCCGCCACCGGAGCGGGCCAGCAGGATGTTCGCGGGCTTCACATCGCGGTGCAGGACACCCATGCCGTGCGCGTAGTCGAGCGCGTCGGCGGTCTCCTTGATGATCTGGACTGCCCGCTCCGGCGGCAGTGACTTGGGATCGACCGACGCGGCATCGATGCCATCGATGTACTGCATCGAGATCCACAACTGCTCGTCGTCGAGGCCGCGGTCATAGACGGTGACGATATTCGGGTGATCGAGCTGGGCGACCAGATCCGCCTCCCGTTCGAACCGCGCCCGCACCTCCTTATCGAAGAACATCTCCCGATTCAGCAGCTTCAGCGCCGTCATCCGCGGCAGTCGCGGATGTTTCGCCAGGTACACCGAACCCATGCCACCGCGACCCAGTTGCCGATCGATGACATAACCGGCGAATACGTCACCGCTGGCCAGCATGTCTGCTCCACTTCCCGCCGCCACCGGGACCCACCGATGAACAGGCGTACAGCATAAGAATGCGCGATCAGGACCTTCTGACCACGGAAAACATCGAAACCTTAGCAGGATTCGCTTAAGCCCTGGTTATCGTCGACTTATAGGTATCGCAGGCGATATCCGATCGTCTTCGGCTATGGCGGCGGGCGCGGCGCGGGTCCGGGCGGCGTTCTGCCGGGGCGACGTGGGATATCGGGCAGGGCGATGGTGCCGGGTCGCGGTGAGCGGCGCGGTGGCAGCGGCAGGCGCGGCTGAGATGTTCTCGATGGCTCAGCGGCGGAGCGGTTTGTCGGCTCGGGCGGCCGCGCGGTTCTGCCACTGCCGACTTGCCCGGAAGTGTTGGGAGGCACCGCGTTTGCAGAGGGCACCGGGTTTCGGGCCGCACCGGCCTCGCGAGGATGCTCGGTGCCGGGCCCCATCGACGGACCGTGATACCCGTTCCCCTGATGCGGGTGCGACATCGACGACAGCAGCGCCCGACGGGCGGCCTGCGCGAATTCGGTGCAGCTGACGAACCGGTCCGCGGGCCGTTTGGCCATGGCCCGCGCCAGCACCGCGTCCAGCGCGGGTGGTACGTCGGGGCGATATCGACGCAGCGACGGTATCGCCCCATACAGATGCCCATTGATGACGGCCATGGGATTCGCCCCCTGGAAGGGCGCGGCACCGGTCAGCATCCAGAACAGCGAGCAGGCCAGTGAGTACTGGTCTGCCAGGTAGTCCGGCGTCCCGGTCAGTTGTTCCGGCGCGGCGTAGGCCAGTGTGGCGGTAATGGTTCCGGCCGAACTCAGCGTGGATTCACCGTCGCGCATGCCCGCGATACCGAAGTCGGTGAGCAGCACCCGTTCCGGCTGTCCGATCGGGGCCTTGGCCAGCAGGATATTGGCCGGTTTCACGTCCCGGTGCAGTACGCCGTTGCCGTGTGCGAAATCCAGTGCGGCAGCGGTATCGACGATGATCTGCACCGCGCGGCCGGGGGCGAGCACGTTGACATCCGCGCAGGAGGCATCCGCGCCCGGCACGAATTGCATCGAGATCCACAACTGTTGATCCTCGGCGCCGCGGTCGTAGACGGTGACGATATTCGGATGGTCGAGCTGGGCGACCAGATCGGCCTCGCGCTCGAAGCGGCGCCGGATCTGGGCATCGGTATACAGTTCGCGCTTCAGCAATTTCAGCGCGGTCAGGCGCGGCAGACGCGGATGCCGGGCCAGGTACACGGTGCCCATACCGCCTTGGCCGAGCACGCGTTTGATCGTGTACCCAGCGAAAACATCGCCAGTTCGCAGCACAGTGGATTCACCCCCCGTATCGGGTCGAGCACCTGGATCCTACCGATGTATCTGTTCGCACGGCCCGGACGCAACATGTTCGTTGCGGTGGGCGAAGACGTTGTCGGTGGCAGTCGTTAGGCTCGGCCCCATGCGCATTGGAGCACACGTCCGGCTCGACAGCGATCCGATCGGCTTCGGTGAAAAACTCGGCGCCGATGTCATCCAACTGTTCGTCGTCGACCCGCAGAGTTGGGATAAACCGACCCCGCATCCGCGGACCGAGGAGATCCTCGCCAGTCCGATCGATGTGGTGGTGCACTCGTCCTATCAGATCAATGTGGCCAGCCTGAACAATCGCTTGCGCATGCCGTCGCGCAATGCGGTTGCGCAGCAAGCGAAGGCCGCCGCCGATATCGGTGCGTTCGGTCTGGTGGTGCACGGCGGACATGTGCGCTCCGATGGCGAACTGGAAACCGGAATCGATAACTGGCGCAAGCTGTTCGAGCGTCAGCAGGACAAGGGCGGCTTCGCGGTGCCGATCCTGATCGAGAACACCGCGGGCGGTAACCACGCCATGGCCCGGCATTTCGATTCGATCGCCCGGCTCTGGGACGCGGTCGGCGATTTCGGCGCGGGCTTCTGCCTGGACACCTGCCACGCCTGGGCGGGCGGTGAGGATCTGGTCGGCGTCGTCGAGCGGATCAAGGCCATCACCGGCCGGATAGACCTGGTGCACCTGAACTCCTCCCGCGACGAATTCAATTCGGGCGCAGACCGTCATGCCAACTTCGCGGACGGCACGATCGATCCGCAGCTGCTGGCCGAGGTGTGCCGGACGGCGGATGCTCCGGTGATCCTGGAGACGCCCGCCGAGGGTGTCGCCGAGGACCTGGCGTACCTGCGCGAGCACGTCGGCTGATCGCCCCGCCCGTCCCCACCCCCATTCGGGGTGTGCGCAAGAAAGACGTAGATCAGAAGGCGCGCGCAGACGCATGCGACCGCCACAAGCCTGCCGAACGCTGAATCATCAACCCGAGCGGACAGCGCATAAAGGGGAGTCGAATGGCGGCTCTGCCCACGCGCGCAGCCGCCACATGACTACGTTCGGCGGGGTGCCATGTTGGGATCAGGGCGATGGAAACCCTGGTTGGGGTGCAGGTTTCGGTGGTGTGCTCGATGGCGCATCAACCGATTTCAACCAGCGAAGGTGATCTCATGACGGTCGACTACGCCCAGACAACCGCCACCGTGACCAAAACCGGCGCTCGCATCGGCGCCCAAGTCGACAATGTCCGGCTCGGCGGCGATGTGGACGCGGCAACCGTCGCGGTGATCCGGCGCGCGCTGCTCGAGCACAAGGTCATCTTCTTCCGTGGTCAGGATCATTTGACCGAGGACGGGCAGTACGAGTTCGCGCAGTTGCTCGGTACCCCGACCACCCCGCATCCGACGGTCACCTCGCACGGTGTCAAGAGCCTGGCCATCGACTCGGAGTACGGCCGCGCCAACAGCTGGCACACCGACGTCACCTTCGTCGACCGGATCCCGAAGGCCTCCATCCTGCGCGCGGTCACCCTGCCTACTTACGGCGGCTCGACCACGTGGGCCTCCACCGTCGCCGGCTACGATTCGCTGCCGGAGCCGCTCAAGCGCCTGGCCGAGAGCCTGCGGGCGGTGCACACCAACCTCTATGACTACGCGGCAACCGACGTCGACCGGCGCGGCCCGAATACCGATGCCTACCGCGCCGAATTCCAGTCCGACTACTACGAGACCGAGCATCCGGTGGTGCGGGTGCACCCGGAGACCGGGGAACGCGCACTGCTGGTCGGGCACTTCGTCAAGCGTTTCGTAGGGGTCTCCACCAGCGAGTCCCAGGCGCTGTTCCGCCTGTTCCAAGACCGGGTGACCCGGCTGGAGAACACCACCCGCTGGAACTGGCAGCCCGGTGACGTCGCTATTTGGGATAACCGCGCCACCCAGCACTACGCCGTCGACGACTACGACGACCAGCCGCGCAAGCTGACCCGGATCACCCTCGCCGGGGATATCCCGGTCGGTGTCGACGGAGTCAAGAGCACCTCGCACCATGGCAATGCCGAGCACTACTCGATCATCGAGGAAGTTTCCCCGCTCGAAGTGTGACGACGATCGCACGGCTGCCGCAGTACCTCCGATTGTGCTGCGGCAGTTGAGGGGCCGTGCGGGTGCTTTACCCGCATTCGCCGAGGTACCAGGTCGGGCCGCTGCCGGGCGGCGCGATGGTACAGACTGATGCCCATGAGTATCAGCCCGCTGGACGGGGTTCGCGTCCTGGAACTCGGCAATTACATCGCCGCGCCGACCGCTGGTCGCATCCTCGGCGATTTCGGTGCCGAGGTGATCAAAGTGGAGCGGCCGAAGGCCGGGGACGAGCTACGCAACTGGCGGCTCTACGGCGGCGATACCTCGATGCTGTACCGCACTATCAACCGGAACAAGAAGTCGATCACGCTGGATCTGCGCACCGAAGCGGGCCGGAGCATCGTGCTGGATCTGCTCCGGCATTGCGATGTGCTGTTGGAGAATTTCCGGCCGGGGATGCTGGAGAAGTGGGGCCTCGGCCCGGATGTGCTGAACGAGGTCAATCCGGAACTGGTGATCACGCGGATCTCCGCTTACGGCCAGACCGGACCACTGGCCGCACGGCCCGGGTTCGCGGCGGTCGCCGAGGCGGTCGGCGGACTGCGTGAACTGGTCGGGGATCCGGATCGGCCGCCGGTGCGGGTCGGTGTGTCCATCGGTGATTCGATCGCGGGGATTTATGCGGCGTTCGGCACGGTGATGGCGTTGTTCCAGCGGGAGCGCACCAACGCATCGATTCCGCTGGGGGAACGTGTCATCGATGTGGCGTTGAACGAGGCGATCCTGTCGGTGATGGAATCGCTCGTGCCCGACTATCTTGCCTACGGCATCAACCGCGAGCGGGTCGGCGGGCGGATGGAGGGCATCGCGCCGAGTAATGCCTACCCGACCAGCGACGGTACGAGCATCATTATCGGCGGCAACGGTGATGCCATCTTCCAGCGCTATATGGAGGTGATCGGCCGTCCCGATCTGGCCGCCGATCCGGAACTGCAGGACAACGCCGGACGCTGGCGCAATCGCGAACGGCTCGACGCGTCCATTGCCGAATGGACCGTGCGGCATACCCGCGACCAGGCGCTGAAAATATTGGAGGCGGCCGCCATTCCGTGCGGTCCCATCTACACTGCCGCAGACATCGTCGTCGACGCGCAGTACAAGGCGCGCAATATGATTCAGCCGTTCCCGGTGGATGTCGGTGCGCCGCAACCGAAGACGGTCGGCTTTCCCGGCATCGTGCCGGTGATCGGTGAAAAGTCCCTGCCGATCCGCAATGTCGGTCCGGACCTGGGTGAGCACACGCGCGAGGTGCTGTCGGAACTGCTCGGAATGAGCGATGCCGATATCGCCGGGTTGGAGGCGTGATGCGCGCCGGTATCGATGAAGTGGAGGCGGTATGACGCGACGGGTATACGGCAGGCGTCGACCGCCGGGGCGCAGTGTGCGCGAAGTGAGTGCGCCCGGACACGTGCGTCCGACAGTGCATCCCACCCCCGCTTCGAACGAAAAGCCTTGCGGTGGCGTGATGTGCGTGCCGCCGCATGTGCGTCAGGCGCCGCCGGTCCGGGATGCGCAGGAGGAGGAGTGATGCTGCGCGATGTGACATTGCGCGACGGGCTGCAGTTGACCGGAAAGGTGCTGCCGGTTGAGCGAAAGGTGGATATCGTGCGCCAGCTGTTCGCCGTCGGCGTGCCCGCACTGGAGATCGGTTCGATGGCGCGTCCCGATCTGGTGCCGCCGATGGCCAACACCATGGATCTCATTGCCGCGTTGAGCCCCGAAGAGCTGCAGCGCTGTTGGGTTTGGGTGGCCACGCCGCGCCATGTGGAGAAGGCCGCCGCCGCGGGCGTACGCAACTTCCAGTACTGCTTCTCCGCATCGGACGCGCACAATAAGGCCAATATCGGCCGCAGCACCGAGGACAGTGTCGCCGCCATGCCGGATGCGGTTCGGTTGGCGCGGGAGGCGGGCGGCGAAATCCAACTCTGCCTTGCCACCAGCTTCACCTGCCCCTTCGACGGTCCCGTTGATCCCGAGCGAGTTCTGGCAATTGCCAACGATCCGCGCACCGAGGGCGCTTGCGACATCGTCATCGCCGATACCCTCGGCCAGGCCCACCCGACCCAGGTATCCGAGCTGATCTCGGCGGTGCGCGGCCGAACCCCACACCGCCGCATCGTCTTCCACGGTCACGACACCTGGGGCATGGGCGTGGCCAATACCCTTGCCGCCCTACAGGCCGGAGCCACCATGGTCGACGGCTCCCTCGGCGGCCTCGGCGGCTGCCCCTTCGCCCCCGGCGCCAGCGGCAACACCGCCACCGAAGACATCCTCTTCGCCACCCGCCCCAACTGGTTCACCCCACCAGCCCTGGCCACTCTGGTTACCCTCACCGAATCCCTACTCACCGACCTGAACGAACCCAACCGCTCCCGCACCGCCGAAGGCACCCGCTCCAAAGCCACCGCCTTCGAATGGGTCACCCCAGCCCCCGTCGAAATCTAAAGAAACGCGGAAAGTTCGGCGCGCGGCGAGCAGGGAGCGATTGTGGCCTAGGTGAATTGGTAGTGCGTGAAATCGCGGACGGGTTCGAAGCCGATGGTTCGGTAGATGTGGTTCGCGGTGGGGTTGGCGGTGTCGGCGAAGAGGCAGACGTTCAGGTTTTGCCACCGCAGGGTGCGGGATACGTGAGCGGTGAGGATGCTGGCGTAGCCGTGGCCCCGGTGGCCGGGTGGGGTGTAGACGGGGCCGATTCGGGACCATCCGAAGACCGGAACCTGGTGTGCGGCAAGGGAGACGGGTTTACCGTCGAGCTCCCAGAGCCACCAGCGGCCGGTCGAGATGCGGTTCCGGATGGCGATGGCAGTCAGGCTCGGCGGCGGCATACCGGATTCGCGGCGCATGGCTTCGGCCCAATCGACGCACAGGCCGACGTCGGAATCGGTTGCGCGGCGGGCTGATCCGGCGACAATCGGAAAGTTCAGGTCCGCGAGCTGGTAGAGGCGGGTCGAGTACGCCTCCCGATAGCCGACACCGTACCGCTTGCCCCAGTGCTCGGCGAATTCGGCGGCGTCGTCGGTCGCGCCCTCGACCCCGTCCGCGTCCGCGGCGACCTCGGCCAGCGCATCGGCAACGGGCACAACACTTCCCACGGGCAGCTCACCGAGATACATCCCGCGTCCGGCCGCGCGCATGGCGACACCGATCACCGTCGCGTCCTCGTCGTGGACCGATAGGAACCGCGAGTGGTCGGCGTCTACCTGCATGCCGGTCAGGTGGTTGGCGATGCCGGTGGCGATCACCGTGTGCCGCAACGGATCACGCAGCAGAAACGGTTCGGTCAGCGACCGGAACCGCGCGGCGTCGGCGGTGATCTCGATCCTCATACCGAATCACGCTAGAGCCCGAAAGCCCCGTGCGCTCGCAATTTTCCCGCAGCCGCGGGCACGGTTCAGCTCGTTCGGTCCGCGCGTAGCTTCAGCAGCACCAGACCGGCGGTGCACGCCAGAATCAGTCCGGCGACGGTGATTTCGACGTGCAGTCCGGCGATGCCGAGCACGGCTCCGACAATGCCGCCGATGAAAATCAGCCAGGCCGTTATCCGCGACAAAATCGTGGACAGGGTGCGCCCCGGCGGGTTCGACACGACTTGCTGCGAGGTTTCCGGGGCGGCCGATTCGTCGGCCGCGGCGGAGGCTCGCAACGGAGTTGTCGAGTAAGCTCCCATCATCAACTCCTCGATGACGCCGATCAGAGTATTGCCGTCGCCCGATTTGCACCGCGCGTCTCTCATCTAGGTACTGGCGTCTCACGCGTAACTTTGATCACACGCTACGGCCCCGAGACGTGGTTCGACCACGACACGTGCCCGCGACACGCCGAAGAGACCAATTCGATATCTGAATCACCGCTGTTTAATCTGCGCTGGCACTGCCGCGCGCCCAACGTGTTTCCCTCATCTGGCCGGGGCGACCGGCCTCGATTATTGTGAGCCCCACTCGAACGACGAGGAGTGTTACCGATGGAGAGCAGTAGGGCCAAGATCGCCGGTCCGGTGATCGCCGCGGGCGCGGTCTCGCTCGGACTCGTTCTCATCGGAGCCTGCGGACTCGGCAAGGACGACACCTACGTCGCGCCCCCACCGATCAAGTCCGCCAACGACGCCAACGACGCGGTCCCGGCCGTGCGCTACGGCACCACCACCTCGGCGGCACCGAAGGTGATCATCCCGCCCTCGCCGAGTTGGAAGGTAGCGCCGGGACAGCCGCGCAAGCCGGTCGATTTCACCGTGCCGCCGACGGCCTTGCCGGAATCCACGACCCGAGGGTCGCGGACCTCCACTCCAGCAGCCGTACCGCCGCCCGGCTTCAACACCGAGTTCGAGCTGCCCAACACCCAGCCGCGTCCGACCACCGTCGACCAGCCCACCGAAGATCCGCCGACCACGACGCGCCGCGTGCCGACGGCCACCTCGCCGGGCCTGAGCGACGACGAATAGCAAAACGGCGGCGCGTACCTCGCACGCGCCGCCGTTCGAACTACCGAGCCCTACAGCTCCGGCAGGTCGTAGTCACCGACCTGTGCGCTGAGCACCCGCAGATGCTCCAACCCACCACCGAGCGTGCGCTCGATCGCGGTGAGCCGAGCGACGTAATGGCTCACCGGGTATTCCGCGGTGACGCCGATGCCGCCGTGCATCTGGATCGCCTCCTGGCCGATATGCCGAGCCGACCGGCCGACCTGCAGCCGCGCCCGCGAGGCAACCACCGCGTCCACGGAGCTTGCGGAGTGGCCGAGAGATTCAGCGTCGGCCAGCGACGCGTTCGCGTAGAGGCTCATGCTGCGCGCCAGTTCCAGCGAGACATACATATTCGCCGCCCGCTGGGTCAGCGTCTGGAACTTCGACAGAGTGACGCCGAACTGCTTGCGCGTCTTCAGATAATCGGTCGTCAGCCGCAGCGCCTCTTCCATCGCGCCGATGGATTCCGCGCACAGCGCGGCTTGGGCGTGTCCGATCGTGACCTGCACCGCCTCGGCGGCGTCGCTATTGTCACCGAGCAATTCGCCCGCGACCTTGTCGAATTCGATCTGCGCGCCACGCTGACCGTCCAGCGTCCGGTACGACTTGCGCTGCACCCCGGCCGCATCCACCAGGAACAGTCCGATACCACCGGTCGGCAGCACCGCGCTGACGACCAGCTCATCGGCGCTGTCGCCGTGCGGAACCGGATTCTTCAGACCCGTCAGCACCCACGAATCCCCCTGCTGCACAGCGGTGGTCGCGAGTTCGGTGGACGGCCAGCGCACACCCGGCTCGGCGTGCGCGAACGCCAGCAGCTTGGTGCCGCCCGTCACCTCGGGCAGAATCCGCTGCCGCTGTTCGGCACTGCCGACCCGCGCTACCAGCCCGCCCGGCACCAGCACCGCATCCAGCAGCGGTTCGGGTGCGAGCCGACGCCCGATCTCCTCGAGTACGACCATCGTCTCGACGGGACCGGCGCCGACGCCGCCGTCCTCCTCGGTGAAGCTCAGGCCGAGCACGCCGAGTTCGGCCAGCTGGTTCCAGACATCGCGGCTCCAGCCGAGTTCGGTGTCGGTGACCTTCAGGCGGGTCTCGGGATCGTAGTTGCGGGCCAGCAAGTCGCGAACCGTGTCGCGCAACATGACCTGTTCATCGGTGAGTTCGAAATCCATGGCTGCGCCTCACAATCCGAGGATCGTGGAGGCGATGATGGTGCGCTGCACCTCGCTGGAGCCTCCGTAGATGGTGGTCTTGCGGTAATTCAGATAGCTGGGACCGCTGCGCTGTGCCCAACCGGGCGAGGCGATATCGGCGGCATCGACCGGGAGGGCGTCCTGTCCCGCGATATCGAGCAGCAGCTCGGTCGCGGCCTGCTGCAGTTCGGAACCGCGCAGCTTGAGCACCGACGAGGCCGGATTCGGTTTACCGTCCGAGGAGTTGGAGACCACGCGCAGCTGGGTCAGTTCCAGTGCGAGCAGTTCATTCTCCAGTTCGGCGATGCGCGCGGCGAAGACCGGATCCTCGAGCAGGGTGCCCGAACCCGACTTGGTCTGGCGCGCGTAATCCTTCGCGACACCGAGCTTGACCTTGGTGCGCCCGACTCCGGTAATGCCGGTGCGCTCGTTGCCGAGCAGGAATTTCGCGTAGGTCCAGCCCTGGTTCTCCTCGCCGACCAGCTGATCGGCGGGTACCCGCACGTTCTCGAAGAAGACCTCGTTGACCTCGTAGCCGCCGTCGATGAGCTTGATCGGGCGGATGGTGACGCCGGGAGACTTCACATCGAACAGTAGGAAGGAGATGCCCGCCTGCTTCTTCGGTGCGTTCGGATCGGTGCGGACCAGGCAGAAAATCCAGTCCGCGTACTGGCCGAGGGTGGTCCAGATCTTCTGCCCGTTGACGATGTAGGAGTCACCGTCGCGCACCGCGGTGGTGCGCAAGGAGGCCAGATCGGATCCGGCGTCGGGCTCGGAGAAGCCCTGGCACCACCAGATATCCAGCGCGGCCGTCGGCGGCAGGAAGCGCTGCTTGATCTCCTGTGAGCCGAACTGCGCGATCACCGGACCGACCATCTGGGCATTGAACGTCAGCGGCTCGGGCACCGAGGCCAGCTGCATTTCGTCCTGCCAGATATGACGCTGAATCGGCGTCCAGTCCTTACCGCCCCACTCGACCGGCCAGTTCGGCACGGCCAGACCATGGTCGTTGAGGATCTTGTGCGAAGTGACGATGTCCTCGCGGGACAGTTCGTGGCCGTATTTGACGCGGTCACGGATGTCGGCGGGGATCTCGGTCCGGTAGAAGTTCCGCAGCTCGTCGCGGAAGCCCACCTCGTCGGGCGTCAGACTTAGTTTCATACACATCTCCCGGTGTGTCTCGTACAACCGAGTCAAACCTACCCCCCGGTAATCTCCCGCTGTCGAGTGGGTCACAGGGGTAGGTCGGGTATGTGTCGGGCGTCGGGCCTCAGCGGTTGGTCGGGAGTCCCTGGGCGGCGTAAGCGACGAGCTGGTACGTTGCTGCACTATCCCGGTGTTCGGTATCGAGGAGAACGAGTGAACGGCAGATCCATCGCACGCGCGGCCGCCGCAGTGACATCTCTCGGCATCGGAGCGGTCCTCGCCCTCACCGGCACGGCAGTCGCCGAGCCATCCCCCGTCGACGCCGGACTCGAACAGCTCAGCACCGACGCCGGATCCGATCCGGCCGCCCAGGCGGGCGTCGGCGCGCTGAACCAGTTCACCAAGATGGTGGATATCGCCGAACTGCGCAACGTCTCGGCCGCCTTCACACCGTTCGCCTATGCCGCGCCGACCTTCGGCTGCGGCAGCGTCGGCCCGGTCACCACGATTATCGCGGCGGCCTCCACCGACGGCTCCAACCCCAATGGCGCCGCGGATCCGCTGCCCGGCACCCTGCGGTTCAGCGCGACGCCCGCGCATTCGGGCGCCCCGCTGTCCTCCGGTCTCGTGGTGGCCTGGCTGAACGTCAATACCGGCGCGAGCGGCCTCACCACCCTCGACGACCGCACCGAATACAACATGCCGACGCTGTCCAAGACCGTGACCAGCGGTCCCGGCACAGTCATCGCCTCGATGTGGGGCATGATCGACTACCCGTTCGCGCACTGTGTGATGACGCCGACGGTCGGGATGTTCTACGTTCCGGACCTTCCGGTGCTGCCGCCCGCACCGGCACCGGCACAGCCCGCCGCGACCCAGGAGCCGGCGCCACAACCCGTGGCACCGGCCGACCCGAACCGCGCGGGCGCCGTCTCGCAGGACGAGATCGCGCACCAGAACAACTGAGCGCTCAAGCTACCTTGCCGAAGAACGCTCGGATATCGGCGACGTGCATATCCGGCAGTTCCATCGGCACGAAATGGTTTCCGGTATTGCCCTCGGGCCAGTGCGCAATCGTGTTGTCGCGCTCGGCCAGGCGCAGCATGAGTGCGGAGCCGCCCGCGTAGACGCCCGTCGGCACCGCCTTTTGGCCGGTGGGCCAGGCGAATCCGCCATCGCCGAGGCCGTTGTACATCGGCCAGGACGAGGTCCCCGCAGTGTTGGTGAACCAGTACAGGCTGATATTGGTCAGCAGATGATCTCGGTCCATGACGTCCTCGGCCAGGTCGGCCAGCGGGGTGAACTCGTTGAATTTCTGCATCAGCCAGGCGAGCAGGCCCACCGGGGAATCGGTCCAGGCGTGCGCGAAAGTCTGTGGCGCGGCATGCAATAGCACGTGGTGGTTCACCCCGCCGGACATCCAGCCCTGCATCTGATCCCATTCCGCGCGTTCCTCCGGCGTCATCGTCGGCACATCGGCCTCGGTCGGCATGCCGATACCGCCATCGATATGCACACCGACCACGCGATCCGGTGCGATACGGGCGATTTCGGGTGCGACGTAGGCCCCGAGATCCCCGCCCTGGGTGCCATAGCGCCGGTAGCCGAGCCGGTCCATTAGCTCCACCCACATCTCGGCGACCCGACGCACGGTCATCCCGGTCTCCTTGGGCCCTTCGGAGAATGCGAAACCGGGCACCGACGGGACCACCACATGGAATGCCTGCGCCGGATCGAGCCCGTGGGCGCGTGGATCGGCCAGCAGGTCAATGGTTTTGGTGAATTCGACGAACGAGTTGGGCCAGCCGTGGGTCAGGATCAGCGGCAGCGCATCCGGCTCGGGCGAACGCACATGCAGGAAGTGCACGTCCAGGCCGTCGATTTCGGTGATGAACTGCGGGAACTCGTTCAATGCCGCCTCCTGGGCCCGCCAGTCGAATCCGGTTCGCCAGTACTCGGCCAGCTCCCGCAGATAGTCGACCGGAACCCCGCGCTCCCAGCCCTTGCCCGGCAGCTGCACCGACCAGCGGGTGCGGGCCAGCCGGTCGATGAGATCGTCGATATCGGCCTGCGGAACATCGATGCGGAAGGGGCGAATCTGGTTCATCGGGATGACTCCTAGCTCTCGGGGACAGCAACCACGTTAGGAGGCAAGTAGGACCATCTATGTCCTACTTATCTGGAATTCTGAAAATCATGAACGACACACCCGCCCGCCTGCTGCGCCTGCTCTCTCTATTGCAGACACCACGGGAATGGCCGGGCAGCGAACTCGCCGATCGACTCGGCGTCACCGATCGAACCGTGCGCCGCGATATCGATCGGCTGCGTGAACTCGGCTATCCGGTCGAGGCGACGATGGGTGCGACGGGCGGCTACCGCCTGGTGGCCGGTGCCGCGATGCCGCCGCTCTTGGTCGATGACGAAGAGGCGGTCGCCATCGCGGTCGGGCTGCGCGTCGCTGCCGGATCGGCCCTCGTCGGCATCGAGGAGGCCTCGGTCCGCGCGCTCGCCAAGCTGGAGCAGGTGCTGCCCGCGAAATTGCGCCGCCGGGTACGGGTACTCGGCACCGCCCTGGTGCCGCACACCGACGACGCTCCCGCCGTCGATCCCGAGGTGCTGACCGCACTGGCCGCAGCCGTAGCCAACAGGGAGCGGGTACGTTTCGCGTATCGGGGCGAATCCGGTGCCGAAACCCGTCGGCATATCGAGCCGGTCGGGTTGGTGCCGTCACGGCGCCGCTGGTACCTCGTCGGCCACGATGTGGACCGCGAGGACTGGCGCATCTTCCGCGTCGATCGCATCGACCGACCGCAGCCCACCGGCGCCCGCTACAGCCCGCGCGCACTGCCCGCTGCGGATCCGGCCGCCTATGTGGCAGGCCGCCGAACCAATTGGGGCACACCGTCCTTCCGCGTCCGTGTCACGATCCACGCCCCGATCGGCCGGGTGGCGGGCCGTCTCGGCGACTCCCCGGGCGATATCGCCGCCATCGACGACAAGTCCTGCCGCCTGGACGCCACCCGCGACGACGACCCGACCTGGTTGGCATCTCGCCTGATCGACCTCGGCGCGGACTTCCGAGTCCACGAGCCGCCCGCCCTGGTGGACCGGTTGCGTACGATCGCGTCCCGCATAACCGATGCCGTCACTTGATGGCCGACGAAGCGATGTGCACGATAGGAGTCCGATTTCAGAACCGGAGGCTGAACCGTGCTCGACGCCGACGACGTGCGCCGCATCGCGTTGTCCTTTCCCAAGACCGTGGAGAAGGAACGCTGGAACCATCCCACCTTCGATGTGGCGGGCAAAATGTTCGTCACCATCCCCGGCGATCAGACATCGTTCGCCATCCGCTGCCCCAAACACGATCGCGAAGAACTCATTGCCGCCGAACCGGACAAGTTCTGGGTTCCCCCGCACGAGGCATCCTCCTCCTGGGTCCGCGCCCGGCTCTGCGCCGTGGAAGATATCGACGAACTGTACGACATCCTGCTGGATTCCTGGCGGCAGGCAGCACCACCGGACCTCATCGAGCAGTGACCGATTCGCTCAGCGCGGCAAGCGAATCCGCAGGATCGCACCGCTCTCGGTACCGGCAAGGAGTTCGTCGGAACGACCTGGCACGGCGACCACCGATGTCATCGGTTCGCCGGTCAGCACGGCGCATGCGGTGTTCGTGCCAGGATCGACCCGAATCAGCTGACCGGTCAGGGTGGTCACGTAGAGCACACCGGCGTCATCGATGACGAAATCGTCTGCGAAATCCGGTATTCCGGGTGACACCGTCAAGTCGGCGAGCACGGTGACGCGGCCCGGGTCGTCGATCGGGAAGCGCACGATCCGGCCGAGCGTATTGCCGTTCATGCTCAGGTAGATCGAATTATCCCGCACCACAATGCCATTGGCGCCGGTGTACTTCGCCCACGCGGTCCAGTCCGCGTCGACACCGCCGTCCGGACGAATCCGGATCACGCCGAGGCTGGAGGCGACATACAGATTGCCCAGCGCATCGAATGCGGCACCGTTGGGCATGGTGAATCCGGAGGCGAAGACCGCAGGCCTTGGATCGTTGGGATCGAAGCGCACCACGCCGCCCGGGCGCAGCACACTTGTCGGTGAATCGCCGAAGACGACGTAGAGCAGTCCGTCCGGCCCGAGCCGAATCGCGCCCGGAAATTCGACCGGCACTGTCGCGGTCAACCGGCCCGCGTTGTCGTAGCGCTGCACCTCATTGCGGTACAGCCGCGAAACCCATAGGTTGCCCTGCGCGTCGTACCCCACGTTCTCCGACCAGTCGAGCACCGGCAGCCCCGCGGGCACGGCGGTCGCGGCCTGGGCCGACGCGCATACAGCGACCGCGCCCTGCTCGGATTCGGCGATGGCGGACGGCGCACCGATACCGGCGCAACTCAGCGCGAGCGCGGCGACCGCCCACACTCGTGCGTCCGGACGATAGAGCTTTCTCAAAGCGAACCTCGACCCTCCTGCCGGAACCTCGGCCGGAAGTCTAGCCACCCATGCCGGTTATGCATCGCGAAGTAGACATAGTTATGTCAAGAACTCGACTGTATGTCGACGAGTTTGACAGTATTCACAGATGCCTTTCTTCGATGGCGCGCGCGGGCGTATGCACTATCGGCGATGGCCGGTCGAGCACCCGGTTGCGGTGGCGGTGCTCTTGCCCGGCATGGGCCAGCACAGCGGCCACTACCACCGCTTCGCTCGCATCCCGACCTCGGCCGGGATCGAAGTGTGGGCGCTGGACACCTCGGGGCACGGGTTGAGCGAGGGCGATCCGAATAATCCCGGCACGCTGGTGGAACTGGTAGCCGATGCGATGCGGTTGATCGAACTGGTCCGCGCGGAATTACCGGGTACGCCGCTGATCCTGATGGGCCACTCACTCGGGGCGGTCACCGCCTTGGGAATTCTGGGCGCGGCGGTGCCGGATCAAACCAGCGCGGCCGACGACTTGCACGGATTGGAGGCCAAGTACCCGCTGTGGCCGAGCCTGCCCCCGAGCGAGCTGGTCGGGCTGGTGCTGTCCGGAGTGCCCAAGCGCGCGCTCGGCGGCGGCGCGCCCGGCGCACCCGGCACGCCGTTGCCGAGCACCCTGCCCATCCTCGCCGTGCACGGTATCGAGGACCGCAGGGCGCCGATCGATGCGATGAGGGGCTGGATTCGTCGCCACGATTGGGTAAGTTTGCGTGAGTACGCCGACGCCGGGCACGACCTGTTGCACGAGCCGGTACAAGCGCGGGTCGCCGCCGACATCGCGGACTGGATGCAGGGTGTCGTCGTGGGGTTGACGCACCGGTGAGTTGATCACGGCTGCGCGGGCAGCACGATGAGGAAGGGGGCGGCGAAATGTCGGACGTGACAGCGCTGAATCAAGCGATCGACGATGGCCAGCTCTGGATCGATGGGGTACTGGTCGCCGAGGGTGCGCATGAGCAGTGCGCCGTGCGCTATGAACAGCTTGCCGATGAGGTCGAGGCCCAGATCGCCGTATTGAGCGGTGCCACATCGCTTCCCGGCTTCGGCGGCTTCGATTCCGGTGCGGCGCTGCGGTGTGGCTTCGAAGACAAGGCCGACGGCGCGATCATCCGATTGCGCGCGTATGCCGACGCCGCAAGGGCGCTCGCGCAGACCTTCCGCGCGGCCGCAGCGGCATACACCCGGGCCGATACGGATCTGGCAGTCGCGGTCGGTCAGGTCGAGGTGGCGGGAGCCGCGCATGCGTAAGATGCCGCACTCCGGTGAGAAGACCCCCATTCGGTATGCCGACCCCAGCTACACCGACCCCAACTACGCGCAGACCGTCGAAATCTTCGACAATCTGTCGCATCGGGAAATCCACGACGGTGTCCAGCTGATGAATCCGGTTGTCCTCGCGGCCGGACAGCAGGCGTGGCAAGGCAGTTCGACCGGACTCGCCACCGCCGTAGCGCAGGCGCACAGCGAGATTCGGGTCGCGATGGCCGACGGTTGGCGCGGTGCCGCGGCGGACTCCGCGGCCGCTGCGGTGCGCGAATTCGAGCGGCACGGACAGCAACTCGCCGATATCATGGCCGCCGTCGGTCAGCGGCTCGGCCAGGCGGGCGATGCCGCCGAGGCACTTCGCGCGGCCGTGGTCGAACCGTCCAGCGAAACAACGGATCTGGCTGGTGCACTGCTGGATCCGACGAGGGCGACCGAGAACACCACCACCCAGAAATCCGCCGACGGCACCCGCCAGGATGTCGTGCAGGCGATGGACGGCATCTACACGAATGTGTTCATCTCGACCGGTTCCGGTGTGCCCGCCTTCCCGGATGCGGTGACCGCCGATGTGCCGCAGTCATCCGACACCACACCGGTCGCTCAGGTATCCACCACGACCGTTCTCGACACTGGTACGCAAACCCTCACCACCCCAACGGTTTCGGCGACCGCGCCGGTGCCGACTACATCGCACACCACCGTCGAGCCGGCGACGACGCAACCGGCGAGCGCCCCGACCACCGTCACTCCGGTGAGCACCGCCACCGACACCGCACCTGCTGCCGCGAAACCCGTTGTGCCGACGGCGGATTCCCCAACATCGACCAGCCCGGTTGCAGCCACCACATCGACGACCACACCGGATCGCTCGGTGCGACCGGGTACCGCCACACCGGTGACCACCGCCGCATCCACCTCGATGGTCGCTCCGACGGTTCCCGGCATCTCGAACACCGACGACGAGCGCAAACGCGATGAGCGCAAACGCGATGCGAGTGGCGATGCGATCAACGGCGTCGGCGCGGGAGCGGTCGGCGGACTCATGGGCGGCGCCATGGTCGCGGGCGACAGCCCGCGCTCCGGCATGAGCACCAGTGCCGCCGCCGCCCGCGCAGCCCGCGAAGAGGACGAGTACGACGACGAATACCACTTCTTCGACGACGATCTGACCTTCCTGGAACCGGCCGATGACGGCGGTGAGCTGATCGGCGATATGGATCCGACGACACCCCCGGTCGTCGGCGAATGGACCGAACTGGAGTGAACTGGACGCTGACCCCGGACCAGTTCGCCATGGCCTGGGCCCGCACCGATGGCGACCGCATCCCCTACCCACTCGCCGTACGCCTCTCGGCTCGCGATACCGCGGAGCGCACCGCCCAACTCCCCGCGTTGAACCGTTGGTGCGAGGAGACCCTCGACGCCGATCTGGAAGGCGCATTGCGGGTGCTGGCTCGCCCCACCGTGCGCATCGAGGTCTTCGGCGAGCGCGGTACCGCAGAGCCGTCGACCGGAGTCGATGTCGGGCAGGACGGCACGGTCGCGGCGACGGGTTTGGTCGAACAGACCGGTCCCGTAGTCGACCAGCCGAGCATCGCGGCGCAATCGCGTCCGGTGCGCGTACTCGGTGCTATCGCCGGGGATATCGCGGTGGTCGCGGCGCAACGCGCGGGCGCGACCACAGATCGCGGCAGCGATATCCGACTGTTCGTCGATCGCGTGAAAAATCTTTCCGCACGGGTGATTTCGGTACTGCCGGAGAATACGCCCGGCACCACACCGCAATTGACCGCACCGCTGGCCCGGGTCAGCGAGGACAGTCGGGATCTGGTGACCGTACCGGTGGCCGGACCCACCACGCCGACCCGAATTCGCAAGCTGCTCAGGCAATCCCGCGACGGCATCGGCCAGATCGTGGTGTCGGTGCGCCGAGCCGACGGCGAGCTGCATCCATTCGGGGTGCTGTGTTGGATCGACGTGATCGGCGACGGCAGGTACTCGGTGCGCACCGGGGTCGATGTCGATATCGTGCCGGTCACCGCACAGCGGTTCACCGCACAACTGCGGCCGATGGTTACCGCGGCCGAACGCACCCTCACCTTGGCCGAGCGTTGGTGAAGGTGACCAAAAGCGTGTGCGGTCGACGAGACGGCGGGCACCTCACGCGAGTAGCGCGGTGACCTCGTCGTCCTCCAACTGATGGAAGTCGCGGTACGCCATTCCGACGCCGCCGAGCGAACGCGGCACCCATGGGCAGACCACTTCATCCGCCTCTGCGGCCACCCGGCGCAGCGCCTCGGAGGACGACACCGGCACCGCAACGACGATCCGCGTCGGTTGGTGCAGTTGGGCGACCCGGCATGCGACGGCCACCGTCGCCCCGGTCGCCATGCCGTCGTCCACGATCACCGTTGTGCGGCCGGAGATCGGGATCGGTTTGGCATCACCGCGCCACACCTCACGTCGGCGCTCGAGTTCGGCCCGTTCCAGATCCTCGATCTCAGCGACCTGACGCGGCGTTATCCCGGTGTGCGACAACACATCCTCATTGAGGACCCGGATACCTTCCTCACCGATGGCCCCCATAGCCAACTCCGGCTGCCACGGCACACCGAGCTTGCGGACCAACAGGATGTCGAGATCGCCCCCGATGACCTCGCGCACCGCGGCCGCCACCGGAACCCCGCCGCGGGGCAGTCCGAGCACCAGCGGTTGCATCGCACGCAGGTGGCCGAGTTCCGAACCCAGCGCGCGACCGGCCGCTGTCCGATCGGAGTAGATCATCCGAATCAACGCTACTCCGGTGCGCGCTCGGTGATCGCGAATCGCCGCAATGCCAGGCTGGGATTGGTGCGGCGAACCGTGGCGAGCTGTTCGAGGTCGATATCGGCGGTGAGCACGCCGGGTTCGTCACCGAGTTCGGCGAGGACGGCACCGGTCGGGCCGATGATCATCGACGCCCCAGCACCACGCGGGGCGCATTGATCGGCAGCGGCCACGTAGACGGTGTTTTCGATGGCACGTGCACGCAGCAACGTCGTCCACTGATCAACCTTCGCCGGACCGGGAATCCACTGCGCCGGCAGCACAAGCACCTGCGCGCCCGCAGCCGCGACGCGACGGCAGCCTTCCGGGAACCGAAGATCGAAACAGGTCTGCATGCCGAATGTCACAGCACCGACCGTGAAGGTGGCCGGGGCCTCGATCGCACCCGGCTCGACGACATCGGATTCGAGATGTCCGAACGCGTCGTAGAGATGCACCTTGCGGTACTTCGTCACCAGGTTCGCATCGGGTCCGAGCACGACGAGGGTATTGCGGATCCGACCCGCCTCCGGCGCCACTTGCTCGACCATTCCGGCGACCAGATACACCCCGCATTCGCGCGCGATATCGCCGAGGCCGGTGACGAACGGCCCGGTCAGCGGTTCGGCGACGGCCACGACCCGCTCGTCGAGCCGGGTCACGGCAAACATCGAGTATTCCGGCGCGACCACCACCTTCGCACCCCGTTCGGAGGCCGCGCGAACATACTCGCGCAGGGTTCGCAGATTGCTGGTCGGATCGATTCCCGGCGCGAATTGAACCACCGCCACAGCCACCGCCGATGTCGTCGGATCGTGATGCGCGGACACGCTTTCGGGTTGCATACGTCTCACCGTATTGGCCCGGTGGCCGGGACGACCACCGGGAGGCAGTAAACTGCTGGTCAATGAGTACCAATCAGGTCGACAGCGTTCCTGGCGACAACGACAGGGACAACGACGGCCCGACCTTCGCCGATCTGGGCATCGATGACCGCATCCTCGCGGCCATCGCCGATGTGGGTTATGAGTCGCCGTCTCCCATCCAGGCCGCGACCATTCCACCGCTGCTCGAAGGCGCCGATGTGGTCGGGCTGGCCCAGACCGGCACCGGCAAAACCGCGGCATTCGCCATCCCGATCCTCATGGGTATCGAGGCGACCGGCAAACTTCCGCGTGCCCTCGTGCTGGCCCCGACGCGCGAACTCGCGATCCAGGTCGCCGAGGCATTCGGGCGATATGCCACCCACATTCCCGGACTGCATGTGCTGCCGATCTACGGCGGCCAGGCCTATGGCGTCCAACTCTCCGGCCTGCGCCGCGGCGCGCATGTCGTGGTGGGTACGCCGGGCCGGGTGATCGACCACCTGGAGAAGGGCACGCTCGACCTGTCGCAGCTGCAGTATCTGGTGCTCGACGAGGCCGACGAGATGCTGAAGATGGGGTTCCAGGAGGATGTCGAGCGCATCCTCGCCGACACTCCGCGCGAGAAGCAGGTGGCGCTGTTCTCCGCGACGATGCCCTCGGCGATCCGCAGCATCTCCAAGAAGTACCTGCGCGAACCGGTCGAGATCACCGTCAAGTCGAAGACCTCCACGGCGACCAACATCACCCAGCGCTGGGTCCAGGTCTCGCATCAGCGCAAGCTCGACGCACTGACCCGGATCCTCGAGGTCGAGTCGTTCGAGGCGATGATCCTGTTCGTGCGCACCAAGCAGGCCACCGAGGAACTGGCCGAAAAGCTGCGCTCGCGTGGATTCTCCGCCGCGGCGATCAACGGCGATATCGCGCAGAACCAGCGTGAGCGAACCATCGGCCAGCTGAAGTCCGGTGCGCTCGACATTCTGGTCGCCACCGATGTCGCCGCGCGCGGACTCGATGTGGATCGCATCTCGCATGTGGTCAACTACGACATTCCGCACGACACCGAGTCCTATGTGCACCGGATCGGCCGCACCGGCAGGGCCGGGCGCAGCGGTGAGGCGCTGCTGTTCGTCGCACCGCGGGAACGTCATCTACTCAAGGCGATCGAGCGCGCCACCCGGCATCCGCTGACCGAAATGCAGCTGCCCAGCGTCGATGATGTGAATACCCAGCGCGTCGCCAAATTCGGCGATTCGATCACCGAGAACCTCAGCTCGACGAACTTGGCGCTGTTCCGCAAGCTCATCGAGGACTACGAGCGCGAGCACAACATTCCGCTGGTGGATATCGCGGCGGCGCTGGCGGTCAGCGGCTACGACGGCGACAACTTCTTCATGGAGCCCGAGCCGGAGCCGGTCGAACGCCCGCAGCGCGAACGCATGCCGCGCGGAGATCGCCCAGCGCGCCGGTTCGAGGGCGAAGACCGCGGTCCATCGCATCACCGCGGTACCGGAGCCGAATTGGCGACCTACCGAATCAGCGTCGGTAAGCGGCACCGGGTGGTGCCCGGCGCGATCGTCGGCGCCATCGCCAACGAGGGCGGACTGCGCCGCAGTGATTTCGGCCATATCAGCATCCGGCCGGACCACAGCCTGGTCGAACTGCCAGCGGACCTATCCTCGGAGACGCTGGAAGCATTGCGGCGCACCAGGATCAGCGGCCAGCTCATTCAGCTGCAGCTCGATTCCGGCGCGCCGAGCGCACGTCCGTTCCGCGCCGGACCGCGACGCGATCGCGACGGCGGCAAGCGACCCGAACGGCGTAAACCACGCTCCTGAACCGGGGACGGGTAAACCGCCGATGGGCGCGACGGGCCCGGGGGCGGTAGCTTGCGTAACCACGCAGGGCCCCGCGGACACCGAGTTCAACGCCGGTGGGAGCGACGGGCCCGGAGGCGGTAGCTTGCGTAGCCACGCAGGGCCCCGCGGACACCGAATTCAGCGCAGTCGAATCGGCTAGCTACAGTGTTGCCGTCCGTGTCCGGCGAAGACACAGGAGGCCGCGTTTGATCGTGTTCGGTGATCGTGTCGTCTGTTCCGCCGTCGACCTGGTACGCGCGGCGCGCTGTGAATTCGAGTTGCTGCGTGCCCTCGATACTGAACTGGGCACCATCGCGGGCACGGCGGATATGGTGCCGGATCATGCGTCGCGCAGCGCATTCCACGATGCGCGCGCACGCAGGCTCGCGGACTTCCGGGATCGGTACGGCAGTCAGATGGTGGAGATCCATTGCGCCGCGCACGATCCAGCGACCGATCCCCAGGGATATATCGCCGCGCTGCGGGCCGCCAATGCCGAGACGATCGCGGCCCTGCGGGCCGGCGCGCATGTGATCCACGGTGCCACCTTCTTCGACGGAAAATTCGTCTGTACCGGCGATTTCCTGCTGCGGGCCGGTCATCGGGTGCGCTACACAGTGCACGGCACCGCGGCCGGTCCACCGGATCGGATCGATGCCGCGCTCGAACTCGCCGCCTGCGCCGACGCTTTGGACCGCAGCGGCGCGCTCACCGCTCCCCTGGTGCGGTTGTACCTGGACGAGGACTGCGAGACCGTCGCGCTCACCGATCTGCTGCCGGTGTATCTGGCTCGGCGCGGCCGGGTGGAGCGGATCCTGGAAGACAAACTCGGCGAGTTGCTGCCCGTGCAGTGGGGCGATCCGCGCTATCTCGCCTGTGGCCACTGCCCGACCTGCACCGGCGCCATCTCGGCGGCACGCGATTTGCTACTGGTCGCGGGTATGCCGCGCACAGCGCGGGCCAGACTGCGCGAGGCCGGGGTGAGCACCATCGACCGGCTGGCGAGCAGCACCTCCACTGTGCCCGGCCTGCCGCCGCGCACTTTCACGGCATTGCGTCGCCAAGCCGAAGTCCAGCTGGCTCGAGAAGATTCCGGACAGCCGACGCACACGCTGGTCGACCCGATCGCGTTGGGGGCGTTGCCGCCGCCGTCACCGGGCGATCTCGCGCTCACCATCGAGGATGGGGCATCGGGTCGGCTGCTCGGTATCGAGGTGGGTGGCAACGGCACAGTCCACTTGGCCTTCCGTGCCCCGTTCGGCGCGGCACCCGCACCGTATCGGGCGATGACCGATATAGCCGACGAGGAGGCCGGGCAGCGGCGCGCATTGGACGAGGTGCTCGACTTCGTGGCACAGCGGCAGCGGATGTATCCGGATATGCGCGTGTACCACTACACCTCCGACGTGCGCTCGGCGCTGCTGCGGTGGACCGGTCGGTACGGAGTCGGTGAGGAGACCGTCGAGGATCTGCTGCACACCGGTGTGCTCGTCGATCTGTATCCGATCGTGCGCAATGCGCTGCTGATCGGGGAACGCTCCTATCGGCTCAGTCGACTGCGGCGGCTGCTGCCGACTGTGGCCGGCCAGGAACGCGATTGCGTCACCGTGCTGCGGCTGCGTGACTGGCTGCTGGATCGGGCGGCGGAGCGGCGCGTGGACTCGGACGCGATGCTGCTGGATCAGGCGAGTTCGTGGTGCCTGGTGCCGAGTCCGGAGGAGACGGATCCGCTGCCTCCGTCGCGGCCCTCGTCGATCGAGGCCGCACTCGCGGAATTCGCGGCGGCACAGAGGCAGCCGCACCATCCTGCGGCATTGATGGCGGCGGCGCTCGGTTATCACCGGCGCGAACGTCAGCCGCTGTGGTGGGCACATGCCGACCGGCTCAGTCATCCGGTCGACGAATGGGCCGATGCGCCAGGCGTACTGGTCGCCGATTGGGGCACGGTGGACACCAAATGGCATCGCAGCCCGCATCAGCCGACCATGCGCAGATACCTCACGCTGACCGGACGGATCGGCATCGGTTGGGGCGGTAGCGAAACCGCGGGCGGCGCCGCCACCGGCACGGTGCTGACGCCGGGGGCCACCGTGTACACCTTCTATGATCAGCCGGTCGCCGCCGGAATGATCACCGCCGTCGGTCGGCGCGCGACCGCCTCCGCGACGGTGCTCGGCTGCTCGGTGGACGCGAACTTCGACGACACCGTGCGGCTGGAGGAATTGCTGCCGGACGGCTGCGAACCCTACGACGAGCTGCCGATCGCGATCGCACCCGGTCTGCCCGCCTGGGACGAGAATATCGAGACCGCGGTCGAATTCGCCGCCCAGCAACTACTGATGGCACTACCGCAGGTCCCGGCGGGCGCGGTCTTCGACATCCTCGACCGCCGACCCCCGCGCCTACGGCGTGCCGAACGGCTGCCGGATGTGCACGGTGACCACGCGGCGGCGATCACGGCCGGGCTGCGCGATCTCGACGATTCCTACCTGGCGGTGCAGGGGCCGTCGGGCACCGGCAAGACCTCCACCATCGCCAGGGCGATCGAACGTATGGTCACGCGGCACAAGTGGCGCGTCGGGATTGTCGCGCAGACGCATGCGACGGTGGAGAGCCTGCTCGACATGATCGTCGCGATGGGCGTGCTACCGGAACTGGTGGCAAAGAAGGATGTCGTGGCGGTGGCGCCGGAGTGGTCGGTGATCGACGGCGCGCGCTATCCGCGGTTCCTGGACAATGCGGTCAACGGCTGCGTAATCGGCGGCCTACCGACCGATTTCGCCGATGCCGAGGTGGTCCCCAGCGACAGTCTCGACCTGCTGGTGCTCGCCGATGCGGGCCGCTTTCCGCTCGCCGATACCGTCGCCGTCGCAGTGAGTGCGCGCAATCTGCTGCTGCTCGGCGATCCCGCGCCGTCCGCGGCGCGCAGCGCGCATCCGGAACCGGTCGACGAATCGGTACTGGGCTGGCTCACCGAGGGCCGCCACACGCTGCCCGCCGACCGCGGCTACTTCCTGGACCGCACCTGGCGGATGCATCCGCGGGTCTGCGATCCGATCTCCCGGCTGTACTACGACAACCGCCTGCGCTCCAACGAAACCGTCACGCTCGCACGGCAGTTGGAGGGTGTCGAACCGGGTGTGGAGACGGTGCTGGTGCCGCACAGTGGCGATTCGACCGAATCGATGGCCGAGGCCCGCGAGGTGGTCCGCCGGGTGCGCGCCCTGCTCGGCGTCTCGTGGACGACCGGTGCGATGACGCGACGGCTACATCCGCACGACATCCTCGTGGTCGCGCCCTACAGCGCCCAGGTCGCCCTGATCCGAACGCTGCTGGCCCGAGCCAAGATCGAGGATGTGCTGGTCGGCACCGCGGAGCGTTTCCGCGGCCGGGAGGCGGCGGTCGTGCTCATGTCGATGACCACTTCCAGCCCCGCCGACGCGCCATACGGTATGCGATTCCTGCTGTCACGCAGTCTGGTTCAGGCGACGCTGTGCCGGGCCATGTGGAAGGCCGTCGTCATTCGGTCACCACTGCTCACCGAATATCTGCCGAGTGCGCCGGACGAGCTATCGGATCTGGCGACATTCCTACGACTCAGCTGAATATTTCTTTCAGCATTTGGGTGGTTTGTGACCGAAATAATCAGTCCGAACCGGTTGGTTCTTTTAATGGAATTCGATCTTGAAATTGCTATCCCGCGTAATTCGCGATTAGCAGTCAGCTCAGCCGAAGCAGTTGCCCTCACCGCGATAAGTGGGCACCGTCGTCCGCGCGCCGTCGCCATCGATCAGGTGCACCTGGTTGAACCGCTCACACAGCTCCCCCGCCTTGGCATGCCGGAACCACACGCGATCGCCGATCCGCAGTTCAGCGGCTCCGGAGAGCGGCGTCTGCACCTCGCCAGCACCCTCGGTACCGAGCAGCTTCAAACCGGTGGGCCACGCCGGCTTCGGCACCCGTGACGCCCCGGTGGGACCGGACGCGATGTAGCCGCCCGCGAAAACCGTCGCGATGGATGGGGTCGGCTTGCGCAGCACGGATGTGGCGAAGAACAGCGCGGGTCGCGGAGTGAAGGCGCGGTAGTGATCGAAGAGCGTCGGCACATACAGCCCGGAGCCCGCGGTCACCTCGGTGACATCCGGATCGGTGACGCTGACCTCGATGGATCCGGAACCACCGCTGTTGACGATCTCCAACTTGCCGACCACCGAACGTACCGCGTCCAGAACCCGCCTGCGCCGCTTGCCGATTTCGGCCGCCGAGGCCCGCTTCACCAGGCGCACAGCGATATTAGAGTCGGGCAGCCCGGCGATCTGCGCCTCATAGGTCATCACGCCGACCACGTCGAACCCACGGTTCACGGCCTCGCGCGCGAGTTCGGCGGCCTGCTCGGGGGTGCGTACCGGCGAGCGCCGAACACCCAAGTGCAGCGGCCCGATTCGCAGCGAGGCATCCACATCGAGGCAGATTCGTGGTCGCACGAGATCGGTTCCGACCGCGGCGCGGATCAGGTCCAGCTGCGCGCGATCGTCGACCATCAACGTAATGGATTGGCGCAGCGTGTCATCGGCTGCGAGCGCGGCGAGCGCCGCGCGGTCGACGGTCGGATAGCCGAGCAGCACGTCGCGCGCGCCGAGGCGGACCAGCCAGATGGCCTCCGCCAACGAATAGGACATGATGCCCGCGAAGCCGCCGGATGCGGTTAGCCCGGCACCGAGCACCTCCTCGAGCACGGCGCGACAGCGCACCGATTTACTCGCGACTCGAATGGGCACCCCACCCGCACGACGGACCAGGTCAGCGGCGTTGGCACGCAGCGCGGTCAGGTCGAGGGCGGCAAGCGGCGGGTCCAGCTCGGCCGTGGCCGCATGCAGTGTGGCAATCGGCGACGTGTCTGTCACCAGTCCACTCAATCACCAAACTGGTCAAACGTCCAGTAATGCGGGAATCAGACTTCGGCAGCCCGGGTAGCCAGGCTGCTGACCAGGTCGTCGAGCACCACCAGCATCGTTTCGTCATTGCAATCCGCAAGCCACCGCAGCACCGTGCCCTGTAGCACTGAGACCGCATAGGCCGCAATGGCTTCCGTCGGCTCCAACCACTGCGCGCCCGAGCGGTTGGCACAGAGGTCGAGGAAACTTGCGACCTCGGAGTCCATCTCACGGAACAGAGCCGTGGCCTGCGGGTCGGCGACGCATTCGGTCTGCGCCTCCCACCGTTCGGCCAATTGATGCGCGGTCGCCTCGTACCTGCGGGCCTGCTTGGCCGGAGCCGCTTGGACCAGCGGCCAGTACGCACTCACACCGGCATGCAGCAGCACCCGAAGTGCTCGCACTCCGGTGAAATCGAGCGAGGCGGCCGCCTTCTCGACGGCCTCGCAAATGGTCGGCCGCAGCCGAACCGCCGCTATATCTCCACGTACGCTCAACGACGACTCCCTCGGGGAAAGAACTCGCGCACCTTCGTCGGCGCGGCTCGTTGAACACGACAGGCCGCTCTCACGAATCCCCCACTAGGGAATTTCCTGGATGCCCAGTCCAACATTCATCAATGGTAGAGGCTTTCCGGGGTTTAAGAACGGGTTCGTTGGGTATTTCCAGACTGGAAGAATGTTTTGTTACCCAACCGGAATCCCGCTGCGATCGAGCGGTGTTCACCGGAATCGCCTCCGAGGGCGTGACTCTCGCGTCTGCCTACGCAAGATAGACCATCGACCACACTACGGTACGTAACGGTACCGCCCCGGTCTTATGTGGCGGATACCACACCAATACCTCGCAAACTGGACGGCCGACGGTTCCGCGATCGACACCGTGCCGACACCGTGAGGTAGCTAGCCTGGACCGGTGACTCTCTCGCCCTCGGCCGACCAGTTCTATCTGACCGGCACGTTCAACTTCCGCGATCTCGGCGGTCTGCGCACTGTCGACGGCGCCCGGATCCGCCCCGGCGTGCTGTTGCGCTCGGCCCAGCTGAGCGGACTCGATCTGCCCGGGCACGCGATCTTGCGCGAACTCGGCGTCACCGATGTTTTCGACCTACGCGGGCCGCGCGAGATCGAGCACATCGGCCACGACAATCTGCCCGAGGACGTCCGCCTGAATGTCGCACCGTTCGATTCCCGAATGGCCGAGGCGCCGCCGCACGATGCGCAGACCGACGCCGCGTTCACGCACATGCTCGAGGTCTACCGGTACTTCCCGGCCCTGCCCGAGGCAAATGCCGCGATCATCACCATCGCCGAGACGATCGCCGACGGCGACCGCGCGGTGCTGGTGCACTGTGCGGCGGGTAAAGACCGCACCGGCTGGGCAATCGCGACGCTGCTGCGTGCGGTCGCGGTCGACGAGGCCGATGTGCTCGTCGACTTCATGGCCAGCAATGACGCCGTCCCAGCCCTGCGCGCCATGATGACGCCGAAACTGACTGCGGGAGCGGAACTTTCCATCGATATCCTCGGCGTGCGGGAGGACTACCTGCGCATCGCGACGGACGCCGTGCACGAAAGCCACGGTGATTTCGAGACCTATCTGACCGACATCGGGTTCACCGCGGACCTGCGCGCGCGGCTGCGCGATCGCCTGCTCGAGTGAGTCATCCCGCCTGCGCCTGCTCGCGTCGGACCAGACCGTCGGCATCGATGCTGACCTGATCGCCGGTGTGGAACCAACTTCCGGTGAACCGGTCGGCGGTTGTCTCCGGATCGTTCCAGTAGCGATGGGTCACATTCGGTCCGCGACACAGCAATTCGCCTTGGCCTGACTGCGCCCGCGGCCCCCACAGCGCCAATTCGGTACCGCCGAACGGGAATCCGAGCACCGGATCGGCGCCGGGTGCGGTGTCGGTGTCGTCGTCGACGACCAGGCCGATGCCGCTGGTTTCGGTCGCACCCCAGACCGACCACTGCCGCGCGGCCGGGAACATGTTCCGCAGGGGCGCGACCAGATCGGCGGGATCGGTGCGATCGGCGGCGCGTTCGCCGCGATGGCCCGCATTGCTGACCCGGACGATGCCCTCGGTGCGCAATCCCTCGCTGCGCAGCGCCGCGAGTTCGGGCAGCAAGCGGGCGAATATGCGTGGAGTCGCGGAAACCATATCGATCCGTTCGGAGACAATGGTTTCCGCGAGACTGCGACTATCCGGTGCGAGGACTACGGTGCCGCCGACCGCGAAGGTCGGCAGCAGCTGGTCCACACAGCCGCTGGCATGCGCCAGCGGTAACAGCACCAGATTGCGCAGCCCATCGGTCGGCAGATCCAGCGCCGCGACGACGGAACGGATTGCCGAGAGCAGATTTTCATTGGTCAGCTCGACACCCTTGGGCGCGACAGTGGCATTGGCCGGACAGGCCCCGGCGCCGCTGGTGTAACAGAGCAGTGCCAGATCACCCAAGGCCGCACCGTCATCGATGAAGGCGGCCCCGTCGGGCAGTTCGTCGCTGCCGCCGCCGAGCACGAAATCGGTACCGCTGTCGGCCATCACCCGCTCGGCCACCGCATCGGGCAGTCCATGGTGCACCAGCACCGGTACCGCGCCGCTGAGCAGCGCCCCGAGGAAGGCCTGGACCCAGCGCGCGCCCGTCGGCATGTGGATGGCGACCCGGTCGCCGTAGCCGATGCCGTGTTCCTGCAGACCGCCCGCGATGCGGGAGGCGCAGTGCCACAGCTCCCGATAACTCAGCCGGGGGCCGCCGATCTCCACCACCGCCTCCCTGGTCGAGAAGGCGTGCACCTGCAGATCCAATAGTTCGGTCAACGCCGGGGTGAGGTTGCCGTAGCGCAGCACCCCATCGGCGCCGCGGGCCAGCGGGGCGTCGCAAGCATGCGGACGGCTGGGTGGATATTCGACCAGAAACTGCGACATGAGTCCTCCGCACGCGCCTCGAGCCCGCAGGCTCTTGCGACTATATGACGCGAGTCACATTTTCGCTGGCATAGGAGAGGAACGTGTCTCGGATGTCATCGGCCGGTGTAAGTCGCCTTCCCTGGTCCGACCTCCAGGAAGCTGCGCACCGCGCCGCGCAGATCCGCCGTGTCGAACAGCGCGCCGGACACCTCCGGCGTAACCGAATCCGCGTGCGCCACACCGCCCGAGCGCCACGCTTCGATGATCTGTTTGGTCGCGGCATGCGCCCGGGTCGGGCCCTCGGCCAGGCGATTCGTCAATTCCCTTGCCGCGGTGTCGACATCGTCGTGAACGGCGTTGACCACGCCCCACTCGGCCATGGTCGTCGCGTCGTAGAGGTCACCGGTCATCACGAATTCGCGGGCGCGACCCGAACCGGCGCGCTCGGCCAGTCGCTGCGGACCGCCCATCGACGGTGTGAGGCCGACGACCGTCTCCACCAGACCGAATTTCGCCTTCGGCGCGGCCAGGATGATGTCGCAGGCCAGGGCCATTTCGAAGGCGGCGGTCAGGGTGAGGCCGTGCGCGGCGAAGACCACAGGGCACGGCAGCGCCTCCAGCGGATGGATGATCTGCGCGAACTGGGTGCGCCACAACTCGGCGCCCTGCTCCACCGTCAAACCATCGAAGACGTGTACGTCGACGCCACCGGAGACCAGCTTGCCCTCGGCCCGCAGCAGCACCGCGCGCGGCGGATTGGCCGATAGTGCGGCGAGATCCTCGATGAGCGCATCGAACATCGGCTGGTCGAACAGATTCAGCGGCGGATTGGCCAGGGTGAGGGTCGCGACCTCGGCGCCGCCATCGGTGGTTTCCCGGGTCAGCCTGGTGGCCTTCGTATCACTCATCCGGCAAGAGTAAGGCGTCGATCTGCCAGACTAGGCGAGTGACCAAGTCGGTATCGGAAAACGGTTCCTACGTCGAGCCCGGTGAGTTCAACCGGGATACGAACTACATCACTACACGCATTACTGCCGACGGCCGCGACGGGTATCCGGTTGAGCCGGGGCGCTATCGGCTGGTCGCGGCGCGGGCCTGTCCGTGGGCCAATCGCACACTGATCGTGCGCAGGCTGCTGGGGCTCGAAGACGTCATATCGCTCGGACTGTGCGGGCCGACACACGACAAGCTCAGCTGGACCTTCGATCTGGATCCCGGCGGGGTGGATCCGGTACTCGGCATCCCCCGGTTGCGTGAGGCATATCTTGCGCGATTCCCGGACTACCCGCGCGGCATCACGGTGCCCGCCCTCGTGGACGTTCCCACCGGTCAGGTGGTGACCAACGACTACGCGCAGATCACGCTCGACTTCTCCAGTGAGTGGACCGAATTCCACCGACCCGGCGCGCCGCAGCTGTATCCATGGGAGCTGCGAGCCGAGATCGACGAGGTGAACCTGGCCGTCTTCCGGGATGTCAACAACGGCGTTTACCGGTGCGGATTCGCCGGAACGCAGGCGGCGTACGAGGCGGCCTACGATCGGCTCTTCGCTCGGTTGGACTGGCTGTCGGAACGGCTCGCCACCCAGCGCTACCTGGTAGGCGACACCATTACCGAGGCCGACGTTCGGCTGTTCACTACGTTGATCCGCTTCGATCCGGTCTACCACGGCCATTTCAAGACCAACCGCAGCAAGCTGAGCGAAATGCCGGTGCTCTGGGCCTATGTGCGTGATCTCTACCAGACACCCGGATTCGGCGACACCGTCGATTTCGGGCAGATCAAGAAGCACTACTACGTGGTGCACAGCGATATCAACCCGACCCAGATCGTGCCCAAGGGCCCGGATCCGACCAACCTGCTGACCCCACACGGCCGAGAAGCGCTGGGCGGCAGGCCATTCGGCGACGGCGCCCCGCCACCACCGCCGCCGCTCACCGAACGGGTCCCCGCGCTGCGCGAGCCGGCGTGATCGAACCGACATGCTGGGAACCCGGCCGACCGGGTACATCGTTGTCATGACGGGCCGATAGCGGTCGGTGCAATAAGGTCGTTGCGTACGGGCGGAAGAGGAGGATATCGCCGTGTTCAAAGGCACGTTCGAGAAGACGGTGGTCCAGCTACTCGATACCGGGTCGCGCTTGCAGGCGCCCGCGGTCGCCAAGTACGTGGACCGGCTGCGGCGTTCGCATCCGGCGGAGAATCCCGCGCAGATCATCGAGCGGCTGGAGCACCAATACCTGCTCGCGGTCACCAGCAGTGGCGGCGCCGTCGGTGCGACGGCCGCGGTGCCGGGCGTCGGCACGATCGCGGCGCTCGCGGCGGTCAGTGCCGAGACGACCTTCTTCATGGAGGCGTCCGCGGTGTTCACGCTGGCTGTCGCGGCCGTGCACGGCATCTCCCCGGAGGACAAGGAGACGCGGCGGGCGTTGGTGCTCGCGGTCGTGCTCGGCGAGAGCGGAATGGAGATCGTCGAGAAGACGGTCGGTCATTCGGCGAAGAACTGGGGCACGCTGTTCGCCAATAAGATTCCCGGCCTGTCGAGCATGAACGATTCGCTGCTCAAGCGATTCATCATCCGCTTCATCACCAAGCGGGCCGCATTGATGGCGGGCAAGGTGGTGCCCGCCGGTATCGGCGCGGTGATCGGCGGCGTCGGCAACCGCTCACTCGGCAAGACCACGATCAGCAACGCGCGCAAGGCTTTCGGCCCCGCGCCGGTGACCTGGCCCGCCGATCGACAGCTCGTCATCGATGCCGATCCGCTGCCCGCCCTGGATCCGGCCAAGCCGCAACCCCCGACCACGCCGCGATGAGCGCGGGCCAACCGCTCGCCTTCTCCGTTCGCGGCCTGACCAAGCGCTACGACCTGGTCACCGCGGTCGAAAATGTGAGCTTCACCGTGCCGTCCGGGACAACCGCCGCCCTGGTGGGTCCGGCGGGCGCGGGTAAGTCGACGATTCTGCGGATCCTGCTCGGTCTGCTCCAGCCGACCTCCGGAACCGCTGCGGTCGGCGGGCCGGGCTCCCGGCGGCGCGCCGGATCCGCGGTTGTCGTCGGCGGCATGCTGCAGCCGCGCGGGCTGCATCCGGCTCGAAGCGCGCGCGATCATCTGCTGGTCTATGCGGCAGCCGCCGGTGTCGAGGACGCGCGGGTCGACGAGGTGATCCAGGTGGTCGGCCTCGGTGACTCGGCGAAGACGCGGGCAGGCGAGCTGTCGGCCGGACCGCAGACCCGGCTGGCCCTGGCGACCGCGCTGCTCGGTGACCCGCAGTTGCTGATTCTCGACGAGCCACTGGCCGGTCTCGACGCGGCCGAACGCGCCTGGCTGGCCGACTTCCTGCGGCGACACACCCGCCGGGGCGGCTCGGTCCTGTTGTCCAGCGAAAGCCTCGCGAATGTGATTCCCATGGCGGACAACATCATTGTCGTGAGCGAGGGTTCGGTGGTCTATCAGGGGACGCCCGCCCGGCTGCGGCGCGGCCATCCCGATCGACTGGTCGTCGCCGCATCGACCCCGATCGCACTCGCCACCATGTTGGCCGCACAGGACTTCACCGATGCGGTGATCCGTCCCGACGGACGTCTGGCAGTTGCCGAGGCGACCGAAGCGCAGATCCGCGCGGCGGCGACGGCGGCCGGTGTGCGCGTGGACAATATCGCCGCCGACCAGATCCACCCGGACCGAGTGCTCGCCTCATTGCTCAAACCGGCCCGCCCGCCCCAGCCCGCCCCCTATGCCGGGATCGCACCGCAGCAATCGACCCCCTACGGGATTACCCGATGATCGCCGTGCTGCCGCCGGACCTCGTTCCGGCCGTCAACTCCGAGGTCCGCAAGGTCAGCACGCTGCGCGCCAGCCGAATCCTGGCCGCACTGATCCCCGCGATCGCCCTCGTCGCGAGCACCGTGACCACACTGCTTGCCGGGCCCGCCGATCCGAAATCCAATCCGGCCACGGGCGCGGCGACCATCGGGCTCTATATCGGGCTCGCGGCCGCGATCGTGCTGGCGGGCGCGTTCGGCGCGGCCGGTGCGGGAGCCGAATATCGTTACGCGACAATGTCGTCGACCGCCCTGTTCACCTCCGATCGGGATCGTCTCGCCGCCGCGAAATACCTCGTCACCGCGGGCTTCGCCCTTGCGGCGACTTTCGTCGTCGAACTCATCGCCTTCGCCTGCCTGCTCGGTTTCGGCCACGGCAAATTCGACTTCGGAGTGCGCTTCCTCGCGGTTCTCGGCGGCGGTCTACTCGCTGCGGTCTGCTGGTCCCTGATCGGCGCCGGTCTGGGATTGCTGCTGCGCACCTCCACCACCGCGATAGTGGCGATGTTGGGCTGGCTGGTGATCATCGAACCGTTGATCTGGGTCGTCGCTAAAGCAATCGGCCTCGCCGGAGTGGTGACCGTCCTGCCCGGCTCGGCCACCGTCAGCACCGTTGCCGTCGGTTCCTTCAAAGACAGCGACTTCCTGGCCCCCACCCCCGCTGCCCTGGTGGTCCTCATTCTCTGGACCATCGCCGCCGCGGGCGGGGCCTGGTGGTTGCTTCGCACACGCGACATCTGATCCAGCCTCGGCAGCGGGGAACAAACAGCGGTGCGGCACGTGTCATTACCGTCGGTACAAGCACGACAAGACGGGGTGAGCAGCGGAAGTGACCGAGCGCGGTATGGGTTGGATGCGCAGACTGTGGACCGAGTGTTGGAGCCACCGGGGCACGGTCACGGGCATCGCGATCGCGTTGGTGGCCGGAGCAGTGGTCGAGATCTCCGCGCCACTGCTGACCAAGCGGGCGGTCGATGCGGCCGGAGTCGGTGACACCTCCGTCATCGGGACCATCGCGGCACTACTCGCGCTTGTCGCATTGGGCCGGTTCTCGGCGGCGTTCGGACGACGTATGTTGGCCGGACGGCTTTCCCTCGATGTGCAGCATTCGTTGCGTGTCAGCCTGCTCGCTTCGTTGCAGCGACTGGACGGCGTCGGGCAGGACGCACTGCGCACCGGGCAGGTGGTATCGCGTTCGATCACGGATCTGCAGTTGGTGCAGGGCCTTTTGGCGATGGTCCCGCTGTCCGGGTTGGCATTGCTGGAGTTCCTGCTGGCGGCCGCGGTCATGGTGTGGCTGTCGCCGCCGCTGGCCGCCGTCGCTCTGCTGGTGGTCCCCGCCATCGCGGTGCTGGTATATCGGATGCGGCCGCGCCTGTACGCGGCGACGTGGTCGGCGCAGCAGCGCGCAGCCGAGGTCGCGCAGCATGTCGAAGAGACCGTCACCGGCGTGCGGGTGGTGAAGGGCTTCGGGCAGGAAGCTCGGATGGTGCGCGTGCTGGAGGAGCACGGGCGCGTTCTCTACGCCGAGCGCATGCGCGCCGCCAAGATCAATGCGCGCTTCGCCCCCGTGGTGACCACGATTCCGCAAGCCGGGCTGGTCGCGGTGATCGTTGTCGGCGGCCTGCTCGCCCTGCACGGCGTTATCGGTATCGGCACGTTTCTCGCCTTCTCCGCGTATGTCACGACTATGACCGTGACCACCCGAACCATGTCGTCTGTGGTGATCATGGCCCAGCTCACCAGGGCCGCGGCCGAGCGTGTCTACCAGGTCATCGACGCGGCACCCGAAATCGCCGACCCGCCTGCCCCGGCCGACCTCCCCGATGGGCCTCTGGGTATCGAAATCGATTCGCTGACCTTCGGATTCGATCCCTCACAGCCCATCCTGCGTGACCTCGACCTGACCGTGCGGCCCGGCGAAACCGTTGCCATCATCGGCCCTGCGGGCTCCGGAAAGTCGACGCTGTCACTGCTTCTCCCCCGCTTCTACGCCCCCGACTCCGGCAGCATCCGCCTCTTCGGAGCCGAACCGGGCACCATCGCAGGTGAATTCACCGGTGCGAAGAAACGAACCGTCGATACCGCCGACTCGCCTCTGGCAGCACCCTTCGGTCCACAGCTCGGCGGCCCCGCGAACGGCTCGACGGTGCGGGCAGACCCGCGAAATGCGGACGCCGTGGATATCGCGGATCTGCGGGCGACCGATCTCCGGAGCGCGATCGGGGTGGTGTTCGACGATCCGTTCCTGTTCTCCGACACCATCGCCGCCAACATCGCCCTCGGTCGATCAGCGGCTACCGATGCCGAAATCCGCTATGCCGCAAAGCTTGCCGCGGCCGACGAGTTCATCACCGAACTATCAGACGGCTACGACACCGTTGTCGGTGAACGCGGATTGACACTCTCCGGCGGGCAGCGGCAGCGAATCGCTTTGGCCAGAGCGCTTTTGGCGCGGCCACGGATTCTGGTACTCGATGACGCGACCTCCGCGGTCGATGCCGTGACCGAGGCGGCCATCTTCGAGAAACTGCCCGATGTGGGTGGACGCACGACATTGATCCTGGCGCATAGGGAATCCACACTGGCGCACGCGGATCGGGTGATCCGGCTTCCCGGTCCGGTCTCATACGCCACCGGCGAAGCCACAGGCGCTGACACCCCAGCGTCAGCTGATGCCAAGCGCACCACCCGCACCACAGCCACCGGTGCCGCCCGCACCGCAACCATCAGTTCCGCGCGCACCACAGCCACCGATCCCGAACCGACCACAACCACCGGCGCCGCGCACACCACAACCACCGATCCCGGGCGCACAACGGCTATCGGTGCCGGGCGCACCACAGGTTTCGCCCGCGCCGCAACACCCACCAGCGGCCCAGGCGGCTTCTCCGGCGCCGCAGCCGATCTCAGCGAGACCCCCGAATTGCGCCGCACCATCGAACATCTGCCACCGGCCACCGAACAACCCGGCTCGGACGATGAGCAGCTGCGCCAACCAGATCCCGGATTTCGGCTCGCTCGCCTCCTACGTCCGGTGCGCTGGCTGGTCCTGGCCGTAATCACCCTGCTCGCACTGGACACCCTCATCGGCGTCGCCTTCCCACCGATCGTGCGATACGCCATCGATTCCGGGGTGAGCGGCCATGATTCGGGCGCGCTCGCCAGAGCCGGAGTGCTCGGTGCGGTCTTGGTGGTACTCGGTCTCGCGGTCGGCGCGGCGACCACCGTCCTCACCGCCCGCACCGGCGAACGCGTCCTCTACGGCCTGCGCGTGCGCAGCTACGCCCATCTGCAACGGCTGGGATTGGACTACTACGAGCGCGAACTGTCCGGTCGCATCATGACCCGGATGACCACCGACGTAGACGCACTGTCGACCTTCCTGCAAACCGGCGTCGCGACCACCCTGATCGGCCTGCTCACCCTGGTCGGCATCGCGGTCGCGCTGCTGGTCATCGATGCCTCGCTCGCTGCGGTGGTACTGATCGCGCTGCCGCCGCTGCTGGTGGCGACAGCGCTGTTCCGCCGCGTCTCGTCTACCGCCTACACCGTCTCGCGCGAACACGTCTCGACCGTCAATGCCGATTTCCAGGAGAATGTCGCCGGGCTGCGCGCCGTCCAGGCCAACCGACACGAGCCGATCGCCGCCCGCCGCTTCGCCGAATACTCCGATCGCTACCGCGCCAGCAGGATGCGCGCCCAGCGCGCGATCGCCATGTATTTCGCCTTCGTCATCGCCTGGGCCGATCTGGCACTGGCCGCGGTCGTGTACTTCGGCGCGCGCGAAGTCGCCGAGAACACCATGACCGCGGGCACACTGATCGCCTTCGTGCTCTACCTACAGCTGCTCTTCGGCCCGATCCTGCAATTGTCCCAGGTCTTCGACGGCTACCAGCAGGCGCGCGTCGGCCTGCGCCGCATCGGCGACCTGCTGCGCACCCCGTCCTCCATCGCCGCCGATCCACCGGATGCGATCGCCATCGACCACGGATTGCGTGGCGAGGTCGTCCTCGACGACATCCGATTCCACTATCCGAGCACCGAGAAGCCCGCCCTCGACGGAGTTTCGCTACGGATCCCGGCCGGATCCACGCTGGCCCTGGTCGGACCGACGGGCGCGGGTAAATCCACCATCGTCAAGTTGCTGGCCCGCCTCTACGACCTGCCGCGCGACACCCAGGGCGCGATCGCGGTCGACGACATCGACATCCGCGACTACCGCCTCACCGACTACCGCGGCCGGCTCGGCATCGTCCCGCAGGAAGCTCACCTCTTCACCGGCGATGTCGCCAGCAACATTGCATTCGGGAAACCTTCCGCGACCGAAGCCGAGATCGCGGTGGCCGCCACCGCCGTCGGCGCGGCCGACATGATCGCCGCGCTACCGCAGGGCATGCGCCATCCGATCGGCGAGCGCGGCCGCGGCCTCTCGGCAGGCCAACGCCAACTGATCGCACTGGCCAGAGCCGAACTGGTCCGTCCGGATCTGCTGCTGCTCGACGAGGCCACCGCCACCCTCGATCCGGAGACCGAGGCGTCGGTGCTGGTAGCAAGCCGATCGCTGACTCGCGGCCGCACCACCATCGTCGTGGCGCACCGCCTGGGCACCGCCGCGCGAGCCGATCGGATCGCCGTCGTGGAACGCGGGCGGATCGCCGAAATCGGGCCGCACGACACGTTGGTTGCGGCCGGTGGCCCCTATGCCCAGCTCTGGGCGGCGGCCAGCGAAACGGGGGGAATATTCTCGGGTGAGGACGGGTCGTCATCTTTGGGATCGGGTTTGTCCGGCGGTCAGTCGATCCACTGATTTACTGCTGGGCCTATTCTCAGAGAGGGCGCATCGGCGCGCATCCGCTGATCCCCGTGCCGGGCACGTCACAAACGTCGCAGCGCGAAGAACGAAATGAGGCGAACACCTGCTGTGAGCAGCTCAACTTCCCAGTTCGGACAGAACCAGTGGCTAGTCGATGAGATGTATCAAAAATACAAACAGGATCCATCTTCCGTCGATGAGAGTTGGCACGAGTTCCTCGCCGATTACACGCCCGAAGTCCCGGGTGATTCTGGTAACAGCGCCGCGCCCGCGGCAGCACCCGCGCAGGCGGCCAACCCGGCACCGGCTCCCGCGCAGGTGAACGCGACCCCAGCAACAGTGGCCGCCGCCCCGGCAGCACCCGCGCCCGCCGCGCCCAAGCCTCCCGCCCCAGCGAAGCCCACCGCCCGCGCGCCGCAGACGACTCCCGCGCCGACCTCGAATGCCGCGCCCACCTCTGGCGCGCCGAAGCCCGCGGACACTGCGGCCGACGAGGCGAAGGTCCTGCGCGGGCCGGCCGCCGCGGTGGTCAAGAACATGTCCGCGTCGCTGGCGATCCCGACCGCGACCAGCGTGCGCGCCATTCCGGCGAAGCTGATGATCGATAACCGCCTGGTCATCAACAATCACCTGGCCCGTACCCGCGGCGGCAAGATCTCCTTCACCCATCTGCTCGGCTACGCGATCGTGCAGGCGGTCAAGTCGTTCCCGAATCTGAACCGGCACTTCGCCGAGATCGACGGCAAGCCCAACGCGATCACCCCCGCGCACACCAACCTCGGTCTCGCCATCGACCTGGCGGGCAAGGACGGCAACCGCTCGCTGGTCGTCGCGGCCATCAAGGGCTGCGAGGCGATGACCTTCGGGCAGTTCCACACCGCCTACGAGGACATCGTGCGCCGCGCCCGCGACGGCAAGCTCGGTATCGACGACTTCACCGGCGTCACCATCTCGCTCACCAACCCGGGCACCATCGGCACCGTGCACTCGGTGCCGCGGCTGATGCCGGGCCAGGGCGCGATCGTCGGTGCCGGCGCGATGGAGTACCCGGCCGAATTCCAGGGCATGAGCGACGAGCGCATCAACGAGCTCGGCGTCGGCAAGCTGATGACCTTGACCTCGACTTACGACCACCGCATCATCCAGGGCGCGGAATCCGGCGACTTCCTTCGGACCATCCACAACCTGCTGATCAGCGACGAGTTCTACGACGAGATCTTCCACGGCCTCGGCGTGCCGTATGAGCCGGTGCGCTGGCGCAAGGACGTCAAGGAACGCGGTGTCGACAAGAGCACCCGCGTGCTCGAGATGATCGCGGCCTACCGCAACCGCGGCCACCTGATGGCCGATACCGATCCGCTGCGGCTGGTCAAGGACAAGTTCCGCAGCCACCCGGACCTCGATGTCACCCAGCACGGCCTCACTCTCTGGGACCTGGACCGCACCTTCGATGTCGCGGGCTTCCACGGCCAGGAGCGGATGAAGCTGCGCGATGTGCTCTCGGTGCTGCGCGATGCCTACTGCCGCCACGTCGGTGTGGAGTACACCCACATCCTGGAAACCGAGCAGCTGCAGTGGATTCAGGAGCGGGTCGAGCAGAAGCACGTCAAGCCGACTGTCGCACAGCAGAAGTACATCCTGAACCGGTTGAACGCGGCGGAGGCCTTCGAAACCTTCCTGCAGACCAAATACGTCGGCCAGAAGCGCTTCTCGCTCGAGGGCGCCGAAACCGTCATCCCGATGATGGACGCCACCATCGACCAGTGCGCCGAGCATTCGCTCGACGAGGTCATCATCGGCATGCCGCACCGCGGTCGCCTCAATGTGCTCGCCAATATCGTCGGCAAGCCGTACTCGAAGATCTTCACCGAGTTCGAGGGCAACATGAACCCGGCCGCCACGCACGGCTCCGGCGACGTGAAGTACCACCTCGGCGCGCGCGGTACCTACCTGCAGATGTTCGGCGACAACGAGATCGAGGTCTCGCTGACCGCCAACCCGTCGCACCTCGAGGCGGTGGACCCGGTGCTCGAGGGTCTGGTACGCGCGAAGCAAGACCTTTTGGACAAAGGCGACGGGCCGGAGGGCTTCTCCGTCATGCCGCTGATGCTGCACGGTGACGCCGCGTTCGCGGGTCAGGGTGTGGTCGCGGAGACGCTGAACCTGTCGGGCCTGCGCGGTTACCGCGTCGGCGGCACCATCCACATCGTGGTGAACAACCAGATCGGCTTCACCACCGCACCGGAGAACAGCCGCTCCACCGAATACTCCACCGATATCGCGAAGTTCATCGGCGCACCGATCTTCCACGTGAACGGTGACGACCCGGAGGCCTGCGACTGGGTGGCGCGTCTCGCGGTGGACTTCCGCCAGAAGTTCCGCAAGGACGTCGTGATCGACATGATCTGCTACCGGCGCCGCGGCCACAATGAGGGCGACGACCCGTCGATGACCCAGCCGTACATGTACGACGTCATCGACACCAAGCGCTCGGTGCGCAAGGCCTACACCGAGAGCCTGATCGGCCGTGGCGACATCTCGCTGAAAGAGGCCGAGGACGCGCTGCGTGACTACCAGGGTCAGTTGGAGCGGGTCTTCAATGAGGTTCGCGAGCTGGAGAAGTACGTCCCGGAACCGAGCGAATCGGTCGAGGACGACCAGCAGGTGCCCACCACCATCGTGACGGCCGTGGACAAGACCGTGCTGCAGCGCATCGGCGACGCCTTCCTCGGCGTGCCGGACGGCTTCAATGTGCACCCGCGCGTCAAGCCGGTGCTGGAGAAGCGGCGCGAAATGGCCTACGAGGGCAAGGTCGACTGGGCCTTCGCCGAATTGCTCGCCTTCGGCACACTGATCGATGAGGGTCGCGCGGTGCGTCTGACCGGTCAGGATTCGCGTCGCGGCACCTTCACCCAGCGTCACTCGGTGATCATCGACCGCAAGACGGCCGAGGAATACACCCCGCTGCACAACATCGGCAGCTCCAACCCGGGTTGGTTCGCGGTGCACGACTCGGCGCTGAGCGAATACGCCGCCGTCGGCTTCGAATACGGCTACTCGCTGGGCAACCCGGACGCACTCGTGCTGTGGGAGGCGCAGTTCGGTGACTTCGTCAACGGCGCGCAGTCCATCATCGACGAGTTCATCTCCTCCGGTGAGGCCAAGTGGGGTCAGCTGTCGGAGGTCGTGCTGCTGCTGCCGCACGGTCACGAGGGTCAGGGCCCGGACCACACCTCCGGTCGCATCGAGCGCTTCCTGCAGCTGTGCGCCGAGGGTTCGATGACGGTCGCCGTGCCGTCCACCCCGGCGAACTACTTCCACCTGCTGCGCCGCCACGCACTCGACGGCATCCGCCGCCCGCTGATCGTCTTCACCCCGAAGTCGATGCTGCGCAATAAGGCCGTGGTCTCGGACCTGAAGGACTTCACCGAGTCGAAGTTCCGCTCGGTCTTCGATGAGCCCACCTACGAACAGGGCATCGGCGACCGCAGCAAGGTCAAGCGCGTACTGCTCACCAGCGGCAAGCTCTACTACGAGCTGGTCGCCGAAAAGGCCAAGCAGAAGCGCGAAGACGTCGCCATCGTCCGCATCGAGCAGCTATACCCGCTGCCCAAGTTCCGCCTCAACGAGGCACTGGCTGGCTATCCGAATGCGACGGATATCGCCTGGGTCCAAGAGGAACCGGCCAACCAGGGCGCCTGGCCCTTCTTCGGCCTGAACCTCCCGGAACTCCTCCCGGAGCGCTTCACCAAACTCCGCCGCATCTCCCGCCGGGCCATGTCGGCACCCTCCTCGGGTTCGTCCAAAGTTCACGCCGTGGAGCAAGCCGAAATCGTCGCCGAGGCCTTCGAGCCCACCGCGTAGGTTTCCGCTGCCCCAACGCCGGACCGAATCCACTCTCCCCCAGAGTGATTCGGCCCGGCGTTGTCGTTTCCGACCGCTCGGGTCCGGCCGGATTCAGCACACGGCTCAGCGTGGTGCCGGACCTGCTGTACCAGGGTCAGCGGCCTGGTCGGTGTGGTCATCGGGGCGCCATGCCGCAACCACACCTGGTACTCGGTCTTGCACAACGAAACTCGCGCGGGTGTGGATGGGGGCGGCGGGGCGGCGGATATACGGGACGACGCGAAAATCGGTCCGCCACAAGGAATGGTCGAGATCGACGCGAACGTATCCGCGTTGGGAGTTGAAAAACTTCATGTCCGGGTTGGCGGTTAGGAGGTTGCGGCCGGTGGGGTTCATGTCGGTGCCGTCGCCTCCGGTGGTGATCGAGGTGCCGGTGAATTCGGCTGCTACGACCGGGGATTCGGGGGTGGTGGCGTTATCGGGGCGGAGGTCGGCGGCGTAGTTGTGGTGGCGGTCGCCGGTGATGACGACGAGGTTGTGGATGTCGCGGGCGGCGGCGGTGGCGAGGACGGTATTGCGGTCGGCTACGTAGGCGTCCCAGGCGTCGGTGCCGAAATTGGTGCCGGGGCCTGGGTCGTAGTCGGATTTGGCCATGGCCACCTGGTTGCCGAGGATCTGCCAGCGCGCAGTGGAGCGGGTTAGGCCGTCGAGCAGCCAATCTCGTTGTGGTGCACCCAGTATCGAACGGTCGGGTGAGAGTCGGCCGGGACAGTCGTCGCCGATATTGCCGTTGCCGCAGGCTCCGCCGGTGCGGTATTGGCGGGTGTCGAGCATGGTGATGTCGGCGAGGTCGCCGAAGGTGTAGCGGCGATGAATGCGCATGGTCGGGCCGGACGGCATAGCCGCGATGCGCAGTGGCTGATGTTCGTACATCGCCTGGAAGGCGGCGGCTTTGCGGCGGCGAAACAGGGCGGGGATGCGGTAGATATCGAGGCCGAGGCCAGGGTGGTCGGCGAACCAGTTGTTGTCGATCTCGTGGTCGTCCATGGTGACCAGCCACGGGAAGGCCGCATGCGCGGCGCGCAGCGGTTGTTCGGCCTTGGCCTGCGCGTAGCGCAGTCGGTAGCCGGGGAGATCGACCGCTTCTGCGGCGAGATAGGGCTCCACCGACATCCCCTCGCGACCACGGTTCCAGCCGCGTTCGTAGATGTAATCCCCGAGGTGCACAACGAGATCGAGGTCTTCGGCGCTCATATGCTCATAAGCGGTGTAGTAGCCGGAGGTCCACGATTGACATGACGCGAACGCGAATCGCATTCGCGCAGTGGGCTGTCCGCTCGGTGGAGCCGTTCGGGTGCGACCGACCGGCGAAATCGCCGAACCCGCGCGGAATCGATAGAAGTACCAGCGATCCGGCTCGAGTCCCCCGACCTCCGGATGCACCGTATGTGCGAGTTCGCGTGTTGCGATCGCACTCCCCCGCGCCACCACCTGCCGGAACTGCTCATCGTGCGCAACCTCGTAATCGACAGTCACCGGATGCTGCGCCATCCCCCCGAGCCCGTCCGGCGCCAACGGATCCGGCGCCAACCGCGTCCACAACACCACCCCATCCGGCAGCGGATCCCCTGAAGCCACCCCTAACGTGAACGGATCTCTCAACCACCGCGGCGCCCGAAACCGCCCACTGCTCGCCGCCGACGCCCCCACCAGCACCGCAACCGATCCAGCCGTACCCACCCTCAACAGCTGCCGACGAGACAGACCCATACGTCAGGATATCCGCCGCTCGATCTCTCCACAGATGTTCCGTCGTCCGTTTGCCGATGGCAGCGCCGAGAGCATCCAACTCGGCCAGGACATCGACTGCGGCCCAGCTGCGGTTGCGTTTGCTGGCGGAAAGGATATCGAGGCGCGCCTCGGTCAGGCGGCCAGCGGGCTGTAACGAATCGCCCGCAGATCACCCGCGTAGCGCGGCGGCCAGCGCGGGGTTCAGTGAAAGGGCCAGGGCGAGTAGGGATTCGACAAGAAGATCGACCAACTGTTCGCGGGTGATGGTTTCGTGGCGGAGCCAGGTGAGGGTGGTTTCCTCTACGAAGGCGATCCAGCCGCGCATGGCGAGGACGAGGCGGGGGCGGTCGGAGTCCGGGATATCGACGGGCACTTCGGTCAGGATGAGGTCGATGATGGCATTGCGGGTCTGGTCGACTAGGGGGAGCACCTCGGCGCTCACGCTGGCCGGGCCGCGCAGCAGCGATACATAGGAATTGCGGTTCTCGCCGACGTACTCGATGTAGCGCTCGATCGAATCGCGCAGCATCTCGAATACTCCGAGGGTGCGATCGGGCGCGACGCGCTCCATTAGCTCGGCATTGGCATGGCGGACTATCGCCAGTTGGAAGTCCTGTTTGGTTGGGAAGTAGTGAAAGAGCAGGCCGCGGGAGATCCCGGCTTCCCCTGCGATTTCGGTGATCGAGATGTCTTCGATGGCGCGGTCGCCGAGCATCTTCGCACCCAGGGTGATCAGTTGTAGACGGCGTTCGTCCGGGCTGAGCCGGGTGCGTTTGACGGTGCCTCGACTACTCACGGGGCCATCTTACTGAACGCCGGTCAATACTGTTGACTCATGCTCAATAGGATCGTAGTCTGGGTTATATGAGTCGCAAGGTTACAGACAAAGCTGTCGGCAGCCGCCATGTCAAGACCATCATCATCGGCAGCGGTTTCGCTGGTCTGGGCCTGGCAATCCGGTTGAGCAAGCAAGGCCGCAACGATTACCTCGTGTTGGAACGCGGAAGCGATGTCGGCGGCACCTGGCGCGACAACACCTACCCGGGCGCGGCCTGCGACGTGCCGTCGCACCTGTACTCGTACTCGTTCGCACCGAACCCGAACTGGTCGCGCTCGTTCTCCAAGCAGGGCGAGATCCAGCAGTACATCCAGGGCGTCGCGCGCGAATACAACGTGCTCGACAAACACCTGTTCAACTGCGACGTGACCGCGGCCCGCTGGAACAACGCCACCAACCTCTGGCATATCGAATCGACCCAGGGCAGGTTCACCGCCGACACCGTGGTGTCCGCGGTCGGCGCGCTGTGTGAGCCCGCACTCCCGGATATCAAGGGCATCAACGAATTCGAGGGCGAGATCTGCCACTCGGCCCGCTGGAACCACGACGCCGATCTGACCGGCAAGCGCGTCGCCATCATCGGCACCGGCGCCTCGGCCATCCAGATCGTGCCGTCCATCGCACCGCGGGTCGCGCACCTGGACGTCTACCAGCGCACCGCGCCCTGGCTGCTGCCCCGCATGGACCGCCCCTACACTCTGCCGGAGCGCCTTGCCTTCCGACACATCCCGGGCTTCCAGCGACTATCCCGCGCCGCCATCTACGCCACACGCGAAACCCAGGTCGTCGGCCTCGCTAAGGTTCCAGCACTTATGCGGGCCTTCGAACTGATCGCAAAAGCCAAGCTGCAGTTGGAGATTCGCGATCCGGAGCTGCGCAAGAAGGTCACCCCGAACTTCCGGATCGGCTGCAAGCGCATGCTGATCTCCAACGACTACTATCCGGCGCTGAGCCGCCCGAATGTGGACGTGGTCACCGACGGCATCGCCGAGATACGCGCCAACTCCATCGTCACCAAAGACGGCACCGAGCGCGAAATCGACGCACTCATCGTCGCGACCGGCTTCCACGTCACGGATTCGCCGACCTACAACGCCATCTCGGGCAAGAACGGTCGCACGCTGGCGGAGGTATTCGACGAGATCGGCCAGCAGGGCTACAAGGGTTCGGCCGTCGCCAACTTCCCCAATATGTTCTTCCTGCTCGGCCCGAATGTCGGCCTCGGCCACACCTCGATGGTGTACATGATCGAATCGCAGATCAACTACATCGCCGACGCCCTGGCCACCATCGACCGCCTCGGCCTGCGCACCGTCGAGGTGCAGCGCGCGGCGCAGGACGCCTACAACAAGGATCTGCAGGGCAAACTGGTGAAGAGCGTATGGAGTACCGGCGGCTGCGCCAGCTGGTACCTGGACAAGCACGGCAACAACACGACGCTCTGGCCGGACTTCACCTTCGAATTCCGCAGGATTACAAAGAATTTCGACGTCTCCGCCTATGAGACAACTAGCGTCGAAAGCTTCCGAAACGATCTGAAAGTGGTGGCAGCACAGTGAGCAATGACGCTTACTTCAAGGGCAAGGTCTGTGTGATCACCGGGGCAGGTTCCGGCATCGGCCGCGCCCTCGCCGAAAACCTCGCCAAGCGCGGCGCCAAGCTCGCGCTCTCCGATATCGACACCGACGGTTTGGCAGAGACCGTCCGCCGCTGCGAGGCGTACGGGGCCGAGATCAAATCCGACCGGCTGAACGTCACCGAGCGTGCAGCAGTACTGCTGTATGCCGACGCCGTGAAAGCGCACTTCGGCAAGGTGCACCAGATCTACAACAACGCAGGCATCGCCTACCACGGCGAGGTGATCCGCTCGGAGTTCAAGGACATCGAGCGCATCATGGACGTCGACTTCTGGGGCGTCGTCAATGGCACCAAGGCCTTCCTGCCGTTGCTGATCGAATCCGGCGACGGACACGTCGTCAATGTCTCCAGTCTGTTCGGTCTCATCGCGGTCCCGGGCCAGAGTGCTTATAACGCAGCCAAATTCGCGGTGCGCGGATTCACCGAATCGCTGCGCCAGGAGATGCTGGTAAGCAAGCATCCGGTCAAGGTGACCTGTGTGCATCCCGGCGGCATCAAGACCGCCGTGGCCCGCAACGCCACCTACGCCGAGGGCATCGACAGCCAGAGCGCCGCATCGCTTTTCGACAAGAAGCTGGCTATTCACACACCGGAAATGGCCGCGCAGACCATTACCGAGGGCGTCCGCAAGGGACACGGCCGCGTGCTGATCGGTTGGGAGGCCAAGGTGCTCGACCTGTTCGTCCGAGTCACCGCCTCCGGCTACCAGCGCATCGCCGCCGCGGTGAACCGCCCCTTCCTACCCTGAACCAGCGCGTGGAATCGAGGAAAACCCATGCGTGACATCAACCTTCCGCTACCCGTAGCGCGGGCGCTGCTGGGTCCGATCTTCCGGGTCTCGCTGAACGCGCGACTGCCCTGGCGGACGCAGCGGCTGCTGCTCGAAATCGGCTCGCGCGCACAGTTTCTGCCATCGAGCACGACCGTGCACCGACTCCGCCTCGGCGGTCGACCCGCAGAACGAATCACCGCGGGCTCGGCCAGGCCGAACCTGAACGCGGGCGCGGTGCTCTACCTGCACGGCGGCGGCTACGCGGTCGGATCACTGGCGACACATCGCTCGCTGGCCGCCCGGCTGGCGCACGAAACCGGTTGCGCCGTCTATGTTCTCGACTACCGACTGGCACCTGAGCACCCGTTCCCGGCCGGGCTCGAGGATGCCGAATCGGCCTTCCTGGAGCTGGTCGGCAATATCGGCTACCGGCCCGATCAGATCGCGCTGTCGGGCGATTCGGCAGGTGGCGGACTGTCGCTTGCCACCGCACAGCGGCTCATCGCCGAACACGGCTACACCCCCGCGGCGCTCGGTCTGATCGCGCCGTGGGTCGACCCGAATCAGGCCCCGGACAAGTTCCGGGATCTGGTGATCAACCGAGCTTGGTCGCGCGCGTGCGCCGCGGCCTATCTGGGCGATGGGGACGGCAAGGACACCGGCTACGCACCACTACATGGTGAACTGCGGGGTTTGCCGCCGACCTACGTGCAGGTCGATGTCAGCGAGTTGCTGCATCCGCAATGTGTCGAATTCGTGACGGCGTTGCGGGCGGCGGGCGTACATGCCAGCTTTACTGAGAGCAATGGGCTATGGCACGTCGCGCAGCTGCAGGCCGCGCTCGTGGGTCCCGCGGCCGCCGCACTGACCGAACTGGCGGATTTCCTGCGAGAAGCCGTCCAACCGGTCTCGATCCGCGACTTAGGATAGATCTGCGAGCAGGCCGAGCTGACGTCCCGGTCACAGGTGTCGTAGATTACTGGCGAGTAAACCCACGTGGAAGGGCACTGATGCGAGAGTTCGAAGTCCCGGCTTCCTACACCATCCCGGAAGACGCGAACAATTCCGATAACGTCTTCCGGCATGCCGAGCAGTCGCCCGGTGCGGTGCTGTTCAACGTCACCCAAGAGGGAGCGTCACAGGGTGGCGGCTTGCGGGAAGTCAAGGCCGCGGAATTCGCCAAAACGGTCACCGATGTGGCCAAGGGACTCATCGCCTCCGGTCTCGAGCTCGGCGACCGCGTCGCCATCATGGCCCCGACCCGCTACGAGTGGGTGGTGCTCGACTTCGCCATCTGGGCCGCCGGTGGTTGCACCGTCGCCATCTACGACAGCTCGGCCGCCGAACAGGCCAAGTGGATCCTGCAGGACTCCGCCACCAAGCTGCTGGTGGTCGACAGCGATAAGCACCGCAAGGTCATCGAGGAGATCGAGGCGGGCGCGCTGCCGGATCTGCGGGAGACCCTGCAGATCGACAAGGGTGCGGTCGACGAGCTGATCGCGCGTGGCGCCGACCTCGACGACGCGACTGTGCACGCGCGCCGCGCCGAGGTCAATGCCAAGTCCCCGGCCACCCTGATCTACACCTCGGGCACCACCGGCCGCCCCAAGGGCGTCATGCTCTCGCATTCGAATCTGTACGCGGAGTCGAAGTCCGACCGGATCGCGCTGAACAGGTACGTCGCCGAGGGCAAGAAGACGCTGATGTTCCTGCCGCTGGCGCACGTCTTCGCGCGTGCTGTCACGCTGGCGGCCTTCGACGCCAAGGTGATTGTCGCGTTCACCGCCGACTGGTCCACCTTGGTCGAACAGTTCGGCAGCTACCGCCCGCACTTCATCCTCGCGGTGCCGCGCGTGTTCGAGAAGGTGTTCAACAGCGCCAAGCAGAAGGCGCACGACGGCGGCAAGGGCAAGATCTTCGACGCGGCCGCCGAGACCGCCATCGCCTACAGTCAGGCCCTCGATAACGGTGGTCCCGGCCTGGTGCTCAAGCTCAAGCACACGGTTTTCGACAAGCTCGTCTACAGCAAGCTGCGGGTCGCGCTCGGCGGTCAGTGTGAGGCGGCGGTCTCCGGCGGCGGACCGCTCGGTGCGCGCCTCGGCCACTTCTTCCGCGGCGTCGGCGTCACCATCTACGAGGGTTACGGCCTCACCGAGACCACTGCGGCGGTCACTGTGAACACTCCTGGCAATATTCGCGTCGGCACCGTCGGCAAGCCGATCGAGGGCCATGCGGTCAAGATCGCCGAAGACGGCGAACTGCTGCTGCGCGGATCGGTTGTCTTCAACGGTTACTGGGGCAATGCCGACGCCACCGAGGACGCGTTCACCGACGGCTGGTTCAAGACCGGTGACCTGGGCGCCATCGATGGCGACGGGTACGTCACCATTACCGGCCGCAAGAAAGAAATCATCGTCACCGCGGGCGGTAAGAACGTCTCCCCCGGTCTGATGGAGGATTCGCTGCGCGCCCACCCGCTGATCAGCCAGGTCATGGTGGTCGGCGACGGACAGCCCTTCGTCGGCGCGCTGATCACTCTCGATCCGGAGGCACTGCCGGGCTGGAAGGAACGCAACAATCTGCCCGTCGAGACCCCGATCGAGCAGGTGATCGAGAATCCGGCGCTGGTCGCGGAGGTCAATGCGGCGGTCGCGGAGACCAATAAGAAGGTCTCGCATGCCGAGGCGATCAAGAAGATCCGCATCCTGCCCGTCGACTGGACCCAGGAGACCGGTGAGCTGACGCCGAAGATGTCGCTGAAGCGGGCCGTTGTGATGAAGCAGTACGCGTCCGAGGTGGAGAAGATCTACAGCTGACGCTGGGTTTGCAAAGGCGCCGTCCGCGATTTGCGGGCGGCGCCTTCGCTTTTGGTTCAGTTGGGGAGGCGGTCCAGGAAGTCGGCGATGAGCGGCGCGATCTCGGTCAGATGTGTCTCCAGGGCGAAGTGGCCGGTATCGAAGACGTGCAGCTCGGCATCGGGGAGGTCGGCGAGGTAGGCGTGCGCGCCGGGCTCCGGGAAGAAGGGGTCGTTCGAGCCCCAGACAATGAGGGTGGGGCGGGTGTACTTGCGCAGCCACAGCTGCCATTCGGGGTAGGCGGCGACATTCGACTTGTAGTCGAAGGCGAGGGCTACCTGGGCCTCCTTGCGGCCGGGCAGGTCGAGGAAATACTGATCGAGGATCCACGATTCGGGGCTGAGCACGGTCGGGTCGGGAACGCCGTGTTCGTACTGACCGCGTGTGCCTTCCAGCGTGAGCAGGCCGCGAATCGTGTCTTCCGCTCCTTCGTCCTCGGGACGCAGTGCGGTGAAGTCGCGAGCGAGATCCGATAGTCCGGCCTCATAGGCATTGCCATTCTGAACGATGAGTCCGCTGACCCGTTCGGGGTGACGCAGCGCGATGCGGAAGCCGACCGGAGCGCCGAAATCGAAGACGTACATGGCGAACTCGCGCAGTTCGAGCTGCTCGACGAAACCCTCGACCACATCGGCCAGTCGGTCGAAGGAGTAGTCGAAATCGGCTGGTGCGGTGGTGTTTCCGAAGCCCGGGTAGTCCGGGGCGATCAACCGGTACCGCGCGCCCAGCACATCGAACAACCTGCGGAACTGGTGCGAGGCCGACGGAAAACCGTGCAGCAGCAGTAGCACCGGCGCATCCGCACGGGCCGGGACCGATTCACGGTAGTGGACCTCGACACCGTCGACATCGATGTGGCGGTGCTGGATTGCTGGCAGCTCGATCATGACTTCACATGCTTTCTTCCCGTGATGTTGCATTAGTTCTATCGTATCGAGTTCTAATGTGTCAATTGCTCGACGTACCATTAGTTCCATGAGTGAAGCTCTGCTGATCGGCGAGCCGCTGGCACTGGACCTGGTCAATACCCGGCCGACCGGTGTCGATCTGCTAGCGACCCCGGATGACCTCGCGAATTGGCTTGCGCTGCAGGCCGAACGATTTCCGGAGCTGGCGGTTGCGCATCCCACTTCCGCCGACCTCGCTGCCGTTCATGCGGCGCGCGACCACATCAGCGCCGTCCTCGACGCACTGCTCCACGATCGCCACCCGCCCGTCGATGCATTGCGCGGACTCAATGCCACACAGTCCGCCGCACCCGCGATCCGACAGCTGGAGTGGGACGGCGATGCGGTGATCGCGACCATGCGCCGCAATGGCACGACGGCCGAGAAGCTGGCCGCAGTGGTAGCCGAAGCCGCCGCTGACCTGCTCGCCGATCCGTCGATCGGCAAGCTGAAGCGCTGCGAGGCCGACGACTGCGTTCTGCTGTTCCTGCCCGCCCACCCGCGCCGTCGCTGGTGCTCGGCCGAACGCTGCGGCAACCGGGTCCGCGTCGCCCGCTACTACCAGCGGCACAAGTCCGCGGACTGACGTGCACGTCACCGAATGGTCATACTCCCCGACCGCACCCGGCAGTAGGCTCGGACCATGGCTGAACTGCGCTTTCGGGTGGCGGCGGGCATTGTCGCCGCCGGTTTGGCGCTCGGCGTGGCCGAGCTCGTGGCCGCCTTCATCGGCCCCGACAGCGCACCCCCGAACGCTCTCGGCTCGACCGTCATCGACCACACCCCGGACGGCCTGCGCGAATGGGTCATCCAAACCTTCGGCACCAATGACAAGACCCTCTTGTTCGTCTGTATGGCACTGGTGGCCGTACTGGTCGCCGGATTCATCGGAGTCATCGAACGAACAGACCACCCTCGCGGATCCTGGCTTCTGACCGCCCTCGGATTGCTCACCGCGGCCATTGCCTTCGGCCGCGCCGGATTGTCCGCTGCCTGGCCCACCGTAATCGGCATTGCCGCAGGCATTTACGCTCTGCGCGCCCTGACGGCCCGCATCGACGACGCGGCGGCCGCCGCGCAAACGCCCCTGCCAGTGGGCACCGCACCCGAAGCCGCCCCCGGCGAAGACCAATCGGTCGGGCCGCAGGCTCGGGCCGAGTCCGCAACACCGAAAACCACGGCCATCCGAGCCGACTCGTCCAGCACCGACACCTCGGCCGCGCGCAGCAGGACCGACGAGGTGGCCGAGCAAGTTGGGGAGAGCCCGGCAGCGTCGTCATCGGCGGCACCGGAACCGACTGCCGACCACCGAGACTCGACCGACCAGGGCACGGTGGAGATCCCTGAGGCCAGTTCGGTCCCTGCGGAAGAACTAGCGTCGAGCAGCAGTGCGAAGGCGGCCGCGTCGGAGTTGCCGGCGGCCCGTTCGACTGCCGCAGCGCAGAAGAAGGAACCTACGGCTTCGACGGCAGAGCCGGTTGCGCGGCGGCGACAGGTGCTGCGGGGCATTGCGATTACGGGTGGACTGGCGCTGCTCAGCGGGGTGGGTGGGCGACTGATCGGGGCGCAGCGGCGGGATGTTTCCGGGGAGCGGGCGGCGATTCAGCTGCCGGAACCGAGCGGACCGACCGTTTCGCTCGCACCCGATGCGGATTTGAAATTGCCGGGGCTGACCCCATATCTGACGTCCAATAGCGACTTCTATCGGATCGACACCGCGTTGATCCTGCCGCAGGTCTCCGTTGACGATTGGTCCTTGCGGATCCACGGGATGGTCGATCACGAAATCCAGCTCAGCTGGGATGATCTCGCCAAGCGCACACCGGTCGAGCAACTGGTGACACTGGCCTGTGTATCGAATCCGGTCGGCGGCGATCTGATCGGCAATGCCCGCTGGCGCGGCTACCGCCTGGACGAACTACTCGCCGAAGCCGGACCGCATCCGGACGCCGATATGGTCCTGTCGCACAGCATCGACGGTTTCACCGCGGGCAGCCCGCTGGCCGTGCTCACCGACGGCCGCGATGCGCTGCTTGCCGTCGGCATGAATGGCGAGCCGCTCCCGGTCGCACACGGCTATCCGGCCCGCCTGGTCGTCCCCGGCCTCTACGGATACGTCTCCGCCACCAAATGGGTGACCGAACTCGAGATCACCCGCTTCGACCGCGCCACCGCCTACTGGACCCGCCGCGGTTGGTCCGCCTACGGTCCGATCAAAACTGGCACCCGCATCGACACCCCGCGCTCCCGCGCCAAACTGCAACCGGGTAGCACCGCCATCGCAGGCGTCGCCTGGGCCCAACATCGCGGCATTCGCGCCGTCGAAGTCCAAATCGATAACGGCCCATGGCAACCCGCCCGCTTGTCCACCGAACAATCCATCGACACCTGGCGCCAGTGGGTCTACGACTGGAACGCCACCCCAGGCCCGCACACCATCCGTGCCCGCGCCACCGACGGCACCGGCGAAACTCAAACCGAAGCCCGCGCCCCGGTAGTCCCCGACGGCGCCACCGGCTACCCCTCCACCACAGTCACCGTCGGCTGAGCCGAATTCGCCGACGAGATAAGCGCATTGCGCCCCGCGGGCCGATCGGCCCGCGGGGCGCAATACCGACGACTCAGACGCCGACGGTGTCGACCTTGGCCAGATCGGTCTTCGGACCGGTTGCGGCGGATTGGCCGTGGCGGATGAACAGGGCCGAGGCGATTACGCCGACCACCAGGATGCCCGCGGGGAGCAGGATGGCTTGGCTGAGGGCAGTGCTGAAGGCGTCCTTGACGAATTCGGGGATGGGGCCTTGGCCCGCACCGCCTTCGGAGATCTTGCCGCCGCCGAGGCCATGTGCGCTCATGCGGGCCGAGACCAAGGCGCTGATCGCGGCGCTACCGAGTACCGAACCCACCTGGCGGGTGGTGTTGTAGACACCCGCGCCCGCGCCGGCCTGCTGGATCGGCAGGTTGTGCGTGGCGGTGGAAGCCAGTGGCGCCCAGATGCAGGCGTTGGCGATACCGGCCAGCGCGGCCGAAAGCAGGAACCACACCAGCGAGGAATGCGGCGTCATCGCGGCCGCGAACCAGAAGATCGAGGCCGAGAATCCGATGAATCCGAGCGTCGGCACGATGCGCGGATGCAACTTGTCGGAGAACTTGCCGATGATCGGTGCGAAGATACCGGTGACGATCGCCATCGGCGCGAAGACCAGGGCGGACTTGGTCGGTGACATCTCCCGCACCGCCTGCAGGTAGAAGTACCCCGGCACCATCATCGAGGTGACCGCGGCCCCCATGGTCGCGATGGCCACATTCGACAGCGCGAAGTTGCGATCACGGAACAGCCCCAACGGCAGCAGCGGCTCACCGGCATTGCGCGACTGATTCACCAGGAATACCGCGAGCACAACCACACCCGCGCCGATCATCAGCCAGATGCGCAGCGACCAGTCGTAGGTATTGCCCTCCTGGATACCGAAGACCAGCAGGAACAGACCGATTCCGCTGAGCACCACACCCGGAATGTCGAACTTGTGCTCATTCGTCGGCAGCGCCGGAACCAACCAGACCGCGAGCGCGAAGGCGCCGACGCCGACCGGAACATTGACGATGAAGATCCACTCCCAGCCGAGCCCGTCGACCAGCACACCGCCGAGGATCGGGCCGACCAGTGTGGCAAGACCGGCGACACCGCCCCACAGACCCATGGCCGCACCGCGCTTATCCGGCGGGAAGGTCCTGGTGATCACCGCCATGGTCTGCGGCGTCATCAGCGCGGCGCCGAGACCCTGTACGGCACGCGCGGCGATCAGCATGGTGATCGATCCGGACAGACCGCACCACAGCGAGGCGGCGGTGAATACGGCCAGACCGACCAGGTACAGGTTCTTGGGCCCGTAGCGATCACCGAGCCGACCAGTGACCAGCAGCGGCACCGCATAGGTCAGCAGGTAGGCGCTGGTCACCCAGATGACCTGGGAAATATCGGCCTGCAGATCCAGCATGATCGCCGGATTGGCGACCGCGACGATCGTCATATCCAGCAGGATCATGAAGAAGCCGACGACCAGCGCGAATAGCGCTAGCCACGGATTGCGTTGAGTGGTCATGGATTTGGTTCCTATCTCGGATGTCTGTACCGGCGGCGGTGCACATCGGTACTCATCAGGGCGGTGACGCGCTGGTTTCGTTCCAGCGGCGCGGCACCGGGGGTGGTTCGGAACGGTCCTGGTCGGACCAGGGGTGCTGGTGTTCGGTTATGCGGACGCCGGTGGCCGGGTCGAATTCGTCCCATTCCATCTCGCCGCTGTCGAGTTCGGTGATGAGGTTTTGAACCCACGCGATTTCGGCCGCGACGGTGGCATGTATATACGGGAGCACGATCCAGTAGCGACGCGGCACGGCGTGCACACCCGCCCACTGGCTCATCATCTCGACATCGGCGAGGTCCTGCGCCAACCGCTCGACCCGCTCCCGCAATAGCGCGAGCACTTCCGGTGCGGGCAGGTTGTGCGCCTCCGCGAGCGCGACCGGGAAAACCGGGTATTCCCGTCCGGGATTGCGCAGGATCTCGGCGATGCGGGAACGCAATGCCGCCCGGCCGCTTTCGGTGATCCGGTAGGTGGTGCGCTCCGGCCGATTCCCGTCCCGGTCGACCCCTTCGGCCTGCACCATTCCTTGGTCGGCCAACCGCGTCACCGTGTGATAGAGCGAACCCGGCCGCACCTTGACCAGGATGTCCTCCCGACGGGCGATCAGCAGTTGATACGCCTCGTAGGGATGCATGGGCCGCTCGTCGAGCAGCGCGAGCACGGCGATCGCCAATGGCGTCACCGACGGGCGCGCATGCTCCCCCATTTTCGGTCACCTCCTGCACAACACTCGCGGATGCGAGATCGAATCCTCGGAGCACGATAGCCATAGCCACCGACATACTCCACATCAAATACTCCACGTGGAATATACGGCGAGGAACAGTCCGGCCACAAGCCCGCGACATCGAGCGGAATTGTGATCGGCGACATAGCAAACGACCCGGGCGCAAACCGCCCGGGCCGTCGTGACCAGGAGATTCTCTACAGGGCGTGGTTGTCCAACCAGGTGCGTGCCACCTCTGCGGTAGCGGCACCTTCGCGGACCTTGCCGATCATCTGCGCCAACTCATCGGTGGTGAGCTCACCCGAGACGTAGTTCAGCTTCTTGATTTGCCGATCGTCGAGCAGACCTTTGCGGTACACCGCGAGCACATTCTCGGCCCGCACCGCGTAGTCGTTATCGGCGAGGACGGTCAGCCCATCGGTCGCACCGGGAACCAGCGCGGGCGGCCCGGTCAGGATTCCGGCCTGGATTTCACCGTCCAGCAATGCCTTTCGCAGCGCCGTCGCATCGGGATAAGGCCTGGTAGCGGCGAAGTCACAACCGAAAATCCGCACGGGCGCCGTTTGCGGCACACCGGGCACCGGTGCCACCCCGGCCTGGATTTCGCCACACCGGGGTGCGAGCGCGCCGAGCGACCGCACGTCCTTGCCCGCAGCTTCGGTCAATAGCACCCGAGCCCGCATATCGGTGCCATCGGCCGGATCGGAGACCGCGAGCCCCTCCGGCAGCGACCGGTTCAACTCCTCAGTCACCGACAGTCGAACCGATGCGGACTTGTCCGCGACATCGGTCGTCACCTCGGGCTTGCGCGCCTGCGCATCGGCATTCAGAAAGGTGAGAAATTCGCCGCTCTGGTCGCCGACCACCGTCACCGTGCCCGCGTCCAATGCGGCCAGATAGTCCGCCCGACCACCGAGATCGGCGGTGACCGAGGTGCGCGCACCGGCCCGCGCCAACGCGCCCGCATAAATTTGCGCAAGCAGATTCGATTCCATCGAATCGCCCGCGCCGACCGCTATCGTCGGGCCCGGATCGTCGCTTCCACAGGAAACAACCAGGCCGAGGGCCGTGACGACCACGACCCGTGCCAGCATCCGCCTCGACGCGGCCAACCCCATCCGGCGACACCAACCTTCGGTAGTGAACAGGAACTGCATGCAGCGGGCAATATGAACAACCAGAATGTACCGGGTGGCCGTGCGTGCACGGCTTCTCGCACTGCTCGTCATGCCGGAAGGACTCCAGTGAAAACCACGATCAACCCCGGTGCCGCGCGGCACGGGAGGTTCGCGCTGCGGCTGACGCTGCGTGCCGTCCGCATTCTCGTCGCCGCCGCGGCACTGGCCGCCGCCATGATCCTGGCCGCCTGCGGTAACTCCGATCCGCTTGCGGCCAAGGGCAATTGCGAGGGTGACGGGCTGACCGTCGGCTCGGCGAACTTCCCGGAATCGGAGACGGTCGCGAATATCTACGCGGAAGTGTTGCGCGTCAACGGATTCAATGTCGACACCAAACTCAATATCGGTAGTCGCGAGGCCTATATCCCGGCATTGCGCCAGTGCGCGATCTCGGTGATCCCCGAGTACAACGGCAACTTGCTGCAGTACCTGGACAAGAACGCCACCGCGACCAGTTCCAGTGATATCGACGCCGCCCTCACGAAAGCACTGGGTTCCACGGGTTCGGGCTCCGATCTCGCCGTCGGCACTCCGGCTCCGGGCCAGGATTCGGACGCCGTCGTGGTCACCAAGGCCACCGCCGAACGCTGGAATCTGCACAGCATCGCCGATCTGGCGGCACATTCGGCCGAGGTGAAGTTCGGTGCGCCCGCCGAATTCCAGGAGCGCGCAGGCGGCCTACCCGGTCTCAAGAAGAACTACAACTTGGATATCGCCGCCAACAATTTCGTGCCGATCGCCGACGGCGGCGGGCCCGCGACGGTGCGCGCGCTCGTCGAGGGCACGGTAACCGCGGCCAATATCTTCACCACCTCTCCCGCGATCGCACAGAACAATCTGGTGGTGCTGGAGGATCCGAAGCACAACTTCCCCGCCCAGAATGTGGTGCCGCTGTTCAATTCCGGCAAGAAGACCGATAAAGCACTCGCCGCGCTCAACGCTGTCTCCGCGAAACTCACTACCGACGAGCTGCTGAAGCTCAACGAGGCGGTCTCCGGTAGCAGTAAGACCGAGCCCAAGGCCGCAGCACAGCAGTGGGTCACCGCCCAGGGGCTGAACAAGCCCACCGGGTAGGAGCCAGCGTGTCCGATATCGAATTCAGTCGTATCAGCAAGACCTATCCCGACGGCACGCATGCCGTCTCCGAACTCGAGCTGCGCATCGAATCCGGCTCGTTCACCGTCTTCGTCGGACCATCGGGCTGCGGTAAGACCACCTCGATGCGCATGATCAACCGGATGATCACGCCCAGTTCGGGCACCATCACCGTTGGCGGCGCGGATATTTCGACGGTGAATCCAGTGCAGCTGCGGCTCGGTATCGGCTACGTGATCCAGAGCGCCGGACTCCTCCCGCACCGCACGGTCGTCGACAACGTCGCGACAGTGCCTGTGCTGCAGGGGGTTCGGCGTCGCGCGGCCCGTATGGCCGCACTCGAGGTGCTGGACCGGGTCGGGTTGGACCGATCGCTGGCCAACCGGTATCCGGCCCAGCTCTCCGGCGGACAACAGCAGCGGGTAGGGGTGGCCAGGGCGCTGGCCGCCGATCCGCCCGTGCTGTTGATGGACGAACCGTTCAGTGCCGTCGATCCTGTGGTGCGCGAGGAGTTGCAGGCCGAAATGCTGCGGCTGCAAGCCGAATTGCACAAAACGATTGTCTTCGTCACCCATGACATCGACGAGGCGGTGAAACTCGGCGACCGGATCGCGGTATTCGGACCGGGTGGCGTCCTGCAGCAGTACGACGAACCGCAGCGCGTACTCGCCGCGCCCGCAACCGATTTCGTGGCCCGCTTCGTCGGACGTGATCGCGGCTATCGCGCACTGTCGTTCCGCAGCGCGGATAGCCTGACACTGCACGAGATTCACACCGCGACCGAACCCGAACTCGCCGAATTGCGCCTGGACCAGGGCGAATGGGTATTGGTGGTCACCGATTCCGGTGTTCCGCGCGGGTGGATCGATGTCACCGGTGTGGAAAGCATTCGGGCCGGGCGGGCGTTGCACGACAGCATCGCCGCGGGTGGTTCACTCTTCCCGCCGGACGGCGATCTCCGGCAGGCGCTGGACGCGGCGATCTCCTCGCCGTCGGGAATCGGTGTCGCCGTTGACGATTTCGGTGCGGCCCGTGGCGGTATCCGGGCTCCGGAAGTACTCGAGCAGCTCGCCGGGCAGCGCACACTGGAGGACGACGAGCGCAATCGGCATTTCTTCGAAACCGAAAACGCATGAAGTATCTGATCGACAACTTCTCCGAGATCATGGGTTTCACCAGGACCCACCTTTATCTCGCATTGATGCCGCTACTGCTCGGGCTGATCATCGCGATTCCGGTGGGCGCGTTGGTGCGCCGGATTTCCTGGCTGCGGCGCGTCACGGTGACGGTGGCCAGCCTGTCGTACACGATTCCGTCGCTCGCCCTGTTCGTGATCATTCCGCCGCTGGCCGGAATTTCGACCATCGATCCGTTGAATGTGATAATCGCGCTCACCGTGTATTCGACGGCGCTGCTGGTGATCGCGGTGCCGACGGCGCTGGATTCGGTGTCGCCCACGGTCATCGACGCCGCCGACGCGGTGGGCTTCAGTTCGCTGCGGCGCACCGTGACCGTCGATATGCCGTTGGCCATACCGGTTTTCGTTTCCAGCCTGCGCGTGGTGGTGGTCACCAATATCGCCATGGTTTCGGTCGGCGCGCTGATCGGGGTCGGCGGGCTCGGCAAACTCTTCACCCAGGGCTATCAGCGCGACTATCCGGACGAGATCATCGCGGGCATCATCGTCACGCTGGCGCTGGCCCTGATCTTCGACCGCCTGGTGTACGCCATCGGACGCTGGGCGACCCCGTGGACGCGTGCGGACACCAGGACCGCGAAAGGCGCTGCGACATGAACCTTTTCATCGATGCCTGGCACTACCTCACCGCCAGCGCGAACTGGACCGGCCCGGCAGGTATCCAACACCGCATCGCCGAGCACCTTTGGTACAGCTTCCTGACCGTCGTCGTCTCCGCGGCGGTCGCGGTCCCGCTCGGGCTCGTGATCGGGCACACCCGCCGCGGTTCCGCGGTGCTGGTCGGATTCGCCAACGCCATGCGCGCCCTGCCCACCCTCGGCCTGCTGACCTTCCTGGTGCTCGGCCTCGGACTCGGCCTGATTCCGCCCCTGCTCGCACTCGTCACGGTCGGTATTCCGCCACTGCTGGCCGGTGCTTACGCCGGAATCGCCAATGTCGCGACAGATGTCGTGGACGCCTCACGCGCCATGGGCATGACCGAGCGCCAGATCCTTTTCCGCGTCGAGGTCCCCAACGCGCTGCCGATCCTGCTCACCGGTCTGCGCGGGGCTACCCTCCAGGTCATCGCCACCGCCACCATCGCCGCCTTCGTCAACCTGGGCGGTCTCGGCCGCTACATCTTCGACGGCATCGCCGTCTACCGCTACGACCGCGTCCTCGTGGGAGCACTGCTGGTCGCGGTCCTCGCCATGGTTATGGACGGCCTGCTGGCCTTGGCGGTCTGGGCCAGCGCCCCCGGCACCGGTCGCCTGCGCCGCGCCTCTCAGCTGCCCGTCACCCCCGCCGGAATCCTGCAGACCACGGACTAGGGCTCAGGCATAGGGATCGGTGATCTCGCGCAGCCGGGCCAATATGTCGCGCAACTGCCGCATGCGCTGCGCACCGAGGTGCGTCGCCCACTCGGCCTCGATCCGGTCGGCGACGGAGTTCGCGTACGCCGCCATCTTCACCCCGCGTTCGGACAGCACGACCAACCGCGCCCGACCGTCGCTCGGGTCCGGCACCCGCCGCACATAGCCGGCGCGTTCGAGCTGATCGACAAGGAATCCGGCGGTTTGCTTGGTGACCTGGGCCTGCTCGGCCAACTCGGTCAGGCGGCTGCCATCGGCGCCGATACGCGCCGCGAGCCGCCCCTGGGCGACGGTGACATCGTCGTATCCGGACTCGGCGAGGTCGGCGAAGATCCGGTCCTCCATCGATCGGTGGGCGATGAACATCAGCAGGCCCACATTCATATCGCCGTCGGCCATCCCGCTCCTTGACTTTGGTCAAATAAGCTTACTACATTGATAAGCCTATCTGACCAATCCTACGTGCGGTCCGAACCCCGGGGAGCGCACTATGGACCGCGAAACCTGTTGGCAGACCATCGAACAGCAGCGGCGCGCGATTGCCGACCTGCTGGCCGACCTCTCGGCCGACGAATGGGAAACGCAGTCGTTGTGCGCGGGCTGGCGAGTCCGGGAGGTCGCCGCACACATCGCGCTGACACCACAACCACCCTCGATCGGCGTCATGCTGGGCACCGGGATCCGCGCGCGCGGGAACTACAACCGGTTCATCGATGACCTGACCAGGCGCTACGCGCAACATCCAGCCGCAGAAATCGTTTCGGCGATCCGCGACAACGCCGGCTCCCGCGAGCTGCCCAAGCTCACCAACTATCGCAACATCCTGTTCGACACCATGGTGCACGGCCAGGACATCGCGATACCGCTGGCACGCACGATCGGCATCGAACCAGCGGCCGCGGCGGCCGCGACCGGTCATGCGGTAACCATCGGATGGCCGGTATGGGATAAACACCGCCTCGACGGAGTCCGCTTGGTCGCCTCCGACGTCGACTGGACCCACGGCAGCGGACCCGAGATCCACGGCCCGATCACCGCGCTATTACTCCTGGCCACCGGCCGCACAGCGGCAATGGACCTGCTCACCGGCGACAGCGTCGCGTCGATGACCGCTCGCCTGCGCTGACCGACCAGGCATTGACCAATGATGTGACATGGGTCACGATGTGACGTGGCCGCAGAAGTTTGCTTCGCGGATGCTCGCTCGATCGCGGAGCCGAATTCTGCGGGATCACTCATCCGAGACCAGGAGGCGTACCGTGAAAAGTCGCTCTATGAAGGCGCGCGACATCATGCACGAAAACGCGGAGTGGATCCCCGCCGACGAAACGCTGGATCGGGCCGCGCAGATGATGCGCAGGCTGGATATCGGCGCATTGCCGATCGGCAGCGACGACCGGCTTGTCGGCATGCTGACCGATCGCGACATCGTCGTGAAATGCATTGCGATGGGCCATGATCCGAGCAAGATCCGGGCCGGGGATCTGGCCGAGGGCACCCCGCGCTGGATATCGGCCGATGCCGATGTCCGTCAGGTGCTGGACATGATGGAGCACGACCGGATCAAACGACTGCCGGTGATCGACGACAAGAAGCGACTCGTCGGCATGATCTGCGAATCCGATATCGCCAAGAACCTCAGCGATGCCGAAATCGCAGAATTCGTTTCGGCGGTCTTCGTTCCCCACTGATCAACGCGCACAACGCAATACGGGGCTGCTCACCGAGTGAGCAGCCCCGTATTTTCGGTCGAATTACGCGACGCCCTCCGCGCGAGCGGCGGCGGCCACAGCCTCGGCGACGGCCGGCGCGACCCGCGGGTCGAGCGGGCTCGGCACGATCTTGTCCGGGGCGAGCTCATCGGCGACCACGCTGAGGATGGCATCGGCGGCGGCGATCTTCATGCCCTCGGTGATGCGGCGCGCACCCGCGTCCAGCGCGCCCTTGAAGACGCCGGGGAACGCGAGGACATTGTTGATCTGGTTCGGGAAGTCGCTGCGCCCGGTGGCCACGATCGCGGCGTACTTGTGCGCGACATCGGGGTGGATCTCCGGATTCGGGTTCGACATGGCGAACACGATCGACTCCGGCGCCATCGAGGCGATCAGCTCTTCGGCGATGGTGCCCGCGGAGAGTCCGAGGAACACATCGGCACCGGCCAGCGCCTCGGCCGCACCACCGGCGAGCCCGCGCGGGTTGGTGCGCTGTGCCAGTTCGGCCTTTACCGCGTTGAGATCGCCGCGCTCGATGTTGACGATGCCCTTGGAATCGAGCACGATCACGTCCTTGACGCCCGCCGCGAGCAGGATATTCGTGCACGCCACACCGGCCGCACCGGCGCCGGACACCACGACCTTCATGTCGTCGATGGCACGACCTTGCACTTTGGCCGCGCCGTTGAGGGCGGCGAGCACCACGATGGCGGTGCCGTGCTGGTCGTCGTGCATGACCGGGCAGTCCAGGGCCTCGATGAGCCGCTGCTCGATCTCGAAGCAGCGCGGCGCCGAGATGTCCTCCAGGTTCACCGCGCCGAAGCTCGGGCGCAGCCGGATGATGGTCTCCACGATCTCGTCGACGTCCTTGGTGTCCAGGACGATCGGGATCGAGTTCAGTCCGGCGAACTTCTTGAACAGCGCAGCCTTGCCCTCCATCACGGGCAGCGAACCGCGCGGGCCGATGTCGCCGAGGCCGAGCACCGCGGTGCCGTCACTGACCACCACGACGAGCCGGTCGGTCCAGGTGTAGCGCTTGCACAGCGCCTCATCCTCCGCGATGGCCAGGCTGACCTTCGCAACGCCAGGGGTGTAGGCGATGGAAAGGTCGCGCTGGGTCTCCAGCGGTGCGGTGAGTTCGACCGAGAGCTTGCCGCCTAGGTGGCCCGCGAAAATTTCTTCTTGGGTGATTTCTGAAAGGCTTGCGGTGGCATTCGCTGCGTCAGTCACAGGTGACACGATTTCACTCCTGATCGGGTCGGACAAGCCGGGGAACGGGTTACCGCCGGGTAATGGGTATTAGGTATTTCACACGCTCATCGAGTGCGCTGACCGGGACGTTTCGCGTCGGAACGAAAGCACCGGAAATCCGATGATCCGATATCGAAACGTGGCGCGGCACTGATCCGCAGAGCGAGAGCCGGACGGGTGTGTCCGTGTAGAACATGCAGATCATTTCAAGCGACCCGCAAGCAATCGCTAGCGATGGGGATCCTCGGGTCGCGACGGTGCGTCGCGAGGCGGTGATCGCCGTTGTTCCCGAACCCGGCGGTGGCGTAGGCGGGAATCCGCAACATTCTGCCAGCCGGACGGACGCATTGCCAAACCGGCGTGTCGTGTCCCGGCCTGGCGTCATCTTTCGAGGGTAGGTCGCTGGAATTACCAGGGAGTAAGCAGAAACTCGCAGTTCGGCTGCCGTATCCGGTGAGCTGTCACATCGGCAGCGGATCGGCAGCGGTGAGCTCCGGGGCGGGCATCATATCGGCAACTGCCTGGCGTGTGTCCGAGCGTACCCATACCGTTTCGAGTCCGCCGGAGGTCAGCCGCACCCGCCAAGCGGCCGCTGCGCCGGGATGATCGGTGCGCCGGTGCATACCGCGGCTCTCCGTGCGCGCGAGCGCACTGTATTTGGTCCAGCGCGCCACCGCCAGTAGCGCCGCCGCCTGTCTGGCCCGCAACCGTTGCACGCCGAAGCCGCCGAGGTCGAATTCGGCGCCCGGCCACATGGCATCGAGTTCACCGATGCTGTCGCGCAAACTCCCGGCGCTGCGCCAGTAGCTGCGCCGCAATGGCAACGTGTGCTCCTGGACCAGCCCGACCACTGCGCGCGGATCGATGCGAGCCACCGGATTCAGTCCCGCACCGGCCACCTCGCGCACCGGACCGGTCACGCCGCGCCCACGTGCGAATCGCGCGGCGCCCTTTCCCGCCCATACGCCCGAGGCGATGGCCCATGCTCCGCCCTGACCGCCGAAGCCGCCGACCGCGCCGGTTATCGGCTCGCGCGTCATCACATCACCCGCGCCGTAGAGTCCGGCCACCGTGGTCGCGCAGTCCGTCCCGGCGATGCACAACCCACCGGTCCCGCGGACCGTGCCCTCGAGCACCGCGCGCAACGGCACCCGGCGGGTATGGTCGACCAATCCCTGTCTGGACAGCCAGCGCCGGACCGGGTACGGCACATCGTCCAAGGCCGCGTAGATCCGATGGCCATCGGCGATCGCGTTGAATGCCGCGGAGCGATGCCCGGTGATCTCCGTGCCGGATTCGTCGTAGAGCGTTGCGAAATGCAGAGCAAGCCCGGGAGCGAAGGCGCTGTCGCGGGAGACAGCCGGTGCGAGACCGTAGGCGCTGGAGAATTCCATGCCCGACAGTCGCGCGCCCGCCTCGGCGGCCAGCAGCAGTCCGTCGCCGGTATCCACATCGGTGCCCGCACCGCCGGAGAGGAAGGCGCAGCCGCCGGTGGCGACGACGACGGCCCCGGCCCGGATGGTCCATGGCCGAAAGCCGTTGTGCCGCTGCACACCGACCGCACCGGCGACCACACCGTCACGATCGACGAGCAGTTGCAGCCCGGGATGATGATCGAGAATGCGCACCCCGGCTTCGAGCAGGCCGCGGCGCAATCGGAGCAGATAGCCCGCGCCGTCCAGGCATACGCGCAATGACGTGCCACCGTTGGCCTCACCCGGAAACCGATAACCCCAGGCCACCAACTGTTCGACCCGCCGGTGCGTCTCGTCGAGCACCCGCAGCATCCACTCCGGTTCGGCGAGCCCGCCGCCGTGCGCATATGCGCGGCGCACCGCCTCATCCCGCGCGGCGCCCGGTGGGATATTCCACAGCGAAGTCGTCCCGGCGGCGGTCGGCCCGCTCGCACCACAGCGGCTCTTGTCGACGAGCGCAACCCGTGCGCCCGCGGCGGCGGCCGAGATGGCGGCCCAGGTCCCGGCGGGACCACCGCCGAGCACGAGCACATCCGTCTCGAAATCCGTCACAAAAGAAATGTTCGGCCACAATTCACGCGGCCGCAACCATTACAGATTTATCAGCTCCACCACTGCGTCCACAGCAATATCGCGGCGACAATAAAAACGACCACCGATCCGGAAAAAGCTGCCAACCCGCGATGTCGATCCGAAAAAAGCTGTGCGCCGAGGCCGATCGCCGAGGTGACCACATGCCAGGTCACCGATTCGCCGCCGGGTCCGGGAAAGCCACGCCGAGCAGCGATTACCGCAGTACCCACAACGACCAGGGCCAGCACGAACATCCCACCGGCGACGATTCCGCTGAGTCCGCGCAGCACTCTCACGAGGCGATCACCGGCACGCCCGTCGCTTTGCCCGCGAGTTCCTCGAATTGCGCGGGATCGGTGGTGAATTCACCTAGCCGGATGGTTTTGTTGGATCCGTGATAGTCCGACGAACCGGTTGTGATGAGACCGAGTTCGGCAGCCAACTCCGTGAGCAGCGCGCGATCGGCCGCGGAATGATCCGGGTGATCGACTTCGAGCCCGCCGAGTCCGAGGGTGGCCAGTTCGCGAATATCGTCGATCGCCAGCAGCCGCCCGCGCTTACGCGCCCGGGTATGTGCCAGCACACTGACCCCGCCTGCGGTCGCGATCATTTCGACGGCCCGGCGCAGCGGCGTATCCGCCTTCTCCGCGTAGTAGCGGCCGTGCGGTGCCAGCAATTCGGTGAAGGCCGAGTCCACAGTCGGCACCACACCGGCGGCGACGAGCGCGCGTGCCAGATGCGGGCGCCCCGCCGATGGTCCGGCCGAAGCCAGCACCGCGTCCGGATCGATCGGTAGTCCGTCAGCGCGCATGCGCTCGGCCATGGCGCGCAACCGCTCGACCCGTTCGGCGCGCAAACGTTCCCGTTCGTCGGCGAAACTCCGGTCGGTCGGGTCGAAGAGGTATGCGAGCAGATGCACCGGGACCGGCCATCCGTCCTCACCGAGCCCGATACACGACATCTCTATGCCCCGCACCAGCGTCAATCCCTTCGGCAGCGCGTCGACCGCCGCGGCCCAGCCGGCGGTGGTGTCGTGGTCGGTGATCGCGACGACATCCAGACCGGCCGCCGCCGCGTTGCGGACGAGTTCGGCCGGGGTATCGGTGCCGTCGGACGCGGTCGAATGGGTATGCAGGTCGATGCGCACGCCTTCTTTCATACCGTGCGCTCGCAGGGCGCACGCACGCGCACGCGACGTAGCATCGGGCGGTGCCATCGATTCCGCCGCTACCGTCTTTCCGCAGCCAAGGCCGAGCGCGGACGCAACTGCCCCGTATCCCGGTCCCCACCGCGCGTGCGGTGGTCGACTGCGCCGTGTACGTCGACGGCAGGCGCCTGCCCGGCCACTTCAGCCATGCCGATGCGATGGCCGAGGTCAGCAATCGCGGAACCGGATTCGTATGGGTCGGACTGCACGACCCGGACGAGTACCAGATGGCCGATATCGCCAAGGTCTTCGACCTGCACCCGTTGGCCGTCGAGGACGTCATCCACGCTCATCAGCGGCCGAAGCTGGAACGCTACGACGACACCTTGTTTCTCGTCCTGCGCACCGTCAGCTACGTCCCGCACGAAATCCACTCGGTCAGTGAGATCGTCGAAACCGGCGACATCATGGTCTTCACCGGACCCAATTTCACGGTGACCGTCCGACACGGCGAGCACACCGGACTCGCCAGTGTCCGAAAAGAATTGGAGGATCACCCCGACCAGCTCATACTCGGTCCCGGCGCGGTGCTACACGCGGTCGCCGACCACGTTGTGGATTCCTATGTGGCGGTAGCGCAGTCGGTAGAGAACGATATCGACGAGATGGAAGAAGAGGTCTTCACGCCGCGCAGCACGGTGACCATCGAATCGATCTACCAGCTCAAGCGAGAGGTCGTGGAGCTGCGTCGCGCGGTGAATCCGCTCGGCACCGCGCTCGAGGCACTCGGCCGCAACACTGCAATGCCGTTGCCCAAAGAGGTTCGGCGCTATCTGCGCGATGTCGGCGATCACCACACCGCGGTGGCCGAGCGGATCAACGATTTCGACGAGGCCCTCAGCGCACTGATCACCGCGGCGCTCGCCAAGGTCGGTGTCCAGCAGAACACTGATATGCGCAAGATCTCTGCGTGGGTCGCGATCGCGGCGGTGCCAACAATGATCGCCGGGATCTACGGGATGAATTTCGAGCATATGCCGGAGCTGAAACAGATCTGGGGCTATCCGGCCGTATTGCTGCTCATCGCGACCATCTGCACCGGCCTGTATGTCAACTTCCACCGCAACAACTGGCTCTGAGATCTACAGCGACGCAGCGCCTCTCGCCGGATCGTGCACATCGATTCCGGCCTCCGCCCACGCATCACGCAATGCCTGCGCACCACGCACCCGCACCCAGGCCGCCTCGGTCGCGGTCACCGGAACCACCGCGAAATACCGCACCGGTTCGGCAGGTTCGGGCAGCGCGACCTCGGGAATATCGCTCTGTCCCAACAACACCGCGGTGAACGGCGCGTCGCGCCACATCGGCTCGCCCAAATCGAGCAGCGCATCCGCCTGCAGCACAACACCTTCCACGGCGGGCGCCGCGACGAGTACACCGAGGGTGCGGGCGAGTCCGGAACTCGGGCCGACCCCGGCACGCAGCGTCAGCACCAGTTCGGCGCGCGGCCCGCGCACCGGATCGGCATGCAGGTCACCGGGATCGCCCATGGGATGACGTGATCCGCCGAGGGTCACGTAGTGCACCAGCTCCTCGCCCGAAATGCGCAGGATCTCGATGGGCTCGAGACCGAGGAAGGTCACCGACGCGGAGTCGACACCCGTCGAGGCGGCACCGAAGTGATCCAGCACCTCGGCGCGGACCTTGTCCACAACCTCCATGCGCTCAGATCGCCAACCGCGCCAGCATGTCCCGAGCCTGCTCGGCCGACTTCGGGTCGCACAGCACGTCATAGCGGCCCGCCACCAACTGCATGGTGGAGGCGAAATCGCGCTGCCCCCTGGTCGCCGCGTACGGGATGGAGGTGGAGATGACGCCGAAGATGATGCCGCCGACCAGGCCGACCAGCACCGGCGCGAACCCGCCGCTTGTGGTGAACAAGCTCAGTAGCAGGCCGAGGAACAGGCCGAGCCACGCGCCCGAAACGACCCCGCCGCCGATCACCTTGCCCCAGGTCAGTCGGTACAACACGCGCTCGACCTGCATCAGGTCCACGCCGACGATAGTCACGTCTTGCACGGGAAACTGGTTGTCGGCCAGGAAATCGACGGCCTTCTGAGCCTCGGCATAGGTCGGATACGAGCCGACCGGCCAGCCCGATGGCGGCGTCGGCAAGCCCTGGCGCGCGCGATTCGAGTTCCCCAAGGGATTCGTCATATCTCTATTCTGCTATTCCGAGCCGGAGTTCGGGGATGTGAAACGCGTGGTCCCCGTCTCTGCGGACCTCAGCATCCCCGCAGCTCTGCCCTTATCAGCGATTACCTGAGCCATCTTGGCGCTCGCCTCATCGATCATTTCGTCGCCGAGCATTACCGCGCCGCGCGCACCGCCCTTTTCGGAGGTGTGGAAGGCGTAGGCATCCAGAATCAACTCGGCGCGATCGTAATCGGCCTGGCGCGGACTGAAAATTTCGTTCGCGGCCTCGATCTGTCCGGGATGCAGCACCCATTTGCCGTCGAAACCGAGTGCGGCGGTGCGCCCCGCCGCCCTGCGGAATCCATCGATATCCCGAATTTGCAGGTAGGGGCCATCGATTGCCTGCAGGCCGTGCGCACGGGCGGCGAGCAGGATGGTCATCAGAATGTGGTGGTAGGCATCGCCGGTGTCATAGCCCTGCGGCTGTTCACCGACCACCAGCGTGCGCATATTGATACTGGCCATGAAGTCGGCCGGACCGAAGACCAGGGTCTGCACCCGCGGGCTCGCGGTGGCGATCTCATCTATATTGCGCAACCCCATGGCGTTCTCGATCTGCGGTTCGATACCGATCCGTCCGACCTCGAGCCCGCTGACCTTCTCCAATTGGGTGAGCAGCAAGTCCAGCGCCTGCACCTGACCGGCGTCGGTCACCTTCGGCAGCAGAATCGCGTCCAGTGCCGCACCCGCGCCCTCGACCACGGTGATCACATCGGCGTAGGTCCACTGGGTGGTCCAATCGTTGACCCGCACCACCCGCAGTTGCTCACCCCAGCCGGTGTCGTTCAGCGCGGCCACGATATTCGCGCGGGCCTCGGCCTTCGCGGCGGGTGCGACCGCATCCTCCAAATCGAGAAAGACCTCGTCGACCGGCAAGCCCTTGGCCTTATCGATCATCTTCTTGCTGCTACCGGGGCAGGCGAGCACCGAGCGGCGCGGCTTCATGATCACTCCCGTCGATCGTGGCATGGTGCGAGTACCGGTCCGCGAACCCTCTAACCTGACAGCCATGGCAGCAACCAGGGTGTACGTCGCCAGGCTGGCCGGACTGGTGGTACTCGGCCCGGACGGCGAGTCTATCGGCCGCATCCGGGACGTCGTCGTGGCCATCCGCTACGACCGCCAGCAACCAAGGGTGCACGGTCTGGTCGTCGAATTGCCGTCCCGGCGCCGGATTTTCGTGCCCATGCTGCGGGTGACCACGATCGAACCCGGTGTTGTCGCGCTCAATACCGGCACGGTGAGCCTGCGGCGCTTCACCCAGCGTCCCGGTGAGATGCTCGCCCTGGCGCAGATCGTGGATTCTTCGGTGCGCGTCGCTGATCCGGATCTGCCGGATCTGGCGGATGTAGATGTGCTCGTTGTCGATCTGGGTATCGAACAAAGCCGGACCAGGGACTGGCGGGTGACCAGGGTCGCGGTCCGCGGACATCGCAGGCTCGGCCGCCGACGGACCGTGCACGTGGTGGACTGGATGCAGGTCAGCGGGCTGACGCCGTACGAGATCGGCAGGCCGGGTCAGGACGTCACCCAACTGCTCGAGCAGTTCGAGGGCCTGCGCCCCGCCGATGTCGCGCATATGCTGCGCGAACTCCCGGAGAAGCGGCGCATTGAGGTGGCGATCGCGCTCGACGACGAGCGACTCGCGGATGTCGTGCAGGAACTTCCCGACGACGACCAGGTCGATCTGCTCGGCCACCTCGAGGTGCGCCGGGCCGCCGACGTGCTCGAGGCGATGGATCCCGACGACGCCGCAGACCTGCTCGGCGAACTGCCGACCGGCGAGCGGGAATCGCTGCTGGCACTGATGGATCCGGAGGAGTCCGAACCGGTCCGCAGGCTGCTCGAGCACTCCCCCGATACCGCCGGTGGTCTGATGACGCCGAAACCGGTGGTCTTGACCCCGGCCACCACCGTCGCCGAAGCGCTCGCCCGGGTGCGCAATCCGGATCTGACACCCGCGCTGGCCACCATGGTGTTCGTGGTGCGGCCGCCGACCGCGACGCCGACCGGCCGCTTCCTCGGCTCGGTGCATTTGCAGCGACTGCTGCGCGAACCCCCGGCACACCTGGTCGGCGGCATTCTCGATACCGATCTGTCGCCGCTGCGCCCCGATGCCCCGCTCGGTGCGGTGACCCGCTATTTCGCGACTTACAACCTGGTTTGCGGTGCGGTGGTGGACGAGGAGAACCACCTGCTCGGCGCGGTCAGTGTGGACGACGTACTCGACCATCTACTACCGGAGGATTGGCGTGAGCAGGAAGATACGGGCCACGACGCGGTCGTCGGCCACGAGGGGGTAGTCGATGCCGAGTGAGAAGAATCCGGCGCGCCAGCGGCTGGAAACGCCGCTGGAATACCGGTTCCGCTTCGACTACGACGCCGAGGCTCTGGCCCGTTCCAGCGAGCGGGTCGCCCGATTCCTCGGCACCGGACGCTATTTGGCGATCCAGACGATTGTGGTGATCGTCTGGATCCTGCTGAACGTCTTCGTAATCGCGCTGCGCTGGGATCCGTATCCGTTCATCCTGCTCAACCTCGCGTTTTCCACCCAGGCCGCATATGCCGCGCCGCTGATCCTGTTAGCCCAGAACAGACAAGACAACCGGGACCGAGTGTCGTTGGAGGAGGACCGAACTCGGGCCGCCCAGACCAAGGCCGATACCGAATTCCTCGCCCGCGAACTCGCGGCGCTGCGGATCGCGGTCGGCGAGGTTGCTACGCGTGACTATTTGCGCCGGGAGTTGGAGGAAATGCGAGAGGTGCTGGACCGGATCGAGGCCGCGCAGTCACCGGATTCCGAGTCGAGCTCCGATAGACCGCCGAAGGCCAATCGCAAGAAAAGCTCCGGCAGAAAGCCGGGCACAGTTCAGGTTTCACCGCCAGTTGCTGACGATTGACAGGAAATGCTCAACAAGCTTGTGACCCACGGGTAACCTGGACGACGTTGTCCCGAGCGGACGGGCGGGGGATGTCCCGGACAGGCGCTCTCACGACGTAGAGGATTGGTGTGGCCGAATGCGAATCTCTGCTCCGATAACCGTCTCGGCGCTGGTCGTGGCTGGTCTTGTGGCCACCGGCTCGGGTACCAATGCCACCCAATCCACCACTCCCGATACCGCCCCCGAGGCATTGCTCGCGGCGTCGACCGGCCCGGATGTCGCCGACGGAACATCCGGCAACACCAGCGAGGCCGCATTGTCCCGGACAGTTGGTCTCCTTCCGGTAACACCCGAGGCCCCCCGCAAACTTCGAGCAATGACTCCGCTTGCCGATGGCACGCCGCTGTTCGCGGGTTCGGTGCCGCTGCATGACATCGCCCTGCCCGCCACCGGTGGCGCGCTCGGCATCCCGGAAATCGTGCTCGCGGCATATCGCAACGCCGAGCTCGCGCTGGAATCCTCGATGCCCGGCTGCGGTCTGTCGTGGAGCCTGCTGGCCGGGATCGGGCGGATCGAATCGTTGCACGCGGGCGGCGGACGCACCGATGCGGCGGGCACCACCGTGACGCCGATTTTCGGACCCGCGCTGGACGGCTCGCTACCGGGCAACGAGGTGATCAAGGCGGCCGACGGCAGTGCGGTGCGCGCGATCGGGCCGATGCAGTTCCTGCCCGGCACCTGGAGCCGGTACGCCGCCGACGGCAACGGTGACGGCATCACCGATCCACACAATGTCTTCGACGCCTCGCTCGCCGCGGGCAAGTACCTGTGCTCGGGCGGGTTGAACCTGCGCGATCCGCAGCAGGAACTGCGCGCGGTGCTGCGCTACAACAACTCCCTCGCCTACGCCGCCAATGTGCTGAGCTGGTCGGCGGCTTACCGCACCGGCGGCACCCCGAGCCAGGTGAGCATCTCGCCCGACCTCATCCCGCCGGGTACCGCGCCGATCACGGCGGGCCCGGATATGTTGGCCGCATCCTCGGCGGCACCGACGACCACAACCACCAAGCCCGAACTGCCGCCGAACACGGTGATCATCCCGACACCGACCGAGGTGATGATCACCATCCCCGGTCTGCCGCCGATCCCGTGTGGCATCTTCTGCCCGCGACCGGTACCCAAGCCGCCATGCGATCCGCAGCAGGTGGCCCCGGCGCAGCTGCCCGCACCCGATGATCCGGCACAGTCGCCCATCGCACCCGCGCAGACCTACGGTGCTGCGGAAAACGGCGAGCCGAAGGATCCTCAGCAGCAGAACCAGCAGCACCCGGATCAGCAGCAGCCGCAGCAGCAACCCGCCAATTGCACTCCCGCTCAACCGGATGCCGTCCAACCGGCGCCCGCACCGAATGCGCAGAATCCGGCGCAATCGCCGGGCGAAACACCGCAGAACACCCCGGAGAAGACACCGGAGCCCGGCGTGGCCGATGCACCGGAGCCGCCGCCGACCGAAGCCGCAACCCCGCCGCCGGCCGCCCCGGGCATCACGCTGCCATTCGGCATCGTGATCCCGCTGCCCGGGCCCGTACCGGCCCCGCAGGGCTGAGACCAGGGCTGATACCGAAGCGACGACGCCACACCGAGGCCCGATAACGAAGCAGTAACAAAAAGGTCTCGAATGCGGTACCCTCTACTTCGTCCATCACGAAGGGCTCGTTATCGAGTCAATTGGAGGGTCACCGCACAGTGGGGCGTCACCGAAAGCAGTCGCCTGCGACGATCAAGCGCAGCTCCGTTATCGCATTGACCGGATTGGTTCCCGCTGGACTGGTGGCTGTCGCCGCGTCCGCGGGCACCGGCGATCCGAGCGAATCGTCTGTCCTGCAACACATTCCGGGGGACGATCAAGAAAACCAGGCGGCGAGATTATCGGTCGCCGCGGAACCGGCGGCGACCGAATTCGTCGCGAACGCAATGGCAAAGCAGGCACCGAGCGCGCCGCCGATCGTGAAAACCGTTGCGCTGCCCGATGGTAGGCAACCGGCCGCACTGCCAGCCGGGCCGCTCGGCATTCCCGGCGTCGCCGTCGCGGCTTATCAGAACGCCGAAAACATACTCGCCGCCGAGAATCCGGTCTGCGGAATTCCGTGGTACATGCTCGCCGGTATCGGCCGGGTCGAATCGACGCACGCCTTCGGCGGTAAGGCCGATGCGGACGGCAATCCGCTGACACCGGTCTACGGTCCCGTGCTCGACGGGAGCCTCGCGGGCAACCACGTCATTCGCGATACCGACGGCGGCGCGCTGGACGGACTCAGCGGATACGACCGCGCGATCGGCCCGATGCAGTTCCTGCCGGAGACCTGGAAGCGCTACGGCGCCGACGGTAACGGCGACGGCATCGCCGATCCGCAGAATCTGTTCGACGCGGCACTGACCGCGGGCCGGTACCTGTGCGACGGCGGGCTGAATATGCGCGATCTCACCCAGCAGACCCGGGCGATCCTGCGCTACAACAACTCCATGGCCTATGTCGCCAATGTGATGGCGTGGGCCGGATCGTATGCCTCCGGCATCGCACCTAAGCCCGGGGACCTGCCGCGAATCTGAGACAACGTAAAATCGTGCCATGCCAGTGGTAACGGAAGCGGATGTGCGGGGAGCCCTCGCGAAGGTCGACGACCCGGAGATCCGCAAACCGATAACCGAACTGGGCATGGTGAAGAGCATCGCGATCGGTGCCGATAGCAATGTCCATATCGAGGTCTACCTGACGACGGCGGGCTGCCCGCTGCGCACCGAGATCACCCAGCGGGTCACCAAGGCGGTGGCCGATGTCGCGGGCGTCGGCGCGGTCACAGTGGACCTCGATGTGATGAGCGATGAGCAGCGCACCAGCCTGCGCAAGCAGTTGCGCGGGGACTCCGCCGACCCGGTTATCCCGTTCGCCCAGCCCGGTTCGCTCACCCGCGTGTACGCGGTGGCCTCTGGTAAGGGCGGCGTCGGAAAGTCCAGTGTCACGGTCAATCTCGCGGCCGCGATGGCCGCGCGCGGACTGTCCGTCGGAGTGCTCGACGCGGATATCTACGGCCACTCGATTCCACGGATGCTCGGTACCGACGCGCGCCCGACACAGGTCGAGCGGATGATCATGCCGCCGCAGTCGCACAATGTGAAGCTGATTTCCATCGCGCAGTTCACCCAGGGCAATACGCCGGTGGTGTGGCGCGGTCCGATGCTGCACCGGGCGCTGCAGCAGTTCCTCGCCGATGTGTTCTGGGGCGATCTCGATGTGCTGCTGCTGGATCTGCCGCCCGGCACCGGCGATGTCGCGATCTCCATCGCACAGCTGATTCCGAATGCGGAGATCCTGGTCGTCACCACCCCGCAGCCCGCGGCCGCCGAGGTCGCCGAGCGCGCCGGTGCGATCGCGCTGCAGACCCGGCAGCGGATCGCGGGCGTCATCGAGAATATGTCCTGGCTCGATCTGCCCGACGGCACCCGAATGGACCTCTACGGTTCCGGCGGCGGCCAATCCGTCGCCGAGCGCCTCACCCGTGCCGTCGGAGCGAATGTGCCACTGCTGGGCCAGATTCCGATCGAGCAGCGGCTGCGCGAGGCAGGCGACGAGGGCACCCCGATCGTATTGTGCGACCCGGAGAATCCGGCTGCCAAGGCGCTGCTCGACGTCGCCGACAAACTCGCGGTGCGACGTCGCGGACTCGCGGGCATGTCACTCGGAATCGACACGACCCGCCACCAATAACCACACGCCACACCCGCCGCTAGGGCGCTACCGATACTGACGACAAACCCGCTCTGCGGACTCGCGAGCATGCCACCCGGAATCGACACGACCCGCCACCAATAACCACACGCCACACCCGCCGCTAGGGCGCTACCGATACCGCCGACAAACCCGCAGTGCGACGCCGCGGACTCGCGGGTATGCCGCTCGGTATTGATAGGACGCGCCACCCGCAGCCGCGGGCCACCCGGTCCGGCACTCGGCCCGGGGATTCCGGAACCACGGTCAGCAGTAGCGGCGTCAGCACGAGAACGAACGCCGCCACGAACCAGAACAGCGCCCGCCAGCCGAAGCTGTCGACGAGTACGCCGCCCAGCAATGGACCCACGACGCCGGTGCACCCGACGCCGGTGCCGATCAGGGCGAGACCGATCGGAACATACTTGCAGCCTGCCATCGCGGGCGGCACATGTCGCCCCATGCCACATCTGCCATCGCACGCCGGGCAAGCCACGACGGGCCGCACGGTCACCACGGACCGCACTGGCGAACCCAGGCCCACACCGGTATCGCGAACAACGGCCTGCCATCGCGCGCCGCGCCGCCACGACGGGCCGCACAGTCACCATGGAGGGCACTCGTCACCGGCAGGCCCACACAGGCATCGCGGGCCACCCTGGCGGCTGGGTGAAGCTCACCTTCGCACGGTGTGGCCGCCCTGCGACGCTTTTCATAATCGCGGGTCCTTGTCGGCTGCAACAGCGCATTGCCGACTCCCGCAAAGGCGCAGTCCCGACCCCCGCAACAGCGCAGTCCCGACTCGGATGGACGGGGCGATCGCACAGGTCGGGCGGGCGACGACATGATCGCTCGCAATTCGAGGTCCATTTTTCGCGGGCGGGCGGATGTCAGGTGTCGGCGTGGGCCAATAAGCTCGGGGACATGCTCACGCTGCTGTTGTACGTGCTGATCGTCGGCTTGATCGCCGCGGTGCTGTTCCTACTCGCCAGTGCGGTCTTCGGGCGAGCTGAGGAACTCGGACCACTGCCCGAGGGAACAACGGCGACCGTGCTGCCCGCCGAGGGCATCAGCGGCGCGGATGTGCGCGCCCTGCGCTTCCAACAGGTGGTGCGTGGCTATAAGGCCGGTGAAGTCGATTGGGCACTTACCCGGCTCGCCGCCAGAATCGACGAGCTGCAGCTCCAACTGGCCGCAGCGCGCGGCACCCATGCCCCGGGCGTCCAGCTTCCGAAGCAGCCCCAGTCGAGCATGCCCCACCAGCAGCCCCAGGCCCCGACCGCGCAACCAAACGGCACGACCACCCAGCCCCAGGCCCCGACTGGCCAACCCCAGATCCCAACTGGCCAGCCCCAAGCACCGACCGCGCAACCTAACGGCACGACCACCCAGCCCCAGGCCCCGACTGGCCAGTCCCAGATACCGACTGTCCAGCCTCAGGTTCCGACTGTCCCGCCGAACGGCTCGGTTACCCCGCAAGCACCGACCGTCCAGCCACCTTCGGCCCCGCGGCAGCCACCGACCTTCCCCCC
>NZ_JBITIL010000001.1:778843-912336 GCF_044458905.1 Nocardia sp. NPDC050408 | reverse complement strand
CCCGAAGGGCACACCGACACAAGCAGCGACCGCACAGCCACCGTTCACCCCGCCGAACGGCACAGCGACCCAGGCACCGATCGCACAACCATCGTCCACACAGCCACAGCCGCCCACCGCTTGGCAGGCCACTCCCCTCCCGCCGAACGGCACGATTGATCCGCCAGTCCCGACCGGCCAACTCCAAGCGCCGACAGACCCGCCGAACGGCTCGATTACTCCGCAGGCACCGGCTGTCCAGCCCCCGGCTGCCCGACCGCAGCCACCGACCGTCCCCCCGAAGGGCACACCGACACAAGCAGCGACCGCACAGCCACCGTTCACCCCGCCGAACGGCACAGCGACCCAGGCACCGATCGCACAACCATCGTCCGCACAACCACAGCCGCCCACCGCCCGGCAGGCCACTCCCCTCCCGCCGAACGGCACGATTGATCCGCCAGTCCCGACCGGCCAACTCCAAGCGCCGACCGTCCCGCCGAACGGCACAACCCAGACTCCGATCGCACAACCATCGGTCGCCCCGCCACAGCCACTGACAGACACGCCCCAGGCCGGCACAACCCAAGGACCGATCGCACAGCCGTCACTCGCCCCGCTCCAGGTGCCGACTGTCCAGACCACGATTACCCCGCAGGACGGCGCGATCGCCCAGCCGCCGACCATGCAGCACGTCCCGGGCGCGCAGCACGGCCCAACCACACAGCAGCCCCCAACCGCACAGCAGCCCCCGGCCGCGCGGCAAGCCCCAAGCGCACAGCAAGTCCCAACCACACAACAGGCCCCGAGCGCACAGCACGGCCCAACCACACAACAGGCCCCGAGCGCACAGCATGGCCCGGCCACGCAACAAGTCGCGACCGCACAGCAGCACCCGACCGCACAACACGGCCCGACCGTGCAGCAAGTCCCGGCCGCACAACAGGGCCCAACCGCACAACACAGCCCAACCGCACAACACAGCCCTACCGTGCAGCAACACCCGACCGCACAACGCGGGCCGAGCGCGCAGCAAGTCCCAGCCACGCAGCAAGTCCCAGCCACGCAGCAAGTCCCAGCCACGCAGCAAGTCCCAGCCACGCAGCAGGTCCCAGTCGCACAGCAGGCCCCGACCACGCAGCAAGTCCCAGTCGCACAGCAGTTTCCGACCGCACAGCAGGCCCCGAGCACGCACGAAGTCCCGGGAACGCAGTACGGCCCGTCCGCGCAGCAACACTTGCGATTCGGGGCGGGCCAGTAATGACCGCCGAAATCACCGTGTCTGTGCCGGATGCGACAGAATCCGATGGGAAGATCCGTTGTCCGTGGTCGGAGGGGTCTCAGCTTTACCGGGATTATCACGACAACGAATGGGGCAAACCGCTGCATGGGGATGACGCCATGTTCGAGCGGATGTGTCTCGAGGCATTCCAATCGGGGCTGGCGTGGATCACCATTCTGCGTAAGCGTCCGGCCTTCCGAAGCGCATTTGCCGGGTTCGCGATCGAGCGGGTGGCGGCCTTCGGCGATGACGATGTGGCGCGGCTGTTGGCCGATCCCGGCATCGTCCGCAACCGGGCCAAAATCGAAGCGTCGATCGCCAATGCCAGGGTGGCCGCAGACCTCGATATCGGACTGGACGAGTTGATCTGGTCATTCGCGCCGGCTACTCGGCCACGCCCGCGCGTGATTGCCGAGGTGCCCGCGACCACCCCCGAATCCATAGCTCTGGCAAAAGAATTGAAGCGGCGCGGGTTCCGCTTCGTCGGGCCGACGACCGCCTACGCGTTGATGCAGGCGACCGGAATGGTCGACGACCACCTGATGGATTGCTGGGTCTGAGGAGGGCGGCCCAACACAGGCCGAGCGGTCACATTTCGAACTCAGGTATCCGTCCCCTCCGGCGATAGGGAAGAATGGGACGGGTGTAGCTCGCCAAATGCCGGCGAGCTCACTAGTTGGTGACAACTGGAGTTCCAAGAAAGTGCGCAGCATATCGCGCAGATCTGGAGGGAGCAGAGGATGGCGGCCATGAAGCCCCGCACCGGGGACGGTCCCCTCGAGGCAACCAAGGAAGGGCGTGGAATCGTGATGCGGGTTCCACTCGAGGGTGGCGGGCGTTTGGTCGTTGAGCTCACGCCGGATGAAGCGGCAGCGCTCGGTGACGAACTGAAGAGTGTCACCAGCTAATCCCACACTCGCTGATGTGGCCGGTCTGCTGGCCTGTCCGGAATGCGGTTCCGAAATGGAGTCGCAAGATCGGGCGCTGCGCTGCGGACACGGGCACAGTTTCGACATCGCCAAACAGGGTTATGTCAGTCTATTGACCGGTGCGTCGACGAAAATGACCGGCGATACCTCGGCGATGCTGGACGCGCGTGCCGCGTTCCAGGTCGGGGGACATTTCGCGCCGATCGCCGATGCGGTGGCAACGGCTGTCGCGGCCGACCATCGGGTGCTCGGCGGCGCGGCGGTGCTCGAGGTCGGTGCCGGAACCGGCTACTACCTGGCCGCCGTGCTCGATGCCGTCCCGGCCGTCGGGATCGCCTTGGATGTGGCCAAACCCGCGGCCCGACGCTGCGCCCGCGCCCATCCGCGTGCCGCCTCGGTATTAGCCGACGCCTGGCGCGGACTGCCGGTTCGAGACGGTGCGCTGCATCGAGTGGTCTCGGTATTCGCACCACGTAATCCGAGCGAGGTCGCCAGGGTCCTCACTGCCGATGGTCGCTTCGTCGTCGCTACCCCAACCCCACGCCACCTGGCCGAACTTGTCGGCCCACTCGGCCTGGTTACCGTCGATCCGGACAAGGACCGCCGCCTCACCGACGCCATGTCCGGTCACTTCGACGCGGTAGACCGCACCGTCGTCGAATATCCGATGAAGCTCACCCGCACCGATATTCGTAACGTGGTGGCGATGGGCCCGTCCGCCCATCATGCGACCAACCACCTGGATGGCCTGCCGGACACGCTCGAGGTAACCGCCTCGGTCCAGGTCTCGACCTACCAACCTCAGAATTTGCGAACCTGATCGTAGATCGCGACGGTCTGGGCGGCGATCTGCAACCAGTCGAATTCAGCGATGGCACGGTGGCGTCCGGCCGTGCCATATTCGGCGGCGAGCACCGAATCACCGGCGACCTCGTTGACGGCTTCGGCCAGATCGTGTTCGTATTGCTCCGGCGCATTCGCGTCGTAGTGCACCAGACGGCCCGTCTGTCCGTCCACGACTACCTCGGGAATGCCGCCGACATCCGAGGCGACCACCGCGGTCGCACATGCCATGGCCTCGAGATTCACGATTCCGAGGGGTTCGTAAACCGAAGGGCAGACGAACATCGTGGCCGCGGCGAGAATCTGGCGGATCTGCTCGGTCGGCAGCATCTCGCGCACCCAGAACACATTGCCGCGCGCCTCGATGAGTTCGGCGACGGCGGCGGCCACCTCGGTTTCCAGTTCGCGGGTGTCCGGCGCGCCCGCGCACAGCACCAACTGGATTTCCGGATCGAATTCCCGGGCGGCGGCGAGCAGATGCCCGACACCCTTCTGCCGGGTGATGCGACCGACGAAGGCCACGATCGGCCGGTCGGTCCGCACGCCCAATTCGTCCAGGATCATGCGCGATCCCTCGGCGGGCAGTCCCGGATGCCAGACGGTGGCGTCGATGCCGTTGTGCACCACGTGAACCCGGTCCGGATCGATCGTCGGATAGGCGTCGAGCACATCGTGGCGCATACCTTCGCTGACCGCGATGATCGCGTCGGCGTATTCCACGGCATTGCGCTCCGACCACGACGACAGCCGGTAGCCGCCGCCGAGCTGTTCGGCCTTCCACGGCCGCCGTGGCTCCAGCGAATGCGCGGTCAACACGTGCGGGATGCCGTAGAGGGTCGCGGCGAGATGTCCGGCGAGCCCGGTGTACCAGGTATGCGAATGCACCACGTGCACATCACCCGCGGCATCGGCCATCCGCAGCTGGGCCGACATCATCTGCATCGCGGCATTGGCGGCGTAGAGCATCGGATCCGGTTGGTGCACCACGGCATCGGTGCGTTGCATACCCATGCAATGCACGGTCACCTCGCACAACTGCCGCAACTGCGCCGCCAACTGGGTCACATGGACACCTGCCCCGCCGTACACCTCAGGGGGATATTCGCGCGTCAACATAGCAACGCGAAGCCGGTCGTGATCGCCGGCTCCCGCCCCCGCACCCCCACCGCCCGTGCCGAAACTCACGGCTTCAAACTAGACGTTCACTTTGGCATGGGCCACCTGTACCCGCCTCACGCGGTAGTTTGGCAGGTGTGAGGAGCCAGCCGCACGTACTCGGGATCGTGCTCGCCGGTGGCGAGGGTAAGCGCCTGTTCCCCCTCACCGCGGATCGGGCCAAGCCAGCTGTCCCCTTCGGCGGTGCGTATCGATTGATCGACTTCGTACTCAGCAACCTCGTCAACGCGGGCTATCTGCGCCTGTGTGTGCTCACCCAGTACAAATCGCATTCACTGGACCGGCACATCTCGCAGACCTGGCGGCTATCGGGTTTCGCCGGTGAATACATCACGCCGGTGCCCGCCCAGCAGCGGCTCGGTCCGCGCTGGTACACCGGCAGCGCCGACGCGATCATGCAGTCGCTCAACCTGATCTACGACGAGGATCCGGACTACATCGTGGTCTTCGGCGCGGATCACGTGTACCGGATGGATCCGGAGCAGATGGTCCAGCACCACATCGACTCCGGTGCGGGCGTCACCGTCGCGGGCATCAGGGTGCCGCGCAGCGAGGCGAGTGCGTTCGGCTGCATCGATTCCGACGAGTCCGGGCGGATCACTCAATTCCTGGAGAAGCCCGCGCATCCGCCGGGCACACCTGACGATCCGAACGTCACCTTCGCCTCGATGGGCAACTACGTCTTCACCACCAAGGTGCTGGTCGATTCGATCCGCGCGGACTCCGACAACTCCGATTCCGATCACGATATGGGCGGTGACATCATCCCGGCGCTGGTCGCCGCGGGCGAGGCCTCGGTCTACGACTTCGCCGATAACGAGGTGCCCGGCGCCACCGAGCGCGACCGCGGCTACTGGCGCGATGTCGGCACCATCGATGCCTTCTACGCGGCCCATATGGATCTGGTCTCGGTGCATCCGGTCTTCAACCTCTACAACAAGCACTGGCCCATTCGCGGTGCGGCGGAGAATCTGCCGCCGGCCAAGTTCGCGCAGGGCGGGCTCGCGCAGGAGTGCGTGGTCGGCGCCGGTTGCATCCTTTCGGCCGCGACCGTGCGCAATTCGGTGCTCAGCTCCAATGTCATGGTGGACGACGGCGCGACCGTCGAGGGCAGTGTGATCATGCCCGGCGTCCGGATCGGGCGCGGCGCGGTGGTGCGGCGCGCGATTCTGGACAAGAACGTGGTGGTCGGCGAGGGCGAGATCATCGGCGTGGATCTGGACCGGGATCGGGATCGCTTCGCGGTCAGCAACGGCGGCGTGGTGACGGTCGGCAAGGGCGTCTGGGTCTAGCCGAAATCGCTACTGCGACTGCGACGGACAGAACGGCGCGCAGGCACCGGGTGTTTTCGGCACCGTCGTGGCCGGCGACTTATCGCCGAAATCGGCGGTGACGACCAATAACATCAGCACAACGGCGATACCGAGCACCAGCACAAGAATGATCGCCGAGCGGCCCCAGTCGATCGGATCTCGATCATCATCATCGCGAAACACGCTGAACCTCTCGCTGGACCTCTCCCCGATGGCCACCCTGGGACATCCTCTACTCCTGGATACCCAGTCGGCGGCGGTTTCGCGCGAAATATTTCCGACGGTTATCGCGGACCGGGCTGCGGTGGCGCGACGGTGCAGAACGGTTCGCACGGACCGGGAGTCAGCGGAACTTTTGTCCGCTCGGTGCCGAAATCAGCATTACTGACCCACACCAGCACCACCACGGCCAGCACCATGATGAAAATCAGAAGGCCGAGTGCGGGCAGTAAACAACCGCCGCTGGCTCGTCCCCCATTGATCGTGTGGCCGATATGGCCGATTTCTAGGATCTGGGTTCCGCGTTCCCACACCATGGGCATACCTTGCCGTCGTCGAACCTGGCATCAGCTCGAATACCCGTCCGGCGGCGGCGAAATCAGCACACGGTCAACGAAATCCAAACGCTCCCAACGTTTATGAATAGCCGGACGGTTACTAGCCGCGCGATGCGCAGAGCAGACCGTCCCCGACCGGGATCAGCACGCTGGTGAGTTCGGGATCCTCGGCGATCGCCCTGGTCGCGGCGCGTACGGCCTGGGTCGCGGGATCGCGCTGGGTCTGGTCCGGGACCCGGCCACCGAGTAGCGCATTGTGCAGCACGATCGCGCCGCCGGCGCGCAGCAGCCGCACGGCCTGGGTGACGTATTGCGGATGCTCGAGCGGGGCGGCGTCGATGAACACCAGGTCATAGGCACCGTCGGCGAGCCGGGGCAGCACATCGAGGGCTCGGCCGTTGATCAATCGGGTACGCGCGGGTGGGATCTCGGCGGTGCGGAACGCCTCCTTGGCCGCACGCTGATGCTCGGGTTCGGAATCGATGGTGGTCAGGGTCCCGTCCTCGCGCATGCCATCCAGTAGCCACAGGCCGCTGATCCCCGCGCCCGTCCCCACCTCTACCACCGCGCGTGCGCTCAGCAGCTGGGCATACATGCTCAGCAGGGCGCCTACCGAGGGTGGTACGGGTAACGCACCGAGTTCAGTGGCCCGCTCACGCGCGCTGACGAGGACCTCGTCTTCCACGACGGATTCCTCCACGTAGGAGAGATTTCGCTCCAGATTCGATGCCACGCCTATGAATCTAGGGCACGAAGTCGCAAGTTTGGCTCATCGGTGAAGCGTTATCCCGTGGCTGAGCGATTAATTGTTCGGCGGGGGCGGGGGCGGGATTCTCAGGTGTCCCTCAGGATCTCCACACCCTCGGCATATCGAGGCAAGAAAGAGTATGGGCAAGCAAGACCAGCCGACCGTCCGGCACGGGGGCGCGGGAACAACGACATACCGATCGTCTGTTGTAACCGTACGTGACGATCCGAGACCCGGATCGCCACTAGATCCGCAGCCACGGTCCCGAGTAGGAGGTATCACCATCCATATGGACAGAGGGTCATTTTCGGCGCTCCAGGTGCCCTCCGTGGTTACGCAAGCTACCGCCTCCGGGCACGTCGCTCACGCCAGGGCGGCGCGCGAGTTCGCCACCCTGCCAGCGCAAGCTCTCCCGACGGAAGCGGCGCAAGTTCTCCCGACGGAGGCCGAAATGCACGACGAGGACCTCACCGAAATCGAACTGACCGGCACCGCGGCCTTCGACGCGACGGGCGACCGTTCCGCGATGCCGACCTGGGACGAGTTGGTCCGCGAACATGCCGACCGGGTGTACCGGCTGGCCTACCGACTTTCCGGCGACGCTCAGGACGCCGATGATCTGACCCAGGAAACCTTCATCCGGGTTTTCCGTTCGCTGTCGAATTACCAGCCGGGCACCTTCGAGGGCTGGCTGCACCGCATCACCACGAACCTGTTCCTGGACATGGTGCGCAGGCGCAACCGGATCCGGATGGAGGCGCTGCCCGAAGATTACGACCGGGTGCCCGCCGAGGGCCCGAGCCCGGAGCAGGCCTATCACGACGCCCGCCTGGATCCCGACCTGCAATCCGCCCTGGATTCGCTGGCTCCGGAGTTCCGCGCGGCGGTCGTGCTCTGCGATATCGAGGGTCTGTCCTACGAAGAGATCGGCGCGACCCTCGGTGTCAAGCTCGGCACCGTGCGCAGCCGCATCCACCGCGGCCGTCAGGCGCTGCGCGACTACCTTGCGCATAATGGAAGTGAGCAGCGGTTCGCCGCTGACGCGAACCTGGGGTGATCCGGCGCGAGCCGTACCGCACCCGGCGGCCGGATATCCGTTCGGTCGAGCGCAGAAGTGGATGAGTCGGTTGGAAGGGTGAGCACTGAATGAGTGGCGACGCCAGCACGTCAGGTCGTCCCCGTTTCCGTCCCACCGAGCATCTGGCCAGCGAGGCGATCGCGGCCTATGTGGACGGCGAACTGCGGATGAATGCCTATCTGCGTGCCGCCCAACATCTTTCCGTCTGCCCCGAATGCGCGGCGGAGGTCGATGCACAGCAGCAGGCGCGGATCGCACTGCGCCGGGCCGGTCAGGTGTCGATTCCGACCGATCTGCACGACAGCCTCACCCGCATTCCGCTCGCCGAACTACCCGGCGGCGCGACGAGCGCGGCCGCCCGGCCGCCCGCCGGAAGCCCCCGCAACGAGGCGGTTTTCGGATTTCTGACCGATTCGTTCACCGCGACCCGGTGGACAACCTGGTGGCGCAAGTAGAGTTTGCCGAGTGACCACCGAATCGACGAATTCCGGGCCGTCGGAATCGCGGCCCACCGCAGGCGACACCTCCGATTCGGCGACCAGGGGGAAGCTGAATTCATCCGCACCGCCGGCTGCCACCTCCCTCAGGCCGTCGGACGCGCCGACACTCGGACCGCGCCCGGTCTACCGCCCCCACGTGGACAATCACACGGCGAGCGCTTTCCGCCGCCCCACCGGTCAGGCCGGTTCATTCGGCGAGCAGCCCAGGTCGGCCGGTTCGGTCGTCCCGCAGGTCGGGCCGGAACTGCACAACAGCCCGCCCGACGCGGTGCTCGCCGAGGCCTTCGGACGCCCCGACGGCTCCACCGAACTCCTCCAGCGTGATCCCGACGCCACCGACACCGGCGCCCCCGTGGCCGGTCCGGCCGATCCGTGGCGCGACCCCGATGCCGCCGCGCGCCTCGGCGCGCCCGCCGTCGCGACCCCGCGCCCCGCGCCGCTGCCGCAGGCGCGCAAGCTTTCGGCCAGGGAGGTGCTCTTCGGCTCCCGGGTGGCGCCCAAGGGGCTGGCCCTGCTCGCGGCCGTCGCGCTGGCCATCGGTGTGCTCGGCGGACTGGTCGGCCGGTTGACCGCGGAGGCGACCTCCCCGCTGACATCGCGCAAGGTCACCCTGGAGCAGTCGGGCGAGATCGAGCGCCCGCACGGTCTGATCGCCAAGGTGGCCAATGCGGTGCTGCCCTCGGTGGTATCGATCCGGGTCACCGTCGGCGACAACGGCGCGACCGGTTCCGGTGTCGTCATCGACGGTGGGGGCTACATCGCCACCAACAATCACGTGATTTCGATGGCGGCACAGGACAAGTCGAACCGGGCCGCCATTCAGGTGACTTTCTCCGACGGCAGCCGGGTGCCCGCCAATATCGTCGGACGCGATCCGAAGACCGACCTTGCGGTACTCAAGGTCGATGTGAAGAATCTCACTGTCGCCAATCTGGGCAAGTCCAAGGACGTCCAGGTGGGTGACGACGTGCTGGCGATCGGTTCGCCGCTCGGCCTGAGCAAGACCGTCACCTCGGGCATCGTCAGTGCGCTGCACCGTCCGGTCGCGCTTTCCGGTGAGGGCAGCGATACCAAGGCCGTCATCGACGCGGTGCAGACCGACGCCTCGATCAACCCGGGTAACTCCGGTGGCGCACTGGTCGACATGGAGGGCAGGGTCATCGGCATCAATACCGCGATCCGCAGTGAGACCGGCGGTTCGGTCGGCCTCGGCTTCGCGATTCCGGTGGATATGGTGACCAGTATCGCGCAGACCCTGATCCACGACGGCCAGGTGCACCACCCGAAGATCGGTCTCAGCGCCCGCAGCAAGCAGGTCGCAAACGATGTGATGAGCGGTGCGGCCGTCGCCGATGTGGAACCCGGCGGACCCGCGGCCAAGGCCGGAATCGTCGAGAACGACGTCATCGTGAAGATCGGCGATCGCGAGGTGACCGGCCCGGACGAGCTGGTGGTCGCGGTGCAGCAGCGCAAGATCGGCGACACGGTTAACGTGCAGTTGATCCGCGATGGCAGGCAGGTGGACGTGCCGGTCACACTGGAGTCGGACTGAGCCGCGGATGGAATCCGGAGCGGCTCGGCAACGTCGGCCCAGGTAGCCTGGACCCGTGTTCAGCAACATCAGCTGGGGCGAGATGGTCATCCTCCTCGTCGCCGCCCTCGTGATCCTCGGCCCGGAGCGACTGCCCGGGGCGATTCGCTGGACCACGCAGAGCCTGCGCAAGGCTCGCGACTACGCCAGCGGCGCGACCCAGCAGCTGCAGCAGGAGCTCGGACCCGAATTCGAGGACTTGCGTAAGCCGCTGGCCGATCTGAACGAGCTGCGCCAGATGTCGCCGCGTCAGATGGTCACCAAACATCTTCTGAATGGCGACGATTCGGTTTTCCGCGAATTCGAGAAGGCGATTCCGGATAAGCAGGACCTGCTCGGCACCAGCAGCGGCATGCCGGACTACCCGATGCCCAAGCTCGAAAAGCCGTTGGAGCACAACGAACGTCCGCCGATCGACACCGACGCGACGTAACTGTGTTCGATTTGCCGCGCCTTCGGCGCGGCGTGTTCGCGGCCCCCTGGTGTCTCGCGTTCGAGCCGTCGAGACTCGCGACTTCGTCGCATGCGCTTCGACGGCTCGGCTGTGTTCGATGGCCGCACCTTCGGTGCGGACGCGAGACGGGCCGCGAACGTCGCTCGTAAGACTCGCTCCGTCGTGGTTGCCAAGGGCTGCAATAAGTCTGTGGTGTCAAGCAGACTAGACGCTTGATCGTGTCGAGATGTCTAGACTTCGCACATGTCGGCCGATGACGTGGCGCGCGTTTTCGCGATCGAAGATAAAGTCGAGCGACTCAAGGCGGCCACCGATGGGGTGGCGGCGGCCCAGCAGACCATCAACGAGCTAACCCGCATCCGCAGGGCGGTGATCAGGGAACTTCACGCCGAAGGCTGGACCTTTGCCAGAATCGGTGCGGCGGCGGGACTTTCCCGCGCGCGGATCCATCAGGTGAGTACCCAGGGTCCCGCACCGGAAGGTTTGTTTTTCGGGCACGGATCGCTCACGGTAATCGCACCGGAGGTGCGCGGCGGCCGAGTGCTCGGCGCACCGGATCCGAGTGCGGCACAACGACTGGTGGAGCTACTGCGCGAACTCGGCTTCACCGCAACGGTCGAACACTTCCTGCCGGGCCGACCCGTCGACCTGAATCGGGACGGGCTGATCGTGCTCGGCGGGCCCGAACTCTCGCCGAGCATTCGTCAGCTCATCGCGGCCGATCCGCGACTGCGGCGAGCGGTGGCACGGGCCGGGGATGCCCGGCGCGGCATCGAGGATCGGGCGGCCCGGCGGGTATACCGGCCCGGCGGTCCGGAACCGCACGATATCGCCTATGTCGCGCGGCTCCCGCGTCCCGATGGGCGCGGCACCGCGCTGATCATCGACGGTCTACATCCGCCCGGCTCGCTCGGCGCAATCCGTTTGCTCGCAACCAGATTGGCGACGCTACACGAACGCGCTGCCACACATCTGTTTTCGGTACTGGTCGCCGTCCGCTACGACCGTTCCACCGGTGAACCGGTCGATGCGGATCTACTCACCCCGGTTTACCGGCACGATGCTGAGCCGAGATCAACCTCCGGCCTCCGACGCTGAAGCGTCGACCGTTGGAAACCTTTGACGATCAAGTAGCGCTCGCGACCGTCGCGCGGCACCGTGGGGTTCAGCGGAGTCGCTCGATACTCGCTTGTGCCCGTGAACCCAGGTAGGTAGATCACAGCAGCCCGCGATGACCCCGCGATATGTCACACATCACCTACACCTTTCATCTCGGCTCGATAACCGCGATATCAAGGTAGCTAGCTGATAACTATGCAGGTGGGAGGGGTTTCTCTGGTTTGCGGATCTGCGAGCGCGGCTTGCCGAGGCGGCCGAGCGAAGTCATCCGGACGGTGTCGAGCACGCCGCACCGCGGGAACTCGGGCGCAGCGTACTCGGGCGCAGCGCATAGGAACTGGTCGGTAGCTAGGCTCGAGGGCAGCGACGACGAAAGGCTTCGCCCGGGAAAGGATCGGTGGCCGTGCGCACGATGCTCGAACAGTTGGTGCAGTTGGCCGATCGAGAGCCGGTGGCGTTGGCCCGCATCGTGGATGCGACGGGGCCGGGGCCGCGCGAATTGGGCGCGGCGATGGTGGTTACCGCAGATGGTGAGGTGCTCGGCTCGTTATCGGGCGGCTGTGTCGAGGCCACGGTGGTCGAGTCGGCACGGGAAGTGTTGGCCAGTGGGCGTGCGGTATCGGATCGGTTCGGATATGCCGAGGCCGACGGTTTCGCGGTTGGGCTGACCTGCGGGGGCGAGATCGAGGTCTTCGTCGAGCGCGTCGATGAGTCTCGGCTGCCGATGCTTTCGGCATTGCGTGCGGCGATCGCGGCGGGTCAGCCGGTTTCGCTGGCCACCACCCTGGATGCCGCCCCGGACTGGAAACTCTTGCGTCCCGGCGATTCCGAGCCCTGGCGCGGCGTCGACCGCGATGCGCAGGCGCTGCTCGCGGCCGGACACAGTGGTCTGGTCGGCTCGGACGAATGCGAAACAGTGCAGGCCCCGCGCCCGCGCGTCTTCGTCCAGACCTTCGCCGCCCCGGCCCGCATGATCCTGGCGGGCGCCAATGACTTCGTTCGAGCCCTCGCCCGCACGGGCCACCAACTCGGCTACCGCGTCACCGTCGTCGACGCCCGCGAAACCTTCACCACCCCAGCCCGATTCCCCTCCGCCCATGAGGTAGTCGTCGACTGGCCGCACCGCTATCTGACCGCCGAGCACGCCGCCGGACGCATCGATGCGCGCACCGTGGTCTGTGTTCTCACCCACGACACCAAATTCGATGTGCCGATGCTCGTGGCGGCGTTGGGCATCGCTGAAATCGGTTTCGTCGGGGCACTGGGTTCGCGGCGCACACATGCCGAACGCATAGCACGCCTGCGTGCAGCGGGTATCACTGACGATCAGCTGGCACGCCTGAAAAGCCCACTAGGCCTTGACCTCAATGCCCATACGCCCGACGAAACCGCCATCTCGATAGCCGCCCAGATTCTCGCCGAGCGTGGGGGTGCGTCAGCCCGGCCATTGGCACGAACCGACGGCCCGATCCATCATTGACCCAGCGATCTACGCCCTGCTACTTACCAGTGCCGCAAGATCCAACGTGATCGACGCACCGGCCAGGTCGAGCACTGCCCGCCCGGACTTCTCGCCGACCAATTCCTATTCCCTGTCGATCAATCGATATGCCGTCGGGCTGACCGGGTCATCGGATGGAACCGGGTTCGGTGCTCTTGTCCGCATTCGGAGATCTTGGGCAAGAGTTCTGGTGGCGGGCGCCCGAGATCTGCGTGGTCACATACGGAGCTGCGGACCGGTGACCTGTTCGCCCCTACTTGCCCGCTGTGACCAGGCCGAACACCATGTCAGTTGGCACGTCAGATCGGTATCAGGTCGGTGTCAGCCGGGCCGGTGACAGTATTGGCATGAACAACACAGCGAAGAACTCGAACAGCAGCCGGAACGACTCGACCTGGACGGGCATGGTTGCCGTCGACGACACCGCACTGGCGGTGACCGACACCGGCGGCCCCGGTCGTCCGGTGCTCTACCTCAACGGCTCCTACGCTACCCAACGCAGCTGGCGGCCCGTCATCTCCGAACTCGGCACCGACTGGCGCCACATCACCTACGACGAGCGCGCTCGCGGCAAGTCGAAGAAGTCGGCGGACTATTCGTTCGAGGGCTGCCTGCGCGATATCGACGCCGTCCTCGCCGCACGCGGTGTGCAGCGACCGCTGCTGGTGGGCTGGTCCTACGGGGCAGCGCTCGCATTGCATTGGGCCACACGCAATCCCGACCGTGTCGCCGGAGTGGTCATGGTCGACGGCGGCTATCCGTGGGACTACCTGGCCACCGTCGATAACGGTGACCGCGAGGCCGGACGGGAGGAGATCCGGCGGCTGTTCCGGCAGATGCGGGTACCGATGGCGATGGCCAGCCTGCTGGGTTTGGCCGCTCGGATGAACCCCGCACAGGCCGCCGAGGTCAACATCGAGCTGAACGAGATCGTCGCCGCCAGCGACCCCGTCTTCGACCTCGTCACCTTCCCGATGCGGTTCGTCGTGGGCTCCGGCGCCGCCCAAGGCGCCACCGAGGAAGGACACGCGGCGATGCGCGCCACCCTGGATCCGGTGCTCGCCCGCAACCCCAACGTTCAGGTGAGCGCGAAGGTCACCAGCAACCACACCAGCATCGTGCGCAAAGACTTCCGCGCCATCGCCGCCGCCGCTCGAGAAGCCGCCGCCGCACAGCAAAGCGCAGGTCACTGACGACATGGCAGAGAGCTCACCATCAGCCAGGCCACGGCCTTCGACCCGCGCCGGCATCCGCTCATCAGCTACATATCGTGTGTTGAGTGAGTGGCCCGGGCCGGAGCCGCGGCCGACTGGCTTGTATCGGCCGCTCCGTCGTCTTCAGTTGCCGTACTGTTTGGTTTCGGGTCGTTCGATCATGATCCCGTGAGCCGGTTCCTCGGCCACCGGCCGATGCTCGACTCCGCGCGGAACGACGAAGATTTCGCCGGGAACGAGCGTCACCGGCTCATGGTCTTGTAGTTCGATGCGGAAGGTGCCGCTCCAGCACAGGAACAGTTCGTCCTCGTCGTGGTGGTGCCAGGGGAATGCGCCGTGGAAGCGGGCGATGCGTACTACGGCGTCGTTTGCCGTAGCCAGGTCCCGCGGCTGCCATGGTCCGGTCAGGTCATCGACGACATCGGTGATCGAGATCTTGCTCATGACTTCATCCTCGCGACGGCAGGGTCGTGCCCCTAGAGCCAATCGGGGCAGAATGGTTTGCGTATGGAGCCAATCGAACTTGCCGACCGGCTCGGTCGCTGGTCCGCCGACCGAGGACCGCTGTATCTGCTGTTGGCCGGGCGATTGCGGACGTTGATCGATGACGGTGAGCTGCGGTCGGGCCTGCGGTTGCCGCCCGACCGCAGGCTCGCGAAAGCACTTGCGGTGGGGCGCAGTACGGTCGTTGCGGCCTACGACCTGCTCAGTGTGGAGGGGCGGGTGGTGCGCCGACAGGGTAGCGGCACCCGGGTCGCGGGACCGGGAGCGCTCCCAGCCCGGGAGACCACCCATTCTCCGGCTTTTCTGCAGCTGCTCGAACCGGACGCCGATGTCATCGCGCTCGCCTGTGCCGCCCCCGCGACACCGCCGCCCGAGGTGGCTCAGGCGTATCAGCACATCCTGCCCGAACTCGCTGCCGCCGAAGGCGACATCGGGTATCGGCCGACCGGACATCCGCTGCTGCGCACGACGATTGCCGATCGATACTCGGCACGTGGCGTGCCGACCGATCCGGAGCAGATTCTCGTCACCGGTGGGGGACAGCAGGCGCTGTCCTTGCTCGCCCGCGCGCTGCTGCGGCCCGGCGACCGGGTACTAGTGGAGGCGCCGACCTATCCCGGTGCGCTGGAGGCGTTTCGGGAGGTCGCGGCGATGCCGCGGACAGGTCCGGTGGGCCTGGGCGCGGTGACCCCGGCGGCGCTCGCCTATGTTGTGGCGACCTACCAGAACCCCACGGGGGCAGTGCTTCCCGCGCTGGCTCGGCGGACACTGGTCGAGTCGGCGAGAACGGCCGGGGTGCCGTTGATCGACGACGAGGTGCTGACCGAACTCGGATTCCCGGGGACCGATCCGCCACCACCGCCGTTGGCTGCCCACGACGAGTCCGTGATATCCATCGGTTCGCTCAGCAAGATCGTCTGGGGTGGACTGCGTATCGGCTGGGTGCGTGCCCCGATCCCGGTGATCGCCCGGTTGGCCCGGCTGCGCGCCGTGCACGATCTCGGCGGCAACATTCCAGCTCAGTTGGCCGCTGCCTGGCTACTTCGCAACCTGGATCCGCTGCGCGAGCGAATTGTGCGGCAGCGCAAGGAAAGTCACGATCTTCTGGTGACCGAGCTGGCCGAGCGCCTACCGGAATGGGAGGTCCCCACGGTGTCCGGCGGTCAGACACTGTGGATCCGGCTGCCCCACGGGGACGGCACCTCGTTCGCCCAGCGCGCCCTGCGGCACGGTGTCGCGATCCTGCCCGGCGCCGGTCTCGACGCCTCCGGCGGCAGCATCGACTACATCCGAATCAGCTTCGTCGCCGATCCCGGCAACCTACGCGAGGCCGCACGCCGCTTGGCCGAGGCATGGCGGAGCTACGAACCACCTGACCAGCCCGCTCCGGCAGCACCACCACTTGCTGTCTAGACCGATTCGCGGGGACTTATTCGGTCTGGTCCGCTGGGCGCTTCGGCAGAAGAAAGACGACAATGCCCGCTATGACAGCGATGACGAACGTCCCGAAGGAGGCGACGGCAAAAGCATGGCCGGCGGCGGCAACCCTGCCGACTGCCGCGGGATGAAATGAGCTGAAGTAGACCGCTCCGATAACGGCTACACCTAGCGCGCCGCCACACTGCTGAGCCGTGGACAACGCCCCGGACGCGACACCTGCCGACTCCGGCTCGACGCGGCTCAGCACTGTGTTGAGCGCCGGCGTGATGACCAGTCCGCCACCGGCGCTCTGCAGAACGAGGGTGGGGATCACCAGCAGTGCAGTGATCCGCGGGCCGGACACCAGCAAGAGGCCGGTCGCCAGGTAACCGCTCGCCAACATGATCGCCCCAACCTCCAGGACCCGTCGTCCATACTTCGGGATGATCCGGCTCGCTACCATGCTGAACACGAAAAATGCGATGGCCGCCGGCGTGTAGACCAGGCCCGCGCCGAGTGCCGACATACCCAGGCCTTGCTGCAGCGTTACCGACAAGGCTAGGTAATACGAGTAGATCAGCGCGTACAGGGTCAGGACGAGAATGATCCCGACCGAGAAGGAGTGCTGTCTGAACAGGGTCAGCGGTACCAACGGATCTCCGCCCCGCCGTTCCAGGCCCCGCTCGATCGCGACGAACAAGCCGAACGCGATCGCGCTGCCCGCGAAGCAAGCCCAGACCCACCCTGGCCACCCGGCCTCCTGCCCCTGGATCAGCGGGAGCACCAAGAGGAATAGTGCGGCGCTGAGCACCAGGACGCCGGGCATGTCCAGCTTGCGAGTGGCGGCTGAGCCTGTCTCCGGTACATATCGGAGGGCGAGCGCGAACATGACAATTCCGATCGGCACGTTCACCCAGAACACCAGGCGCCAGCCCGAGTCGAACAGATCGGCGCCGATCAGCAGTCCGCCGATGATCTGTCCGCCGATGGTGGCCATACCTATGACGATGCCGAGCACGCCGTATACGCTGTGCCGCCGCGCCGCCGGCACCAGCACCGTGACGTACGCGAACACCTGGGGAACCATCAACGCGGCTCCTAGGCCCTGGACGACACGAGCGGCGATGAGGCTGCCTGCGTTCGGTGACAGTGCGCAAACGACTGATGACAGCGTGAAAAGGGCCACCCCGAGAAGGAAAATCCGCTTGCGGCCGTACCGGTCGGCGACGCGCGTAGCGGCAATGATGAAGACCGCGTAACTCAGCTGATAACCCGCCATGACCCACTGGACATCGCCGGCGGAGGCATGCAGGTCCGCCACGATCGAGGGGTCGGCGACCACGACGATGAACGAGTCGAGAACAGCGATGAAAAGGGCGGTCAAGACAACCGATATCGTCATCCACGGAATGGCGTCAGCTTCCGCGGCCACTACCGGCTGGATAGCTGATTGCTGACTACTTGCCACGATAAGAGACCTCTTATTCGTCGGGGTTTATCGTCCTAGGGAATTAGCCAGCTTCTTGACCACCTCGGCCGCCATAACGGCCTGCCCGGAAGTCGAGAAGTGGATGCGATCCGCACTGAGCAGGTTGTCGCGGTCGTTGATCGGGTGATCCCACATGTCCACCACGACGGCGTCGTATTCGGAAGCCAGCCCGCGCACGATCTCGTTGACCGCGGCGATCCGATCCGGCCAGTCAGGGAAGACCGGGACGACATACGCCCTGCCGAGCGTAAAAGTGGTCAGCAAGGCGCCGGTCCCCTTCGCCAGGTCGTACATCTGCCGAAGCGTTCGCTCTATCTCGCCGAAGTCCGGCCTGCGCCGCACGATGTCGTTGGCCCCGCATGGCAGGTGGAGCAGGTCCGGGGAGAACTCGAGCATCCGGGCCGCCTGGTTCTCGAGCGTCTGGGCGGTTGTTGCCCCGATCTCGGAGACATTGAGGTAATCCAGATCCGACCGGACAGCCAGTAAGACCTCGGCAACCCGGTCTGACCAGCCCTGATTCTGGTAGCCGGGGGTGGGGTCGCCGGTTCCCGCCGAAAGGCTGTCGCCGATAACGGCATACCTGCCCCACGGGGCCTCGGTCAGCAATGCCACGGCATCCGCCCGGTCGAGGCAGAACGGGTCGGTCGCCTCGGTGAAAGTGTGTTGCTCCATACAGAAGAACATACGGTCGATCGTATGTTTTCTCAAGCGTGAATATCACGGACGGAGCCGTGGAGATTCGGAAGGTGTTGGAACTCATCACCGTTGGTGATAACCGAGCTTGCCGCCAGTGTCCGGTCATGCGGAGAAGCGCGTCGGTTCAGTAGGTGTCCGATCCGGGAATCGATATCGGGTCGGGCGGCGGGGAATTCAGGACACCGATGAAGCGCCGCGAAGACCGCCGGAATCGGGCGAGCTGCCACTTCCGGTTCGAGTTCGGTGTGCGAGCACGTCCGGGAAGTCGAACATCGCGACCAGCGCCGGATCGTGAAGCGCGATCACGCGGGAGACGCCGGTAGGAGTTGGGGCCAGCACCACGATGCCGTTTGCCCGGAATACACCGTCGGCGTCCCGGTAGTAGATGACGGCGGCGGGCTGGCCGTTGGCTGTGGTGGCGAGCATCCGCCAGCTGCCCGGCGTGCCGAGCACGTATGCGTCGAGCATGTGGATGCAGCTCATCCGGCCCGCGTACCACTCGCGGAATGGCGTCGCCTCCAGCGTGGCGTCCGTGCGCAGCACTTGTTCCAGCAGACCGGCATCGGAGTGTTCGAATGCTGCGATGTAGCCGTCGAGTAGTGCACGTGCCCGCTGGTCGGTCGGTTCGAGCAGTTCCTCGGATGCGGGCTCGAGTTCGTCCAGCCGGGCGCGGGCGCGCTGCAGACCGCTCTTGACCGCCGCCGTCGTGGTGCCGAGAATCTCCGCGGTTTCGGCCGCGGAGAACGCCAGCACCTCGCGCAGGATGAGAATCGCGCGCTGGCGGGCGGGTAGGTGCTGCAGGCTGGCGATGAGTGCCAGCCGTAGCGACTCGCGCGCGATCACCGCCGCGGCCGGATCGTCGGCGGGCGGGGCGATCCACCCGTCCGGCAACGGTTCGAGCCACGAAACCTCGCCCGGCGCAACGTGACTCGGCTGGCGATCGGGTCCGTCGTATGGACCTGCCAGCCCCGAGGGCAGCACCCGGTTCCGGCGCGGCTGCAACGCCGTCAGGCAGACATTGGTGGCGATCTTGTAGAGCCAGGACCGAATCGACGCGCGGCCCTCGAATCCGGCATAGGACCGCCACGCTCGAAGATACGTTTCCTGTACCAGGTCCTCCGCATCGTGGGCCGAGCCGACCATGCGGTAGCAGTGCGCCAGCAACTCCCGGCGGAATCGCTCGGTTTCGGCGGCGAACCGGTCCTGGTTCGCCGCCTCGAGCGCGTCCGCCGTCATGCCGCGAGTTTAAGCCGCGGCCGGGCGGTCGGACTCGCGATGACATCCCAGTCGTCCACCAACAGGTGTTCGTCTCGGGGCGTCCACTCGTGGTCGGCCGCCGGAACCCTCAACCACCCCCGGTACGTCTCAACTCCCGCCGTGGATTGCCTGCTTGCCATGCACTGCTCCTTGTCCCGATCGATCCCGCCGCTCGGGACCGTTGCCCATTACGACCGGGACGCTGTTGCGAAGGAATCGAAACCCAGGTCAGCGGGCGCTCAGGGCAGTAGCGCCAATTTGCCGGTGGTGGCGCGGGATTCCAGTTCTGCGAGGACCTTCGGGCCGTCGAACAAGTCGTAGACGGTGGGGCCGACGGGGGTGAGGACGCCAGCGGAGATGAGCGCGGACAGCTCACCCATGAGCTCGCCGAAGATCTGCGGTGCGGCCTGGCTCAACACGCCGATGTTGAGTCCGATGATGTGGACCTGATGCTTGTACACCAGCTCCCAGTTGGTGATCGCGGCTTCACCGCCTGCCACGCCGTAGACGACGATCCGGCCGGTGATCCGCTTGGTCGCGGCCAGGCTGGCGTCGAAGGTGGCGCCGCCGGCGGACTCGAGCACCAGATCGGCGCCGAGGCCGCCGGTCAGCTTCAGTACCTCAGCGGCCAGGTCCTCGATGCGGGAGTCCAGGACGTGGTCGGCGCCGAGTGCCCGCACCGTCTCGTGCTTGCCCGGCGAGGCAGTGGCGATGACCGTCGCACCGTAGTGCTTGGCCATGATCACCGCGGCCTGGCCGGTCGCGCCCGCCGCGGCATGGATCAGCACGGTCTCCCCCGTGGCGATGCGGCCCCCAGGCCTGAGCGCGGCCAGCGCGGTGGGCCAGTTCACGACCAGGCCCAGCGCCTGCTCAGCACTCCAATCCACCGGTACCGGCACCGCCGCGGCCGCGGGCAGGATCATGTACTCGGCGAAAGCCCCGTCGCCGACGCCGATAACGCGGGCACCCGGCTGCGGGCCGGTCACCGCCTCGCCCACCGCCACGACCTCTCCCGCTGCCTCGAAACCCGCCAGATACGGTGGCTGCGGGCCGCCGAGGAAGGTGCCATAGGCCCTCGATATATCGGCGAAGTTGACACCAGCGGCCTCGACCCGGATCAGGATCTCGCCCGGGCCGGGCACCGGTACCGGCGCGTCGGTGATCAAACACATATCCTGCGGACCCATCAGCGAGGTCTGCTGCAGGGCGCGCATAGTGCTGGGAATACGCACGGCAATCAACTCTCTTTCTCGGCTTGCCTCGTCGCGGTCGGTGCCGCACCGTCGACATGTAGACATCGGCCAACTCAGAAAGGAATCGGCGGCCGCGGGTCGTCGTAGGTACACGAGGCGGAGGTCGTGCAGGGCATCGGAGGCGCGTGTGCCGACCATCCCGCGTTCAGCGCGTCCGCAGTCGATTCGCAACAGCGCCGACCTCCCAACATCCGGCCAGCGCAATCCCCGCCCGGGCGGGCACCGAGCCGTTACCAGAAACCAGCACCCTGCCGAACAACCCTCGATACGGCACCGGCCAGTCGAACCGCGCTCCAACATCAGCACGCGCAGCTCGTCGCACGCGGCGCCGATGAAGCACTCGCACGACCCGCCGAGGCGCCGTCGTCGCGTCCCGGTGATACGCGCGCATGCCTGCAGTACGGCTACCCCGAACCTGACGGCAGTGAAGTGTTCGGATCGGCCACAACTGGGCAGCCTGCGGACGAGGTTCGCTGGGTGCGGCTACCGAAGAGTGTTCAGCTCGTCGGCGAACAGCAGGGCGGGGTCGAACTCCATTCCGGTGAAGTGTCCGGCGAGTTCGAGGGAGAGGACGCCGTGGAGTCGGGTCCAGAAGGATATCGCGTGGCGCAGGGTCGTGACCGGTACCGAGTGGTCGGCGGCCCACCGGCGATGGTGTTCGAGGTGGGCGTCGAACGGTGTCGTCGGCTTGTCCGGGGACAGCGCGGAGAATGCCTCGATCAACATCGTCATGATTTCGTTCGAGATCTCGGTGGTGTCGTCGGGGGCGTGGTATCCGGGGATGGGTGTGCCGTAGATGAGGAAGTAGCGCTGAGGATCGGCCAAGGCCCATTCCCGTAGCGCGTTGGCAAGCACGGCCACGTCGGCGCCGGAGTCTCGAGCCGCGCGCAGGGTGTCGGCGAGGCTGCGGTAGGCGTCGCGAATGAGTTCGGTGATCAACTCGTCGCGGCTGGCGAAGTACCGGTACAGCGCGGGACCGCTCACCCCCACCTGTTTGGCGATCGCGTTGAGCGACAATGCCGACGCGCCTGCCGTAGCGATCTGCTCCCGGGCGCACTGCTTGATCTCCGCCCGCATCTGCACTCGATAGCGCTCTCGCGGGCTCTTCGCACCGGTTTCGGTCATCGGCAACTCCTTCCGGCAGTACCCGCCGCCATCCAGTTAGAGGCTATCACTTTTGCTCTTGCTTCTCACAAAATGCAGTTATAAGGTCTAACTAAAGCAAGAGCCACTAACAAGGAGTAGCGCCATGACCGATACTCGCCCGTCCAGCACACCGAAGGCGCAAGCCGAGGCCGCCACCCGCCGCCGCGGGCGAGCCGCCCTGATCGGGATCGCGCTGACCGCCGCGATTCTGGGAACCACCGCCAGACCGGCCCTCGCCGACGGCCCCACTGCGGACGCGACACCACTGACCTGCGACGGGGCGGGCATCGATCCCGCCGCACCGATCCACTATCGGACCGAGATCCTGATCAACGCGCCACTGGACACCATCTGGAACCTGCAGACCGACGTGGAACGCTGGCCGTCCTGGCAGAAGCCGGTCACCAGCATGAAGCGCCTCGACTCGGGACCACTGCAGGCTGGTTCGCAGTTCCGGTGGACCACTCCCGCCCCCGCCACCGCCACCACCCCCGCGACCACCCTGACCATCACCTCCACCGTCCGGCAGTTACAACCCGAACGGTGCATCCGCTGGAGCGGCCCGGCGATCGGTGACGGGATGCGCATCGACGGCGGCATCCATGTCTGGACCTTCACACCGATGGAGGGCGGCGTCCTGGTGCGCACCGAGGAGAACTGGAACGGAGCCCAGGTCGAAGCGGACGTACCGACCTCCACCCACTTTCTCGGCGCCGGTCTGGAAGCCTGGCTGGCCGACCTGCGGACCGCCGCCGAAGGATAGAAGACGACGAACCCCGGGCGCTCGGAGCACCTGGGGTTCGTCGTGGTTGTCTCAGGCCGCGGCGCAGGCCGGGCGCAGCGTATTCATCGCCGGGCGGTCGGCGAGGGAGACCTCCGTGCTGTGCGCGGTGAAGGCATCGCCGATCAGCGGGAATTGGGTCAGCGCCGCACCGGAATCCTGCACACCGCTGCGGCCGAGGACGGTGCCGAGGATTTGGCGGCTCATTATGCCGAGATCGGCGAGTGGGCGGTTGCGGTGGGTGCGCACACCCAGATTCACCTGACCGATCGCGGATAGGCCGAGGCGATCGTAGGTGTCGAGGAGCAGGCCGATCTCCACGCCGTAGCCGGGGGCGAACGGTACCGAGGTCAGCAATTCGCGGGTGCCGGCGTATTCGCCGCCGAGCGGCTGCAGCACCTGCGACAGTTCCGGACGTAATGCAGCGAGCAGCGGACGGGCCACGAGTTCGGTGACGCGACCGCCACCGTGCGCGTCAACGGCACCGGCCTGCCGCAGCGGCCTGCGGTAGTAGGCCTTCACCAGATGCATATCGTCGACCAGCAGCAGCGGGCCGAGCAGCTTCGGCACGAAGGCCGGATCCGGGTCGATGAGATCGGAGTCGACGAAGGCGATGACATCGCCGCTGGTCACCGCCAGCGACCGCCACAGCACCTCGCCCTTACCCGGCATCGGATCGAGTTCGGGGACGGCCTGTTCCCGACTGATCACCTCGGCGCCCGCGGCGAGCGCGCGTTCGGCGGTGGCGTCCGTCGATCCGGAATCGAGCACGATCAGCTCATCGACCAGCGTGCCCAGCAGCGGCCGAATGCTGGCCACCACATCGGCGACGGTGTTCTCTTCGTTCAGCGCGGGCAGCACCACCGAGACGGTGCGTCCGCGCTTGGCGGCGATCAGTTCCTCGACCGTCCAGTCCGGGGTGTCCCAGGTATTCGTCGTCGCCCAGAGCGGGCTGTCGTGGTGGTGGAAATTCATACCAGACCTCGCAGGGTTCGTGCGGGGGGCCGGATGCCCTGTATCGCGGCGATCATGTCCACGACGCGCCGGGTTTCGGCGACCTCGTGCACTCGGAAGACTCGGGCGCCGGCGGCCGCCGACCATGCTGTTGCTGCCAATGTGCCCTCCAACCGTTCGGATAGACCGACACCTAAAGTCTCCCCGATAAAATCCTTGTTGCTCAGCGCCATCAAGACTGGCCATCCGGTATTTACAAGAATGTCTATTCCCCGCAACAACTCGATCCCGTGGTAAGTGTTTTTGCCGAAATCATGGGTCGGATCGATCAGAATCGAATCCTTACGAACCCCGGCCGCAACCGCATCTTCTGCGGCGCGGCGCACGGTTTGCGTTACTTCTGCCACCACATCGGCGTAGCGCACCCGATGCGGCCGGGTGCGCGGGACGGCCCCACCGGTATGGCTGCAAACGATGCCGACGCCGCGATCGGCGGCCACGCGCACCAGATCCGGATCGGCGCCCGCCCAGGTGTCATTGATCAGATCCGCGCCGGCGGTGACGGCGGCCTCGGCCACCTCGGCGCGCCAGGTATCGATGCTGATCAGTAGCTCCGGATACTTTTCCCGGATCGCCGCGACGAACGGGACCACGCGGCGGGCCTCTTCCGCCGCGTCGACCAGCGTGCCCGGACCGGCCTTCACCCCGCCGATATCGACTAGATCGGCGCCCTCGTCGACGGCGCGCGCGACCGCGTCCATGGCGGCCGCGTCGGTGAAGGTGGCGCCCTGGTCGTAGAAGGAGTCGGGGGTGCGGTTGACGATGGCCATGACCAGCGCCCGATCCGTCGCCACCGGCTTGCCGCACAAGGTGGGAAGCGGCGCTGCGGTGGGGCTGAACATGCACCCGACTGTACCTAGTCCTGTAACACGCCCCCACGGAACGGGTTGTGGACGGCACATTCTTGGGACGCGCAACAACGGGATCGGCGAGCACCTGGGTAACTCGTCGCATGCACCCAATCCGCCGCCGAACGATCGGCCTAGCGCATCGTGCAGATAGCTTGCCGCGCCACCCGCTCCGGCTGCTCGACGAGCGCAGTGACATGGCCGTCGATGCGGCGTGGGCGCGCACCATTCGACTGCGTTCGAGGTAACCCTCGAACCAAGGCTCGATACAGCAGGAGCTATCTGGACGCAGCGCTAGTTCTTGGGGGCGCGGGCTGCGGCGACGTCGGCGGCGTATTCGTCGTAGGCCGGGATGTAGCCGTCGGCTCGACCGGCGAGCACATATAGCTGGCTGTCGGCATCGGATTCGTAGCCCTGCTTGCGGAGTTCGACCTTGCGGCTCTTGAAGGTGGAGGTCTGCTCGAGCTCGGCGACGACCCGGATGAACAGTGGGACCGCATAGCCGGGCAACCGGGAGTAGGCCAGTTCGGCGAGCGCGCGACCGTCGAATTCGGCATCCGGGTACAGCGTCACCGCCGCCATGCCCGCCTTGCCATCGGTGCCCGGGATATCCACGCCGAAGACGACTGCCTGCGAGATCGCGTCGGATTCGGCGAGCACACCCTCGACCTCGGTGGTTGCGACATTCTCACCCTTCCAGCGGAAGGTATCGCCGAGCCGATCGACGAATGCGATGTGATGCCAGCCCTGATCACGGACCAGATCGCCGGTATCGAACCAGACGTCGCCGTCGGTGAAGCCATCGCGGACCAGCTTCGCCTCGGAGGCGGCCTTATCGGTGTAGCCGTCGGCGGGCGAGCGATCGGTGACCTTGGCCAGCAGCAGACCGACCCCGCCGCCCGGCACCCGGCGCAGCCGACCGTCCTTGTCGCGCTTGGCCTTTCCGGTCGCGTCGTCGTATTCGACGATGGCATAGGGCAGCGGCCCGAAGCCCGCGGTGCGATCCACCCCGAAGGCGTTGACGAAGGCGATATTCACCTCGCTGGCGCCATAGAACTCGACGATCCGACCGATGCCGAAGCGGCTCTTGAACTCGTCCCACAGCTCCGGCCGCAGACCATTGCCGACGGCGAGCCGGACCCGGTGCTGCCGATCGGTCGCCTTGCCCGGCTGATTGACCAGATAGCGGCAGAGTTCACCGATGTAGATGAACGCGGTGGCCTGCTCCCGGATGATCTCGTCCCAGAACCGGGAGGCGGAGAACTGCCTACCGAGCGCGAAGGTGCCGCCCGCGGCGAGCACCGACGACAGCGCGACGGTCAGTGCGTTGTTGTGATAGAGCGGCAGGCAGCAGTACAGCGTGTCGTTGCCGTTCAGGCGAATTCCGAGTCCGCCGAGACCGGACATGCTCTTGGTCCAACGTAGATGGGTCATCACGCTGGCCTTGGGCAAGCCGGTGGTGCCGGAGGTGAAAATCAGGAAGGCGCGTTCCTTGGCGGTTATCTGCGCGCAACTCGCCGGATCGGCCGGGTCTGCGTCCTCGGCCGCCTCGTGCAGCTCCTGCGAAAAGACCACATTGGCAAGGGGTTCGGCGAGGGAGTCCAATGCTGCCTGGCATTCCTCCCCGACCACATTGAGCACGCTATCGAGTAGCCCGAAGCTATGGGCGAGCACCTGGTCGCGCTGGTGGTGGTTCAGCAGGCCGACCGTCGCACCGAGTTTCACGGTGGCCAGCGCCACGAACAGGGTTTCCGGACGATTGGTCATCAGCACGCCGACCACGTCACCGCGCTGCACGCCACGGTCGGCCAGCACCCGCGCGTACCGGTTCACCTGGGCGTTGGCCGCGCGGTAGCTGAAGGTTTCGCCCTCGTACTTCAGGAACGGCCGGTCCGGATGCCGGTGCGCGTTGCGCTGGAAGTACAGACCGACCGAGGATTTGTCATCCGGCCCCACCAGCATGCCGAGCGCGCCGCGCAGCATGGACGGTGCGTCCAATGCCATGAGCGGCAACCGCTTCGCGATATCGAATAGGCTGACCTTCGGGCGGGCGCCAGTGCTCACTGCGTCAAACCTCCTCGTCGAGGGTGGTGCCCGGCTCCTGCGTCACCTCGGATACCTGCACCGGTTTCAGTGCGGCGAAGGCCGCAGACAGATCGTTGACCACGGTGATCCGGGCCATGGCCGACTGGGACACGAACTTCCGATCGTAGAGTTTGTCCAGCCAGTCGAACAGACCTCGATAGAAACCATCGGGATCGAGGACAACCACGGGCTTATCGTGTTGGCCCAGGTAACCGCCGGTCCAGGTTTCGAAGAACTCCTCCAGCGTGCCGATGCCACCGGGCAAGGTGAGGAAGGCGTCGGCGCGGTCCTCCATGACCTGTTTGCGTTGGCGCATGGTGTCGGTGACGATCAGCTCGTCGGCGTCGACATCGGCTACTTCCTTGTGCACCAAGTGTTTCGGGATCACCCCGATGGTGTGCGCACCGCCCGCACGGGCACCGGTGGCGACCGCGCCCATCATCGAGACGTGACCACCGCCGGACACCAATCGCCAACCGCGCCTTGCGATCTCGGTGCCGACCCGGGCGGCGAGGGCGAGCATCGCCGGATCGGCGGTGCTGGCCGAGCAGTAGACGCAGACCGCGTATCCGCCTTGGCTCACCACTGATCCTCCGTCCCGAGCGCATCGGTGTCGGTGGCACCGTCCGCGGTGGCCAGAATGATCTGCACGACCTCCTCGACGCTATCGGTCACATGCAGCAGGCCGAGGTCGCCGGGTGAGATCTTGCCGGAGCCGCCGAGCGAATCGCGTAGCCAGTCGACGAGTCCGGCCCAGTATTTGCTGCCGAACAGGATGATCGGGAAGCGGGTGATCTTGTGGGTCTGCACCAGGGTGAGCGCCTCGAACAGCTCGTCCAGGGTGCCGAATCCGCCCGGCAGACAGATGAATGCCTGGGAGTACTTCACGAACATGGTCTTGCGCGCGAAGAAGTAGCGGAAGTTGATGCCGAGGTCGACCCATTCGTTGAGGCTCTGCTCGAACGGCAACTCGATGCCGAGTCCGATCGAATACCCGCCCGCCTCCGACGTGCCCCGGTTCGCGGCCTCCATCACGCCGGGGCCGCCGCCGGTGATCACCGCGAATCCGGCCTGTGCCAGCGCACCGCCGATGGCCATGGCGGCGTGATATTCCGGATGCCCCGGTGGCGTGCGGGCCGAACCGAAGACGGTGACCGCGCGCGGCAATTCGGCGAGCGCGCCGAAGCCCTCGACGAATTCGGCCTGGATGCGCAATACCCGCCACGGATCGGTATGCACCCAATCGCTGGGTCCATGCCGGTCCAAGAGGTTCTGGTCGGCGGTGCCGCCCGGTTTGCGATCGCGGCGGAACATGATCGGCCCGCGGAATTTGGGTGTCGACTTCGGCGTGCTTGCGATCTCGTTATCGGCGGCTCCGGTGGACATAGCGCCCACGCTACCGGGCTCCCCCGCCTCCCCGAACCTTCAGGCGCCGGACTCAGTCGCGGCAACTATGACGTTGGCGCGCGGCGGTAGAAGCTGCGGGCAAGTCAGCCCGTCCCCGACGAGTTACCGGTGTGCTCTCTAAACGCACCGCCGCTGGTCATGGTGCAGACAGTACCGGGTGTTCTGAGGCCAATTGCTATCTAGTCATCAAGAATTCGGCCGACGTGTGTGTAGGGCGGTGCTGAATGACGCGGTGTGTTTGGTTCGCCCGGTCGGGCCGGGCCAGCGAGGAGGGCGGGGTTGCAGGGGGAAGACGGGGTTGGGTCCGGCGTGCGGTGCGGTCTGTCGCGGTCGGTCGTCGGTGAGGTGTGCGGGGTTCCATTCGTCGGCGGGACATAGTTGAGGGGTGGCACCGCTTGTCGGTGCCACCCCTCAATGCAATTCGGTACGGCTGCCTAGCCGGAGCGGCGGCGTGTGACCTCGTTCAGTGCGGGGCCGAGCTTGCCACCGATCAGTGCGGTGAATTGCCCAGGCTAGGCAGTACCACCCCCACCCGTTTCTGGAGAGCCTTCGGGGACGTCCCCGCCACCGCCGGGTCCTTGCTCGCCCGGTCCTTCCTCACCGGGTCCTTCCTCGCCGGGTCCTTGCTCGCCCGGTCCTTGTTCACCTGGTCCACCCGGTCCACCCGGTCCACCCGGAATACCGCCACCGGGAATCGGAATGGGGATGGGAATAGGGATCGGGATGGGGATGGGGAGAACTCCGACACCGCCACCGCCACCGACACCGCCGCCGCCACCGGGGATGACGGGAATAACTCCGCCACCGCCACCGGGCGGGAAGGGGATGGTTGTCGCCGGCGTTGTCGCCGGCGTTGTCGGCGGCGCTGTCGTCGTCGTCGGCGGCACTGTCGTTGTCGTTGTCGTTGTCGGCGGCGCTGTAGTCGTGGACGTCGGTGGGATAGTGCAGTTGGGTCGGGTGATCCTGTTGTTGTCCAGGCTGACCTGGCCGTTTCGTGCCAACAGCCGTCCCTCCACGATGGTTCCGGTCTGCGCCGAGATCGAGGTCAACGCCATGATGGTTCCGACGAAGGTAGTGTTGGTGCCCAATGTCGCGGAACTACCCACCTGCCAGAAGACGTTGCACGGTGAGGCCCCGTTGATGAGGGCGACCGTGCTGTTCGATGCCGTGATCAACGTAGATCCCGCTTGGAAGATCCAGACCGAGTTGGGATCATTTTGCCCATCGAGGGTGACTGTCCCGGTTAGGCCCATGGGGCCCGCCGTGTTATACACCCCCGCGACCAGTGTTTGGCCGCCGAGATCAGGGGGAGCGGCGGTGGCAGGACCGCGACCCGCAGCATCGTTATATGCCGTAGTCAGATCTGTTTGTGCTTGCAACGCCACCGCGTCGGCAGCGTGGATGGTTCCCGTTCCGGGGGTAATAAGTCCCGGCGGAAACCCGGTAACCGCACTCCCTGGACTGACCCCCACATCACCGGAGATGATCGTGGGTCCCGTGTTGGTGACCGTCTGACCCGCCAATACCGCAAAGGATGTGGCCGTCCCCAACCCGACAGGGGGCTGGGCCGCTGACGCTATCCCATTGAATATCAGCAGGACTGTGGCGGCCACAACCGTCACCGCAGCGATGATCAATCGTCCGACCGGACGCGCCCGGGGCGAGTTGGACGGCAATGTCACTGGTTTCCCTTCGCCGTTGCACGGCACACGTGTGAATGTCACTGTCTGTCTTCGATGCAACTGGACAGCGTGGATGGGTCGACCCGCCGCGATTTGCTCACCGCTGTTCTAGAAGCTTCCAAACCGGCCCGACCACGCCAATAAGTCGAAGCCAGAAATTAACCCATCCAGGGTCGCGCGACTTACGAAGTACCTTTCGATGCCGATGTAGCGGGGCGTGGGCGATGCTCGCGTCAGTGTGCTTGCTACTGAATCGGTGTCACGGTCGAGTCTCGCCACGGGAGTATCAGCGGTTCGCAAAACAATGCGCGATCCCTCTTCTGGCGGGCGACCACGCAAGCACCCTCGAGGCCCGTCTTCGGGGGAACACCAATCACCAAACAGGAAGAGGTTAAACAAACATGGGTCTCCTCAGCGGTCTGCTGCCGATCGTGGGCAACCTTCTCACCGGTGTCGTCAGCGTTCTGGTCCACTCGCTGCTCTGACACGAATGCCCGGTTTGCGGCCCGACCCCCGACATCTCAAAAGAGTCGGTCGGGGGTCGGGCCGCAAACAATTCGCTACGCCGAACCGATACAGAGATGATCAACCGAGAGGCTGTTCGAATGATCCTCCAGCCCGTAATCAACCTCGTCACAGGACTTCTCGCCGTCGCTGGAGACACACTCCATTTTCTGACCGGCGGCCTGCTCTAGGGGCAATGACAATCCAGCGGAATGAACGTGAAGTACGGCACGTCCAAGTAGAAGCCCGAGTCTGTGAGAGGTCGGATCGTAGTGTCGAGGAAGATAGCTCGAGCACTCGCCGTAACCGGCGTGTGTGCAGTCGCCGCAGCGACCGGCGCCGTCGTCGCCGAACCCGCTACCGCTGCTCCGGAATTCGATCCGACCGACTGCCCGGCCCTGTACACCCTCGGTGTTCAGGGCACAGGGCAGTCCTCTCTCAGCGCATCGCCCACCGTCGACACCGGCATGCTGTCGGGCGTTTTCACACCAATGCTGGCCAGCATCTCGAAGCCCGGAGCGGTCGATCGCGCATACGTTCCCTATCCCGCGGCATTCGGCGGGATCGTGCCCGGCGCTACCTCGTCGTCGTACGCGCAATCCGTCTCCGCCGGGCTCGACGAGCTGCGGAGCATGGCCCGCGGAATCAGCAATAGATGCGAGAACACTCGCCTGGCTTTGCTGGGATATTCACAAGGGGCGCACGTTGTTTCGTTGTTCCTGCGGGAGGTAGGGCTCGGATACGGTGTGGTGGAACCGGACAAGATAGCCGGCGCCGCACTCTTCGGCGACCCGACCCGTGACCCGGGGGCACCGGTGTTCCCCGGCGCGCCGGGACAGCGCACACCCGCCCCCGCGCCCGGCACCGACCGAACAGCATTGGCGGGGTTGCCGCCAGTCGCACAGACGATGCCCGCTGGCGGTGGCATCGGACCGCAACAAGACATTGCCGCAGACTTCGGCGCTCTCTCCGGACGCGTGGCCTCGGTGTGCATTGCAGAAGACCTCGCCTGCGACGCACCCACCGGCGCACCGATACTGCACGCGTTGACGAACATCATCGGCCAGGCACTGCTATCCCCGCTCGACCCATTCACCGCACTGTCCTCGATCCTTCAAGCTGTTGTCGCGACAACCGTGAAGACCGCCGCCGCCGTGGCAAGCAATGACTTGGACGGCAACACGGTCGAAACACTGACGCTGACGTCGGAAAGAACGCTCAGTCAGCGCCTTTCGGAAGCCTCGGACCCGCGGGTGCCGGTTTATGGTCCCGACGCGCAGGCAGCGTTGCTCAAAGTGGGTACAGTCGCGCTCAATATTTTGCTCGCCGTAGTAGGCGTGACACTCGAACCGAGCGAAGTCGCCGAAATTCTCAGCGTCGGCGAGAATCAACCTTTGGACGGCATTGCCCTCCTTACGGAAAAAGTTACCGGCCCGCGATTCCCTTCGGTGCCGATCGAACCCACCGGGAACCTGGTGACACAAGCGTTCGACGCGGTCGCCTTTGCCGTCGCAGACAACGCCGCGCTACTCGAACCCGCAACGTGGGCGAGATATCAGGATGTTGTCGCACGCCACGGCGCCTATGCATGGGAATCCGTCACCGAAACCGGCCAGACGCCCACCCAATTCGTCGCGGACTGGTTTTCAGCGCTGGCACGCAGTCTCTCCACTCGGACAGGCTCCGTCACCAATGCCAAGGCTTCCGCTGCACCGAGTGTTCCCAGTCAACCTATGGATCCACATCAGGCCGTAGCACCAGGCGATGCAGCTCCACCGGCGATACAGGCCGCCGAATCAGCTACGGCCAAATCCACGCTTCTACATCGCGCACCACGGAAAGACATGTCAGCATCCGTTACCGCTGACCCCGATATCGCAATGTGGTATTGCCTGTGGATGCTCCTGATGTTCCCGGTTTCGTGGCGCCTGCTTCGATATCGGCTCGCCGCTCGCGATGACGCGGGTGTCCGATCCGACTTTCTTGCCGGGTCCACGAACTCAGCCTCGAACAGCGCCAGCTGGTATCGGAGCGCGCCGCCGATAGCCACAGCAGTCGGAGCCATGTCGGTTATCGCGGTGTCGGTGCGTGAGCTCCTGTAGGGAATACCGACAAATCACCACTTTGCAGTGGCTGCGGGTCGGCCACGGCGCAGAGTGGCCCACCATCAGAAGATCAACACCGTCTCCCGCTCCCGCGACAGCCTGGCGCGCAGTATTCGCGGTCAAGCCGCCCTCGTCGACCAAGGTCGATGCTGGGGGGCGGGTCTGTCATGGTGGGCCAGCGGGCGGCGGAGTGATGCCAACGAGCGCGGTGTAGACCACCACATTGGACTGATAGCTTCTTATGGTGTGGTCGAATTCGCCGCCACACGTCACCAGTTGCAGCGCGCTGTATCCCTGCGAGTCGTAGACCTCATGGCTTGGGAACTCCGACTTGAGATAAGTGGCTACCCTCTGGACGAGGAAGTGAGCAACCGATCGGTCCGCTCTTGTCACGTGGACCTCGTCCCCGGGCCGCAGTGACGATAGTCGGTAGAAGACCGCGGGTCCGGTGTAGGAGTCTACGTGTCCCAGGATGACCGCGGAGCCCATGTCCCCCGGCGGGGGGCCGTATCGGTACCAGCCCGCTATCTGAAAGTCCGTCGGAAGTTCTACCGTGCGATCAGGATTGAGGCCGAGCTCGGAGAGTGGTCCATCCACGGCAATAGCTGGGATGTGTAGTTCCACAGGGAGCGATTCTGGGAGCGCGGCCGGGGCCACGGTACCGAATGTGGTCACGGCGGCATGGGGGGCCGGGACCAGATTCCCACCTGGGCACAATCGAGCGATCGGACTCATTGCCGCAAGAAGTAGCAGAATGCTGGCCGCTATTCGCAGGTGCCTCGACGACGTCGGCGAACTGCGTCCTGGACTGCGCGGAGTGTGGGCTCGCGCTTCGGTCATTCCGGTTCCAGCCGGGGTGTGGTGGGCCCCTGACGTCGGCGAGTGGTCTGCTCGAGCAGGAGGCCGAGTCCAGGTACCGCCAGCCCACCCAAGGTCATCAACCGGGTCCGGGTCATCGGCGCTGCCGTCTTCGCCGGTACCTGGAGCACCCTTTGGTGGAACTCCAGGGCCGGGCGTCACAGGCGGTGCTGTCTCGGGCGTATCGCGGTCGCCCTGACCACGTTCACCACCGGATCCACCTGGACCGCTGAGGCCTTGCGGTGGGAGTTCCCGAATCGGTGGGCTGGGACCGCGGGGCAACCCTGGAATGACCGATACAGCACGAAATGACGAGCTCATACGAACTCCTCGACAGATAGAATTTATCCCTGAGCCTCACTTGCAATTGTGAATGCGACCGGATCACTTCTATCGCCTCGGCAACCAGCGAAGTGCTTATGGCACTCGACACGTGTTAGTGCGATATTACGCTTCAAGGCCGCAGGGTCTAATTAAACTTTGGGTTCGGGTAGTAGTGCCGAGACTAAATGTGATGCCTCTATTAGACTGCCGTAGTAGCCATGGGTGGGAATCGGGAGAAATTGGCGGGGCCCTCTCTGCCAGAATCGCATTAGTCCAGGTGACCGGTTGGTTCCAGGAGGTGAGTACGGTCGATATCATCGGGTAGTCCCTCGAGTTCGACCGGAGACAGACTCGCTGGTGTGCTCGTTGCGATATCGCCTTCGTCTACCCCGATGAAGGCGGCGATGTCGCACGCAATCTTCTTGTTTACCGATCTGCAACAACGCCTGGCTCGTCCCACAGAATCCAGATGAATTCACCTCGATCAACGACCCCGACAACCCACACAGCGCCGCAGGCATCCACCCCGAGTTGCTGTTCACCGGAATGTGGAATCTGCCGATGTTTACAGCACACGACAGATCGAACTGTGGCACGACCCCAAAGGTCGCTTCCTGACCTGCGATGCCCCGGTGCGGGTCCCGTTCCGCCGCGGCGTCACAACGCGACCGTCCTGAGAGGAGACACGCCCCTCATGCCGGAGCCAGACGTGAGAAAGCTGACCGTGCGTGCCCCGCACCCCGGCCGGAATCAGCGGGACAGTTCGGCAGCGTTGGTGACTCGTTCGGTCAGGTAGTTGCGCAGTGTCGCGGCGACCGAGGTGATCTGGGCGACCGGGACGTGTTCGTCGCGCTTGTGGGCGAGATTGGGGTCGCCGGGACCGAAGTTCACCGCCGGGATGCCGCGGGCGGCGAAGCGCGCGACATCGGTCCAGCCGTATTTGGCGCGCACACTGTCGGCGCCGACCACGCTGATCAGATCCTTGGCGGCGGGTGCGGACAGGCCCGGCAGTGCGCCCGCGGCGGCGTCGGTGAGCTCGAAATCGAGGTCGAGTCCGGCGAATACCTCGCGCACATGCTCGGTGGCTTGGGCGACGGTACGGTCGGGCGCGAAGCGGAAGTTCACGTCGACCTCGGCCTCGTCCGGAATCACATTGCCCGCAACGCCACCGCCGATACGGACCGCGGACAGGCCCTCGCGATAGACGCAGCCGTCGATATCGACCTCGCGGGCCTTATAGTCGGCGAGCCGCTGCAGCACCGGGGCCAAGTGGTGAATCGCATTGTCGCCCTTCCACGACCGCGCCGAATGTGCCCGCACGCCCTTGGTCGCGAGCCGGGCGCGCAGGGTGCCCTGGCACCCCGCCTCGATGACACCGCCGGACGGTTCGCCGAGGATGGCCAGATCGCCGACGAGCCAATCCGGGAGGTCGCGTTCGATGTGGTTGAGACCGTTGTACTTCGCGGAGATCTCCTCGCAGTCGTAGAAGATCAGCGTCAGATCGTGCACCGGTTCCGCGACGGTCGCGGCCAGATGCAGGAAGACCGCGTCACCGGATTTCATATCAACGGTGCCGCAGCCGTAGAGCTGGCGCTCCCCCGCCTCGTCCACGAACGTGCTCGGCACATTGTCGGCGATGGGCACGGTATCCAAATGACCGGCGAGAATGACCCGAGTCGGCCGCCCCAGATCCGTGCGCGCGAGCACCACATTCCCGTGCCGCAGCACCTCGAATCCGCTGGTCTGCTCACGCAGCGCCCGCTCGACCAGGTCGGCAATGACCGTCTCGTCGCGCGAGACGCTGGGGATGTCGACGAGAGCTGCGGTCAGTGCGATGGGGTCGGCGCGCAAGTCGATGGTCACGCGCCCCAGCCTACGGTTCTCCGGTCGCACCCGACGCCATCGCGGCGCCGATACGGTCTCCACTATGCACCCGACTCATCGACGCAATCGGTTACCGCGCCGCAATCGGCGACGGCGACTCGATACACCGGCGGTTTCCGTCGCCGGGGCCGACATCGTCATAGTCGGCTTCTTCTCCGCTAGGGAACCGGACTACGTGACGCGCATGGACGACGCCGCGAACGTGGTCGCCACCCTCGGCGGTCAGGTCGTCGCGATGTTCACCCAGCGTCGTGGCGTCTCGGCCGGCGGTGTCGGCGTGATGGCGCGGCCGCTTTCACCCCGCACGCTGTTCAGCACCGGAAAAGTCGGCGAGATCGCCGCGGCCTGTGCGGAACTCGCCGCGGACGCCGTGGTAGTCATCAACGAGCTCACTCCGCACCAACGTTCGGTGCTGACCAAAGCCTTCGGGCGGTCCACGATCAGCCTTGCGGAATTGTGATAAGTCGAGGTGGCAGGTAGCGGTCGACGTGGCTCACCACGAGTGCGGATGGGTGGGTAACCTCTGTTGACGTGAGCATTCAGGGAGCAGCAGCAGTCGGTATCGCCAATGTGACCGCGGACGGGACCGTATTGGATACGTGGTACCCGCATCCGGAGTTGGGCGCGTTCGGTGACACCGGTACGAAGCGCCTGGACGAGGCGCCCGCGGAATACGCGGCGCTGCTCGGATTCGACGAGGCGCGCGGGGTCGATGTGATCGCGGTGCGGACGACGATCGCCGATCTGTCGGCGGCGCCCGTGGACGCGCACGATGTGTACCTGCGGCTGCATCTGCTCTCGCATCGGCTGGTCAAGCCGCACGAGGTGAGCCTGGACGGACAATTCGGACTGCTCAGCAATGTGGTGTGGACCAACCACGGTCCGGCAGCGGTGGAGGGTTTCGAGGCGACACGCGCCAAGCTGCGTGTCCGCGGGCCGGTCACCGTGTACAGCATCGACAAGTTCCCGCGGATGGTCGACTACGTCGTGCCGTCGGGGGTGCGCATCGGTGACGCCGACCGGGTCCGCCTCGGCGCGCATCTGGCCTCCGGCACCACCGTCATGCACGAGGGCTTCGTGAACTTCAACGCGGGCACCCTCGGCGCCTCCATGGTCGAGGGCCGCATCTCCGCGGGCGTCGTGGTCGGCGACGGCTCCGATATCGGCGGCGGCGCCTCCACCATGGGCACCCTGTCCGGCGGCGGTACCACCATCATCTCCATCGGCGAGCGCTCCCTACTCGGCGCCAACTCCGGCCTCGGCATCCCGTTCGGCGACGACTGCGTCCTCGAGGCCGGTCTCTACCTCACCGCGGGCACCAAGGTCACCACCCCCGACGGCACCGTGGTCAAGGCCGCCGAGCTCAGCGGTCAGAACAACCTGTTGTTCCGCCGCAACTCCACCACCGGCGCCGTCGAGGTCGTGCACCGCAAGGGCACCGGCATCGAACTCAACGCGGACCTGCACGCCAACGACTAGGCTCGTGCGGCCCCGGATCTTCCGGGGCTGTCACGGTGGCGTCATCGCCGACGGCGCAGTCGACATCAGCGATGACGCCGCACGACCGGCCAGACCAAATCGCGACAACTGTGACGTTGGCGGCGGTAAGTTAGCTCTTCCGGCGACTCACCCACATGCGCACGAAATCAGTTGTCGTGTTGCTCCAGGTCTGCGACAGGCCCTACCCGTGGGTGACGCCAGCCGCGAGGCCGAAGGCGATCACCCGGGTCGGGTGGATACGGATCATCTCTCGTGAGACGCCCGAGATATAGGGCTCCACATCCGTCAATTGTTCTGCGGTGCCGCGGATTTCGAGGCAGCGGACGCGCCAGGGCTGGATCGAGGCGACGTCGTCGACGACGAAGGCGATGCGGTTGTTGGTGGCGATATTGCGGAATTTCCAGGACTTGCCCATATTCCAGCCCGCGATATCGATGGTGCCGAGTTCGGCGTTGTAGCGGAAGCCGACCGGGCTGTTCTGGGGTGAGCCGTCGGGGCGGACGGTCGCCAGTCGGCCCAGGCGCTGGGTGGCCAGGTAGTCGATCTGTTCGGGTGTCAGTGCTGCGCTCATACCGGGGACCGTAGAACCTGAACCGAAGTAGAGGTCAAGTCAGCCGAGCAGCTTCTTCTGCACCTTCCCCATCGCATTGCGCGGCAAGGAGTCCACCACGCGGACCTCGCGCGGGCGCTTGTGCACCGAAAGCTGTTCGGCCACATGCTCGATGAGCGCCTTCTCGATGGAATCCGGTGCGGCACCGCGCAATACGACATACGCGACAATCCGTTGTCCCAGATCGGCGTCGGGAAGTCCCACTACCGCAACCTCGGCCACATCCGGATGTCCGAGCAATACGGTCTCGACTTCGCCCGCGCCGATCCGGTAGCCACCGGACTTGATGAGATCGACCGATTCCCGGCCGACAATGCGATGGAAACCACCGGCATCGATGGCCGCGACATCGCCGGTCTTGAACCAGCCGTCCTCGGTCCAGCATTCGGCGGTCGCCTCGGCCCGGTTGCGGTAGCCGTCGAACAGCATCGGCCCGCGAACCTGCAGGCCACCGATGCTCTCACCGTCATGCGGGACATCCGCACCGGCCTCGTCCCGCAGCCGAGTCTCGACACCTGCGACGGGCGTGCCGACCCATCCGGGACGACGTTCCCCATCGAAGCGAGTGGACAGCGTGATCATCGTTTCGCTCATTCCGTACCGCTCGATGGGCGCGTGCCCGGTGAGTTCGCGCAGCCGCTCGAACACCGGCACCGGCAGCGGGGCACTACCCGAGACCAGCAGCCGCGCATCGGCCAATTTCTTTGCCGCATCGGGATTTTCGACAACTCGCGACCACACCGTCGGCACTCCGAAGTACAGCGTGCCACGCGCGTCCGCATATGCCTGCGGCGTCGGTCTACCGGTGTGGATCAGCGGACTGCCCACCCGCAGCGGTCCGAGTACGCCGAGGATCAATCCGTGTACGTGAAACAGCGGAAGACCGTGCACCAGAACGTCATTCGGTGTCCATGACCATGCGTCCGCGAGCGCGTCGAGCCCGGTAGCAATGGCACCGCGATTCAGCACGACCCCCTTGGGCAGACCGGTGGTCCCCGAGGTGTACAGCACGAATGCCGGTGTGGCAGCGTCGGGTTCGGGGTAGCTATGCCACGAGCGCGCGTGCACACGCACCGGAACCACCGGGAGATCCGTCCCCTCCGGCGCCTCACCCAACCACGCCTGCGCACCGGAGTCGCTGAGGATATGCGCCAACTCCGCGGTCCCCGAATCCGGCGGCACCGGCACCACCGTCACGCCGGCGATGAGGCAGCCGACCACCGCGAGCACCGTCGTTACGGTCGGCCGCGCCAGCACCGCGACCCGATCGGCGCGCGCGATGCGCTCGGCCACCGAGGTTGCCGCACCGAGCAAATCACTGCGCGACAGGGTCACCCCGTCGATGGTGACGGCATCCGGAATATCCGCTCCCCCGGCGACAGCGAGCGGGTTGAGCGAACGAAGCAGCAGCGGCGGCGGACCGAATGACATTCGCTCACGCTACTTCGGCAGCACACCGCACCACCACGCTCCCCCTCGAGGACAACGTGGCGCTTGACACACCCATGAGACGGTGAAAACGTCTAAGCAATTCCTTCTCAACCATGAGACCGGTGTCCCTGATGACCAGCCCGTTTCGCAAACCCGCGCCTACACCCGCCGAGGACAGCTTCGATATCGAGCGGCACCTCGACGGTGTCGCCGCATTCTTGGGTGGAACGGCGAACGTGATCATGCAGCTCAGCACGCTGCCGGTCGGCTACGGCGTGTTGGAGAGCACCGTCGACAGCGGCAAGGTCATGCTGCATCCGATCAAACGGCTGCGCACCACCCTCACCTATCTGTCGGTCGCAATGCTCGGCACCGATGATGAACGCGACGCCTACCGCGATGCCGTGAATCTGTCGCATCGCTCGGTCAAATCGACCGCGGCGAGTCCGGTGCAGTACAACGCCTTCGATCCCGCACTGCAACTCTGGGTCGCCGCCTGTCTCTATTGGGGTGCCCGCGATCTCTACGAGCGCATGCACGGCCCGATGAACGACCCCGACGCGGAAGCCTTCTACCGCTACGGCGCTCGACTCGGCACCACACTACAAATGCATCCGAAAATGTGGCCCGCCAATCGCGTCGCCTTCGACGAGTACTGGACCGAACACCTAGCGAAGACCACCATCGATCCCCCGATCCGCGACTACTTCAACGATCTGATCGATCTGAAAATGCTCCCGCGCCCCGCCCGCTTACCATTCGCCCGCTTCCACCGCTTCGTGGTCACCGGCCTGCTGCCCGAGCATCTGCGCGACCAGATGGGCATGACCTGGACCACGGACGACGATCGGAAACTCGCCAGAATCCTGCACACCACCGGCTCGATCACCGCCCGAATGCCGAAGCAGGCCAGGCTGTTTCCGATCAATGCCTACCTGTGGGACATGCGCATCCGCAGGCGGTTCGGCCTGCGGATGGTGTGACTCAGGGGACGGCAGTCGACAGGGGTCGGTCAGCTACAGGCGGAACGAAACGACCACATGGTCGCGCGCGAATTTGCGGATCGCGGCGTCGTCGTCGAGTGGCAGGACCGTCTGCGGCGTCAGCGCCAAGGACAGCGCCGTCCGTGCGATCATCTCGGCGACCGGCTCCGGATCGTATCCGGGCAACTTGCCCTCCCCCTGCAACCGGGTAATGAATTCGGCCAGATAGTCGCGGCCGAGTTCGAGCACCGGCGCGCCCTTGACAGTGAGATACGGCAGCACGATCTCCGGCTCGGTCTTCAACAATCGGTCGAGCAGCTTATTGCCGCGCAGTCCGTTCAGGAACGCAACGAACAGCTCCACGATCTGTTCCTCGGCACCGGCGTCGCGATCGACCTGCCGCTGCTGCGCCACATCCACCTGCTCGACGAACTGCCGCGCCTGCCGCATACCGACGGCCTGGATCAGATCGGATTTGCTCGCGAAGCGCCGATAGAGCGTGGCTAGCGAGAGCCCGCACCGTCGCGCGACCTCCACCATGCTGGTTCGTTTGATTCCGAAGTCCAGGAACGCCAGCAGAGCCGCATCCAGCACCCGCGTCTGGTTGCGATCCTCTGGTCCGGTGCTGCGCACCAGCGCCAGGAGTCTGGTCAGCGTCGCCATAACACCCACCCTTTTTCCGCTCCGATGACACGATGACACCGCTAGCATCGCATGCCATCAGCCCACACTGCCCACGAACGCCCCGAAAGCGTGATTGACACCGCCGCGAGGCAATGAGAGGGTTTATATACTATCTTCTCACCATCCGCTCCTGTCGCGGACGGCCACAGAAAGGCGAGGTCAACGATGACCGAACCACTCCGCAGTGCCGATTACCTGCCGATTCCCGACCGCGTCGGCCCCATCACTCCAGAAACCGTCGAGGAGTACGTCGAGGGAGTCGCGGCTTTCCTGGGCGGCGCGGCGAATGTGATCATGCAGCTGAGCCTGCGCCCCGTCGGCCGCGGCGTGCTGGAGAGCACCGTCGACAGCGGCAAGGTCACACTGCACCCGATCAAACGGCTGCGCACCACCCTGAGCTATCTCGCGGTCGCACTGATGGGCTCCGATGCCGAGCGCGCGCTATATCGGGAAGCAGTCAACGCATCGCATCGACCGGTCCGCTCGACCTCGGCGAGCCCGGTGAAATACAACGCCTTCGATCCCACACTGCAACTCTGGGTGGCCGCCTGCCTCTACTGGGGCATCGACGACCTCTACACCCGCATGCACGGACCGATGAATCCCGATGTGGCAGAGGACTTTTACCACTATTGCGCTCGGCTCGGCACCACCTTGCAGATGCGACCGGAGATGTGGCCCGCCAATCGTGCCGAGTTCCAACGGTATTGGGATGAGAACCTGCCAAAGCGCGGTATCGAACCCGCCCTGCGCGACTACTTCGACGACCTCATCGATCTGAAGATGATGCCGCGCCCCGTGCAATTCGTTTTCGCTCGGCTCCAGCGCTTCGTCGTAACCGGCCTGCTGCCACAGCATCTGCGCAATGAGATGCGGATGACCTGGTCCCAGCGCGATCAGCGCCGCTTCGATCGGCTGCTGCGAAGGATTTCGGCGGTGCAAACCCGGCTGCCGAAGCCGGTGCGAATGTTCCCGTTGAACACCTATATGTTCGACGTTCGCCGACGCATCCGACTGGGTAAACCGCTCGTATAAGGGGACCGTTTGACACGCTATCGAGGTAATGAGAAGGTAAGTACCAATTCTTCTCATCACCTTTCGATTGCCGCTGATCACCCCCTGAAAGACGAGGCCAACGATGACCTTGCCGCTACCCGTGGAGCCGCCCGATCCCGGTCCGACCTGCCGCTACGGCACCGTCGACAACTTCGCGATGGACGAATTCTGGAGCGGTGTCGCGGCCTTCCTCGGCGGGACGGCCAATGTCATCATGCAGCTCAGCCTGCGGCCGGTCGCCTACGGCGTCATGGAGAGCACGGTCGAATCCGGCCGCATCGATGTGCACCCATGGAAGCGCACCCGCACAACGCTGACCTATCTCGCGGTGGCGCTGATGGGCACCGAAGAGGATCGTGCGAACTACCGCGAAGCCGTCAACGGTTCACATCGCGCGGTGCATTCCGAGCCGGGCGCCGCGGTCAAATACAACGCCTTCGACCCGAAACTGCAACTGTGGGTAGCAGCCTGTTTGTATTGGGGCCTGGTCGATCTGGAGGAGCGGCTGCACGGGCCGATGGACGAGGACACCGCGGATGTGCTCTACCAGTACGCCGCTCGACTCGGCACCACCCTGCAGATGCGACCGGAAATGTGGCCCCGCGACCGAACGGCCTTCCAGGAGTACTGGAATGCCACTCTCGCGACCAAGACCGTCGATGCCCGCACCCGCGCGTACTTCAACGATCTCATCGATCTGAAGATGGTCGCCTGGCCGTTGCGTATATTCGCACCGCTGCAGCGGTTCCTGGTGACCAGTCTGCTTCCGCCGCATCTGCGCGCCGAGATGCGCATGGATTGGAGTGAACGCCAGGAGCGCTTCGCGAACCGATTGCTGCGTGCGATCGGCGCCGTGCACCGCATACTTCCCAAGCCCGCCAGGCTCTTTCCGATGAACCTGTGCCTGTGGGATATGCGCAGGCGGCATCGCCTCGGCAAGCCGCTCGTCTAAGACTTGCCGAACAGCGCGCGCAGAAAGAACGCGAGGTTGGCCGGACGTTCGGCGAGGCGGCGGGTCAGATAGCCGTACCACTGGCTGCCATATGGCACATAGACCCGCATGGCATTGCCCGCGGCGGCCAGCCGCAACTGCTCGGGACCGCGGATGCCGTAGAGCATTTGGTGCTCGAGCCGTTCTGGGCCACGGCCGGTTTCGGCGGCCAACTGTTCAACCGCGCGGATCAGCACCGGATCGTGGGTGGCCAGCATCGGGTAGCCGTCGCCGCCCATCAGGATCTCCAGACAGCGCAGGTAGGAATCGGTCACCTCGGCGGCGCGCTGATAAGCGACGGTATGCGGTTCCCGGTATGCGCCCTTGCAGAGGCGAATTCGCGATCCGGGACCGGACAGCTCACGACAGTCCGCCTCGGTGCGATGCAGATAGGCCTGCAATACCGCTCCGAGCCAAGGGAATTCGGTGCGCAATTCACGAACCGTCGCCAGTGTGGCCTCGATGGTGTTGTGTTCCTCCGCGTCGACGGTGACCCACACACCGGCCTCGACCGCCTTGGTGCACAGAATGCGCAGGTTCTCGGTGGCGATGGCTGGGCCGTCGGCGGGAAGTGCCTGCCCGAGTGCGGAGAGTTTCACCGATACCTCGGTGCGCGCCGCGGTATCTCGGAATCCGTTCAATGCCGCCAAATCGTTGATCAGCGAAAGGTATTCGGTCACAGTGGCATCGGCCTGTGCCCGGTCGGTGGTGTTCTCTCCGAGGAAGTCGACGCTGATCAGCCGGCGGCTGGCCAGCAGCTCCCGCACCACCGGAATCAACTCGTCACGGCCCTCACCGGCCACGAAGCGCCGGACGATGTCGGCTGTGACCGGCGTCCGGGTCAGGATGCGCTTCATCCGCGGTGAGGCAGAGGCCGCGAGTATGACCGGCCGCAATGGATTCATTCCGACCTCATGTGCGGATACCGGTAGTCACCCGGCGGCACGAAGGTCTCCTTGATCGTGCGAGGCGCGACCCAGCGCAGCAGGTTCAGCGGCGAACCCGCCTTATCGTCGGTGCCCGAGGCGCGCGCACCGCCGAAGGGCTGCTGACCGACGACCGCGCCGGTCGGCTTGTCATTGATATAGAAGTTGCCCGCGGCGAATCGCAGTGCGGCCGAGGCTTGTTCGACGGCCTTGCGGTCCTGGGCGAAGACCGCACCGGTCAATGCGTAGGGCGCCGCCCTCTCTACCTCGGCCAATATCGCCGCGTAGGAACCGGGTTCGGCATCGTCGTAGACGTGCACCGCTAGGATGGGACCGAAATATTCGGTGGCGAAGGCGTCGTCGCGCGGATCATCCACCACCAGCACCGTGGGCCGGACGAACCAGCCCTCGCTGTCGTCGTATTCGCCGCCCGCCGGAATGGCGATACCAGCTGACCTGGCGCGTTCGATGGCGGCCACATTCTTGTCGTAGGCACGCCGATCGATCAGTGCCCCACCGAAATTCGTCAGATCCGCGACATCGCCGTAGCTGAGCTCGCGGGTCAGTTGCAGGAAGTCGTCACCGATCGTCCGCCACACCGAACGTGCGATATAGGCGCGCGAAGCCGCCGAACATTTCTGGCCCTGATATTCGTAGGCACCGCGAATCAGCGCGGTACGCAACGCATCCGGATCTGCCGACGGGTGCGCGACGATGAAGTCTTTACCGCCGGTCTCGCCCACCAAGCGTGGATAGCCGTGGTAGCGACCGATATTCGCGCCGACCTGGGACCACAGGAACTGAAATGTCTTGGTGGAGCCGGTGAAATGGATGCCCGCCAGCCGTGGATCGACGAGCGCGACCTCCGACAGTTCGACACCGTCACCGGTCACCATATTGATGACACCCGGCGGCAGTCCGGCCGTCTCCAGCAGCCGCATCGTGCAGAAGGCCGCGAGTGTCTGCGTCGGCGAGGGCTTCCACACCACGGTATTGCCCATCAACGCGGGCGCAGTGGGCAGATTGCCCGCGATGGCGGTGAAGTTGAACGGTGTGATGGCGTAGACGAACCCCTCCAGCGGGCGGTAGTCCATCTGATTCCACACACCGGCGCTCGACTGCGGCTGCTGCTGCAGAATCTGGCGCGCGAAGGCCACATTGAAGCGCCAGAAGTCGACCAATTCGCACGGCGCGTCGATTTCGGCCTGCTGGACCGTCTTGGATTGACCGAGCATGGTCGCCGCGGCGACCGTCTCCCGCCACGGCCCGGCCAACAGATCCGCCGCGCGCAGGAAGACTGCCGCCCGCTCATCGAAGGGCGTGGTGCGCCAGCCGGGGGCCGCCGCGAGCGCGGACTCGATGGCGCCGTGGGCTTCCGAATGCGTGGTGTCGGTGTAGGTGCCGAGTACATGCCGATGTCGGTGCGGGGCGACGATATCGTGCCGAGCTCCGATGCCCGGCCGGTGTTTGCCGCCGATGACCAACGGAATATCCATGGATTCGGCGGCGATTTCGGTGAGCTTGGTGATCAGCAGTTCCCGCTCAGGGCTGCCCGGCGCATAGGAATGCACCGGCTCGTTGCTGGGAACAGGGACTACCGTGACAGCGTCCATACCCCAAGGCTATCGCCGTTGCGGGGTCATCGGGCACGACTGCGGGACGTGTCAGGCCAGGCGTTGCGCCGCGGTCTCGATACGTTCATCGGAGGCGGTCAGTGCGATGCGCACGTGCTGCCCCGCGCCTGGTCCGTAGAAGTCGCCCGGTGCGGCGAGGATGCCGCGCTCGGCCAGCCAGTCCAGGGTGGCGCGGCACGGCTCGCCCCTGGTGGACCACAGATACAGGCCCGCTTCGGAGTGATCGATCCGGAAACCGGCTTGCTGCAAGGCCTTTCGCAACACCTCACGACGCGCACGGTAGCGCTCACGTTGCACCGACTCGTGGGCGTCGTCACCGAGCGCAGCGGCCATGGCCGCCTGGATCGGGAACGGCACCATCATGCCGGAGTGCTTGCGCACCTCGAGTAGTTCGGCGACGAGTTCCGCATCGCCCGCCACGAATCCGGCGCGGTAACTTGCCAGGTTGGAGGTCTTCGACAGCGAGTGCACCGCGATCAAACCGGTATGGTCGCCGTCGCATACCTCCGGATCGAGGATGGAGACGGCTCGCCCCTCCCAGGCCAAGCCCAGGTAGCACTCGTCGGAGGCCACGACCGCGCCGCGCTCCCGCGCGAACTGCACCACCTTGCGCAGATGCTCGACACCGAGCACCTTCCCCGTCGGGTTCGATGGGGAGTTCACATAGATAAGGGCAGGCGATTGCGGACCCAACTGGGTCAGCCCGTCCGCGCGCGCCACTTTGGTACCGGCGAGCAGCGCACCCACCTCGTAGGTCGGGTAGGCGACCTCCGGGATGACGACCAGATCGTCCGCGCCGAGGCCGAGCAGCCGCGGCAGTCCGGCGATCAACTCCTTGGTGCCGATCACCGGCAGCACCGCGGCCGGGTCGAGTCCGGTGATCCCGTAGCGCCGCTTCAGCGCATCGACTGCCGCGATCCGCAGTTCGGGCGTGCCGTGCGTGGTCGGATAACCCGGCACGTCGGCGACCGAACTCAATGCCGCACGGATCAGCGGGTCCACCGGATCGACCGGGGTGCCGACCGATAGATCGACGAGCCCGTCCGGATGCGCGGCGGCCTTCGCCTTCACCGCCGCAATGGTGTCCCAGGGAAAATCGGGCAGCAGAGCGCTGACCCGGCGACGCGGTGACACAGAACTCACTCAGTACCTATTACTCATTCGGTCGCCATCGGCGGCAGCTCTTTGATGAACGGCGGGTCGTAGTCCACCTTGCCGACCTTCGTCGCACCGCCGGGCGAACCCAGCTCGTCGAAGAAGTCGACATTGGCGTTCACGTATCCGCTCCACTGGTCCGGGGTGTCGTCTTCGTAGAAGATCGCCTCCACCGGGCACACCGGCTCACATGCACCACAGTCCACGCACTCGTCGGGATGGATGTACAGCATGCGACCACCCTCGTAGATGCAGTCCACGGGGCATTCTTCGATGCATGCCTTGTCCTTCACGTCAACGCACGGTTCAGCGATGATGTACGGCACTGCCGCTCTCCTAGTCTGTCCTCACGGGGATAGTCCGCCCAGCGTCACACTAGCCCGGCAGCCCAGGTTACCCCGGGTCAGCCTGCCCTAACTAACTTCGTCCCGAATGCCACTCGCTGGATATGAAACACCACCGACATCCGCGCCTTTGCGAATCATCCGAGTGCGACGACCGGGAATCCGGTATCGCCTAGCCCACTGTCAGTGGCAGCGCCGCGGAGATCTTCCGTGGTGGTACCCCATAAGTCGTGGTGCGTTCGCGCACCGGACGGCCGATACCCTCGGCGATCTCGGCGAGTTCCGCGACGGTCTTGGCGGAACCGTGTTGCGATCCGGCCATGCGGGAGATGGTCTCCTCCATCAAGGTACCGCCCAGATCGTTGGCACCGCCGTTGAGCATCATCCGGGTGCCCGCTGTGCCGAGTTTCACCCAGCTGGTCTGGATGTTATCGATGCGGCCGTGCAACATGATCCGCGCGAGGGCATGCGCCGCGCGGTTGTCCCGGATGGTCGGTCCCGGTCGCGCGGCACCGGCCAGGTAAAGCGGTGCACTCTGGTGCACGAACGGCAACAGCACGAATTCGGTGAAACCACCCGTCTCGTCCTGGATTCCGCGCAGCACCCGCAGATGTCCGACCCAATGCTTCGGATTGTCGACGTGGCCGTACATCATCGTGGAACTCGAACGCACGCCGACCCGATGGGCGGTGGTGATCACCTCGACCCATGCGGAGGTCGGCAGTTTGCCTTTGGTGAGCACCCAGCGCACCTCGTCGTCGAGGATTTCCGCGGCGGTGCCGGGAATGGTGTCCAACCCGGCTTCCTGCAGCGCGACCAGCCAATCACGGATGCTCTGGCCGCCGCGAGAGGCACCGTTCACGATCTCCATCGGGCTGAACGCGTGCACATGCATCGATGGCACCCGCTGTTTGATCGCGCGCACCAGATCGGCATACCCGGTGACCGGGAGATCCGGATCGATGCCGCCCTGCATGCAGATTTCGGTCGCGCCGTCGACATGCGCCTCCCAGGCGCGGTCGGCGACCTCGTCCATGCTCAGGGTGAAGGCGTCGGCATCGCCCTTGCGCTGGGCGAACGCGCAGAAGCGGCAGCCGGTGTAGCAGATATTGGTGAAGTTGATATTCCGATTCACCACGTAGGTGACATCGTCGCCGTTGACGTCGCGGCGCAGCTGGTCGGCGAGTGCGGCAACCGCATCCAGTGCCGGTCCGTCGGCCGTTGCCAACGCGAGGTATTCGGCGTCGGTGAGCCCGGCCGGATCGTTTTCGGCGGCACGTAGCGCGGCGAGCACATCGGAATCCAGCCGCTCGGGGGCCGCGACGGCGAGGTCACGAGCCTGTTCGCGGATGGTGTCCCAGTCGCCGAAGGCCCCGACGACATCGGTATCTGATTGGCGGCCCTCGCGGGTCCCTTCGTGGTCACGCAAGCTGCCGCCTCCGTGCCCGTCGCTCCCTGCTCCGCCGAGTGCGGAATCGCTTCGGCTCTCGGTATTTCGGCCCTCGGTATCGATCGAGGTATTGAGATCGATGCGGCCCGCGGATTCCCACGACTCGTCTGGTTCCTGCCAGGGCAGGCCGGCCGGAATCGCATCCGGATTCGCCAGACCGGTTTCCGGATCGGTGAGCGCGGCGACGTGTGCGCCGATGCGCGGATCGACCCATGGGTTGCCCGCGCGCACGTATTTCGGGTGCGCCGAAGTGCGCTCGACGAGTTGGTAGCCCGCGGCCTCGGTGATTTCGCGCAACGTATCGAGGTTCGGCCAGGGCCGTTCCGGATTCACGTGATCGGGGGTGACCGGCGAGACGCCGCCCCAGTCATCGATGCCCGCATCGATCAGGGCCTGGCATTCCTCGTGCGACACCAGATTCGGCGGCGCCTGCACCGGAACGTCGGGGCCGAGCAGCAGCCGGGTGACGGCGATGGTGGCCCGGAACTCCTCCAAACCGGCGTCGGGAACATCGCGCATGGCGGTGTCGTCCTTGGCCCGGAAGTTCTGGATGATCACTTCCTGGATATGCCCGAATGCCTTGTGCTGCTTGCGAATCGCCATGATCGACTCGGCGCGCTCGGTCAGCGTTTCGCCGATGCCGACCAGAATGCCGGTGGTGTAGGGCACCGAAAGCCGACCGGCGTCGGTAATCGCGCGCAGGCGCACCGCCGGATCCTTATCCGGACTTCCGTAGTGGCAGTTGCCCTTTTCGGTGAACAGGCGGGTGGCGGTGGTCTCGAGCATCATGCCCATGGACTGCGCCACCGGCTTGAGCCGCGAGATCTCCTCCCAGCTCAGCACGCCCGGATTCAGATGCGGCAGCAGACCGGTCTCCTCGAGCACCATGATCGAGACGGCGCGCAGGTAGTCCAGCGTGGAGTCGTAGCCACGTTCGTCGAGCCACTGCGCGGCCTCCGGCCAGCGGTCCTCGGGACGGTCACCGAGAGTGAACAGGGCTTCCTTACAGCCGAGCTCGGCACCGCGACGCGCGATCTCCAGCACCTCGTCGGGCTCCAGGAACATGCCCTTGCCTTCGGCGCGCAACTTGCCCGGCACCGTGACGAAGGTGCAGTAGTGGCATTTGTCCCGGCAGAGCTTGGTCAACGGGATGAAGACATTGCGCGAATAGCTGATGGTCTTCGGCCGACCCGCCGATTCCAGTCCGGCATCGCGCACCCGGGCGGCGCTGCGACACAGGTCGACGAGGTCGTCGCCGCGTGCGTGCAGCAGTACGGCCGCCTCGTCCACATTCAATGTCACACCGTCGCGGGCCCGCCGCAGCGCACGGCGCACGGCCGACGGCGTTGGCGGTGCGGGCGGGACGCTCGGGGTCGCTAGCTCGGTCACGCCCTCGATCATGCGCTACACATCCTGGGCTGTCTCCCTCCAGTGCTTTTGAGTGAGCGAAGCGAGCGAACCAATAACACAGCAGCGCCACGCTCGCAACGGGGCCGAGCGCAAGCGAGGCACCGTTGTGAGCGGTGATAACTATGCGGTCTCACGCAGTATTCCGGTATGTCGGGTCGAATTATTCCCCTGCAGGTAGGTGGGTTGTAGCAGAGGACGGAGACGGTCGCGCCTTGACGTGCAACCATGGCAAGCATGTCGCAGCCGCGCACGATCCTGGCCGGTCCGGCCTGGCGTCCGAGCACCAAGGCCAAGCTCTTGTGGACCATTCAGGCCGCGATCGGGTGGATGATTCCCTTCGTGGCACTGATCTTGTGGGTTGTCGTCGACTCCGAGCATCGTGGTGCGCAGCTGGCGGTGTTCGCGGTGGCGCTCGTGCTCGCGGCGGTGAGCATCGGGGTGATGCCGCTGTGGCGGTATGCCGTGCATCGGTGGGAGGTGACCGATGACGCGGTGTACACCCGGGTCGGCTGGTTGACGGTGGAGAGCCGGGTGGCGCCCATCTCCCGGGTGCAGACCGTCGACACCGAGCGCGGGCCGCTGGAGCGATTGCTCGGGCTGGCGACGGTGACCGTGACGACGGCGTCCTCGGCCGGTGCGGTGCGGATCTCCGAACTCGATCTGCCGGTGGCCGAACAGACCGTCACGCGGCTGACCGAGATCGCCGCATTGCACCGTGGGGATGCGACGTGAGTTCGTACCTACCGGAAACCGATCTCGCGCCGGAGATCCAGCAGCCGTGGTTGCGGCTGGATAAACGAATGTTGTTGGTCCACCCCGTCAACGAGGTCGTGCGGTTCATTCCGGTGCTGATCGGGTCGGTGCTCCTCGGCACCAATACCGGTAACCCGCTGTGGGGACTCATCGCGTTGGTGGCGATCGTCGGGTTCGCGCTGACGCGCTGGTTCACCACCGCCTATCGGGTCGGGACGACACATGTCGAGTTGCGGACCGGGTTGATTCAGCGCAAGAAACTGTCGGTGCCGCGGTCACGGATCAGGTCGGTGGACATCGAGGCCGATCTGTTGCACCGGATTCTCGGGCTCGCGGTGTTGGCCATAGGGACTGGGCAGCACGCGGATTCGGGTGAGAAGTTCAAACTCGATGCGTTGGATGCGGGTGTGGTGCCGCGGTTGCGGGCGGTGTTGCTCGCCCATACCGCCGGTTCGCCGGAATCTACTGTTGAACAACAGGTTCCAAGCCTCCGGAAAGACCTGCCGGTGTCCGGGAACGCCCGGGAGATCGGACATTGGCGTGCGAGCTGGGTGCGTTACGCGCCGCTGTCGCTGACCGGTTTCGCGATCATCGCACCCATTGTCGGTTTGGCATTTCAGTACGGGTTCGACCAGATCGTGTTCAGTTCCGACGCGGTGCACAGTATCGAGGACGGTAGCGGGGTTCTCATCGGCGTCGCCATCGCGGTGCTGGTTGTCGCGATCGTGGTGATTGTCAGTCTCGCGGCCTGTGCGCGTTATCTGACAACGTATTTCAAGCTGCGAGTGCTCGATAACGACCGCACGCTGCATCTTCGTCACGGACTGTTCACGACCAGACAGATCACCCTGGATCTGGCCCGTTTCCGTGGCGCGACCGTCAACGAGCCGCTGCTGCTGCGCATGGCCGGTGCCGCCGAGCTCGAAGCCATCATGACCGGCCAGAGCCCGCGTCAGAAGATCCTGCCCCAGGCACCGCGCTCCGCGATCGAACGCACCCTGGCGGAACTGCTCGCGCCTCGAGCGGTCCGACGCCCGGGTGCCACGAACGAACTCTCGAGGGCCGCGGATTCGGTGGACCGAGCGCCGCAACAAGAGCCGACCGCAGGCCGCGCGCCGCGCGCCACGGTGAGCACCGCGGCGTTGATCGCGCACGGCCCGGTCGCGCGCCGCCGTCGGTATCTCCGCGCGCTCAGCCCGATCGCGATACTCGCGGTCGTAATGCTGATCAATTCCCTTGCCGGAGAAGACTTTTCACCTTGGTGGTGGCTGCTCCCCACTTTCACGGCTCTGATCGCGACCGCGCTGGCCGCCGACCGTTACCGAGGCCTCGGCCACGCCGTTCTGCCCGCCACCGACGACAGTCCGGCCTGGCTCATCACCCGATCCGGCTCGCTGGACCGCGACCGCGACTGTCTGGAGGCCCCCGGCATCATCGGTTGGACTGTCCGCCAATCCTTTTGGCAGCGCCGCTCCGGCATCGCCACCGTGGTCGCCGCCACCGCGGCCGGTAAGAAGCGTTACCTTGTCGTCGACATTCCGCTCGATCAGGCCTGGGAGCTCATCGAATCGGCAACCCCCGGCCGCCTCGGTCGACGCTGACCCACCGAGACGAATTCCCCGACCATGCGCCGTTCCATCATCGCTCCTGATCCAGGTGTCTGAGACCGTTCGCTCCGAGAATGTGGCCGATCCAACTCGCGCGGTGTCGCTGACCAGTTGCCAGTACCGCGCCGAGTTCAATGGTCAGCGTGGTCGAGACCCCGATATCACGGACGCGGGAGTTACCCATTGCCGATCGTCGCGTGCGGCGGATGCAGCGCGGTGACAAATATCGACTGACAGCGATCGGCGGTTTGGCGGCGTTATCGCTGGATGCGCTGTCCAGCGTGGCATACGGGCCCGAGGCGATCGTGCTGGTACTTGTCGCGGCGGGTGCGGCGGCGGTGTCGTGGACTCTGCCGGTTTCACTGACGATCGCTGTGCTGTTGCTGGTATTGGTGCTGTCGTATCGGCAGGTTATCGCCGTACATCCGGATGGCGGCGGGTCCTATGCGGTGGCGAAGAAGGATCTCGGTCGCGGTGCCAGTCTGCTCGCGGCGGCGAGTCTGGTGGTGGACTATGTGCTGACCGTCGCGGTGAGTCTCGCGGCCGGTGCTGCCAGTTTGGCGAGCGCATTTCCGGTGCTGGCCGATCATCTGCTGCTGATCACGCTGAGCGGGCTCGCGGGACTCACCGTGATCAATCTCATCGGGGTGGCCGAATCGGCGAAAGTGCTGATGGGACCGACACTTCTGTTCATCCTCGCGATTCTCGCGGTGATCGTGGTCGGACTACTCCGCTCGACACCGGTCGCGGTGATCGGTACCGATCTGGGGCCGTTCGTGCCATACGACACCGTCGGAATACTGTTGCTGCTCAAGGCATTTTCGGCAGGATGTTCGGCGCTGACCGGTGTCGAGGCGATTGCCAATGCCGTGCCGTCGTTCCGCGCACCCGCAGTGCGGCGGGCTCAGCACACCGAGGTCGCGCTCGGCGTGCTGCTGTGCACGATGCTGCTCGGTTTGGCGCTGCTGATCCGTCGCCATCACGCGGTGCCGCGCGGCGATGTCACCCTGCTCGCGCAATTGTCCGCGGCGGCCTTCGGAACCGGGTGGCCGTTCTACGCGACCAGTCTGGCCGTCACGCTGGCGCTGTGTCTGGCCGCGAATACCAGTTTCGGCGGACTGCCGGTATTACTGTCGCTGCTGGCGAAAGACCATCGGGTCGCGCATCTGTTCGCGTTGCGCTCCGAGCGCCCGGTATTCCGCTATGGCGTTGCGGCCCTTGCCTTTCTTGCCGCCACCGTACTGTTGGTCGTACATGCCGAAACCCACCGTGTGCTACCGGTTTATGCGGTCGGCGTTTTCATCGGGTTCACCATCAGCCAGACCGGGCTGGTGCGACACTGGCGCGAGCAGCGTGGGTCCGGCTGGATTCGGCGCGCCATTCTCAACGGTTTCGGCGCGCTGCTAACTGCCGTGGCCGCCGTGGTTCTGCTCATCGAGAAGTTCGACGAGGGTGCGTGGCTGCTGCTGATCATTGTGCCCGCGTTGATAACTCTGTTTGCGCGCACCGAGAACTACTACCGCAGTGTGGCCGATCAACTCAGCCTCGGCCGAATCCCCGTTCTGCCACCGCAATCCCCGGATCAGGAGCCGATGCTCATCGTGGTTCCAGTGGTCGCGGTCAGCGAAGTCACCGCGCGTGCCTTGCGCATCGCGCAAGCCTTGGACGGCGAAATCGTCGCCGTCGCAGCCGAAATCGACCCCGCTGCCACCCGTCGACTAAGCGCCCAGTGGAAGCAGTGGGATCCGGGCGTCCCCCTCACGGTCCTCCCGAGTCCACACCGCAATCTCATTACCACCCTCGTCGGCTACGTCCGCGGCCGAACCCGAACCGGACGCCAAGTGACCGTTCTGCTGGCCCAGGTAGAAGCCGCCCACTGGTATCACCGTCCCCTGCACAACCCGCGCGGCCCCGTGCTGGCCGCGGCCCTGCGCGCCCGCACCGATGCCGTAATCGCGAGCCTGGCCATTCGCCTCGACTGAAGGTTCGTTGCGTCCGTATGCGTTGCCGCGACGTCAGTGACTGCTGAATAGACCGGCGTTGCTTCGGATGTAGATGTAGAGCAGCGGCGGGACCAGTCCACAGAACAGCAGCAGCAGGGTGCGCCAGTCGCTGCCCAGCATGATGTCGCCGCCGGGGCCGGTGACGGAGCAGGTCAGGAAGCCGAGGGTCCAGGCGGCGAGGGGGAGCATCATTGCGCTTACGCGGTGGGTTATGGAGCGAACTCCCATCACCAGTAGCACGTTGATTACGCCGGCCAGCACTGCGGACAGGGGGAAGGCCACAGTGTTGATGTAGGTGGGGAGGTAGAGGACCTCCAGGGCGAGGGTGATCAGGCCGTCCAGTACCAGGACGGCGATGATCACCGGGCCCAGGGGCAGGTTCTCATGGGCGCCGGAGGTGTGGTTCGGTGCCTTGGCGAAAGTGACCCTCACGCGACCGGCGGGAAACCGAGGAGGGTGAGCAGGTGGCTCTGCATATCGACGAACGCGTACAGCACCGACATGTAGAGGTCGTGCTGTTGCTGCGCCCCAGGGCGCAGGCTGTCCACGAAGGCAGCGATGGCGTTCTGCAGATCCCAGTTGTACATGATCGGAGTCTAAGCCGAAATCAGTCGCCTTCAATGGGGATGTTGGCGACGACCGGGAACTCTCCGGTGTAGCCCTTACGCATCTGGGCGATCGCGAGCACCCGCTTGCGGGCGGCGAACCAGCCGATGATCAACGCCGGGATGAGTACAACGAGCGAGGCGACGGTCCACGTGCCGACCGGATAGTCGACGCCGGTGAGCACCACCACGAAGAACAGGAATACCAGCGTGATCAGGCCGGTCCACGGCGCACCCCACATGCGGAACTGCGGCCGCTGGAGTTTGCCCTGTTTCCACCAGCGCCACAGCTGCAGTTGGCACAGGACGATGGTGGCCCAGGATGCGATGATCCCGAGCGAGGCCATATTCAGCACGATCTCGAAGGCGCGCTCGGGCACGAGTCCATTGAGCGCGATACCGCAGAGCGCGATCAGGCTGGTCAACAGGATGCCGCCGTAGGGCACACCGTTGCTGCCCATCACCCCGGTGAACTCGGGCGCGCTGCCGTTCATCGACATCGACCGCAGAATGCGTCCGGTGGAGTACAGGCCCGCATTCAGGCTGGAGAAGGCGGCGGTGAGCACGACGACGTTCATGATGCTGCCGATGCCGGGCACCCCGAGCATGGTGAAGAAGGTGACGAACGGGCTCTCACCGGACTTGTAGCTGGTGTAGGGCAGCAGCAGTCCCAGCAGCACGAGCGAGCCGACGTAGAAGACCGCGATCCGCAGGATCACCGAATTGATCGCGCGCGGCATGATCTTCGCCGGATTCTCCGTCTCCCCCGCCGCCGTGCCGACCAATTCCACAGCGGCATAAGCGAATACGACACCGGAGGTGACCACGACCAGCGGCAGGATCCCGGTCGGGAACAGTCCACCATGAGCGGTGACGACACTCGGACCGGTCGCCGCGCCCTTGACGGTGAATCGGCCGATCAGGAATACCGTGCCGACGATCAGGAACGCACTCAGCGCGGCCACCTTGACCAGCGCGGCCCAGAATTCCATCTCACCGAACCACTTGACCGAGACCAGATTGACCGCCAGCACCAGCACCAGCGCGATGAGCGCGAGCACCCACTGTGGAACATGAGTGAATCCGGCCCAGTAGTGAAAATATTGGGCAATCGCGGTGGTATCGGCGATACCGGTCATCGACCAGTTCAGGAAGTACATCCAACCGGCAATGAATGCGGCCTTCTCACCGAAGAATTCGCGGGCATAGGAAACGAACGAACCGGACGACGGACGGTGCAGCACCAGCTCACCGAGCGCGCGCAGAATGAAGAATACGAAGACACCGCAGACCGCGTAGACCAGGAACAGCCCTGGTCCCGCACTCGCGAGCCGACCGCCGGCACCGAGGAACAGACCGGTGCCGATCGCGCCGCCGATGGCGATCATCTGCAGCTGACGTGGTTTCAGACTCTTGTGGTACCCGTGATCCTCGATGCTGAGGTGAGCTTTGTCACCGACCGCTGTCATGAACCGCTATGCCTCCACATCGATGTCCGAAATCACAAAGACCGTACTCGCCGTCTAACACGGCCGCGACAGCAACCCTCGAGCAATACTTTTAAACTAAAGCCCCGCGAACAAATCGTGTTCACGCCCATCCGCCCCCACCGGACCGCGCGTACCACGGACCAAAATGAAGTGCTCCTCCGGAAGTACCGGCTGCGCAACATTATTGGACAGTGCGAACTCGCGCCCCGACGGCGCGACCGTCACCTGTGTGGCATGTGCCTGCAGCGCCGCTCGCTTCGCGGCCAGCGAATCGGACACATCGATGGTGGCCGTCACGGTATGACTCGGCACGCTCGCGAGTTCCCCCGCGGCGGGCAACCGCCAACCGCGCGGCAATGCGCCGGGCAACCCCTCGACGGTCCGCCGGGCCAGCGCCTCGGTGTGCAGTCGCAACATGTCCGCATCGGTGACGGTCCAATAGAACTTCGGGGTGTCCCACCCTTGTTCGGCCGCCGCGGTCACCGCCGCCGAAGTGACCCAGTGCGCCCGAATATGGTCCGGATGCCCGTAGCCGCCGCGCGGGTCGTAGCCGATGACCACCTGGGGCCGTAGTTCGAGCACGATCGTGGTCAGCGCCTCCACCGCCGCGGCACCCGAATGCACGAAGGCCCGCGGATGCTCCGCGGCAGGGGTACCCGCCATACCGGAGTCGCGCCAGCGGCCCGCACCGCCGAGGAAGCGCGGCGGTCCAGCCTTCAGCGCGGCCAGCGCGTTGGTCAGCTCCGCGATCCGGTAGCCGCCCAATTGATCGGCGTGATCGGCGGTCAGCAACGCCCACTCCTCGCCGATGACCTCCCCCTCTTCACCGAGGGTGCAGGTCACCACCGTCACCGGTACGCCGCGGCGGCGGTAGTGCGCGATGGTGCCCCCGGTGGTGATGGACTCGTCGTCCGGGTGGGCGTGCACCAGCAGCAGTCCACCGGTCATGGGATCCTGCGCCACATCGCCGCATCACCGAAGATGCCGACCTGAATGGCACCGCTCAACGACGCACCGTCGACCCGCGGTCCGGATGCGGCGACCACATTGTCCTGCACGATCGGTAGCACTGTCGCCAGAGCCCACAGCCGCGGCTCGGCCTCGGCCAGCGCCCGGCCGACCTCGACACCGCGCAACGATTCGTCGATCGAGGGCTGCAGGCCGGGATCGCAGATGCCGGACAGATTGCTCGGCGCCTTCTTGGCCGCCTCGATGGCGGTCTGCGAATCTCCGTTGCCGGCACCGGTATCCACCGGCGGGCAGCCGTAGCGCGAGGCGAGCACGGTGGCCGGATCCGAACCGGCGACCTCCCAGCCGACGATGGCGTCCACGCCGCTGTCGGTGAGTTCCTTGCCGTAGAGGGTATCGGCCGCGAGACTGCGCACGCTGGCATCTATTCCGGCACTGCGCAATTGGTCCGCAGCGGTATTGGCGACGGCGAGCGCGGTGGCGTCACCGGTTACCGCGCCGATCCGAATCGCCAGTGCCTTACCGTTTTTCGCCACCGAACGGGGCTGCGGTGCGGGCGAGGTCGGCGACTGCACCGGCGGCGTCTCGGGAGCTCGACCATAACCGGCCTCGGCGAGCAGCGCGAACGCCTCCTCCGCGGACGGCCGCGGCGGCGCGGTCGGTGTGTACCCGGGATCCGACGGTGTCAGAATCTGCGCGCGCACCGGCTCGACCCAGCCACCGGTCTGCCCGGCGACGGTGGCCAGCAGCGTCGGATCGATCAGCGCGGTCACCCCGCGCCGCACCCGCGGATCGCTGAGATCGCCACTACGCCCATTGATTGCGAATTGCAGCTCACGCGACTGCGGCATGATAACGGTGCGCACCGACGGGATCGCCGCCAGCTGCGCCTGGGTCGCGACACCACCGTGCACCAACGCCATCTGCGCATCGCCTGTGCGCAGCGAATCGGCCAGCTGCGCGGGAGTTCCGCCGCGGCGCAACAGAATCTGATCCGGCGCGGCCGGGGTGCCCCAGTACCGATCGTTGCGTTCGAGCAGGATCTCGTCGCGTCCCCGGTCGGTCGATTTGATGCGGAAGTTGCCGCCCGAGACCTGAACTCCCTCGACCAGCCCGGTGGCGAAACCACCGGGCTGATCCTTGATCAGATGCGAGGGCAACAGATTCGTGAACAGCTCACGCCAAGCCGGATACGCCTCGGTCATCGTGACGGTGACCGTCTTACCGCCGCCGGAGGAGCTGATATCGGCAATGTGCCGATAACCCGCCGGATCGACGACACCCGGCTGGGTGATCATCTGCTGCCACAGGAACCGGAAGTCCTCCGCCGCGATCGGCGCACCATCGGACCAGTTCGCCTGGTTGCGCAGCGTATAGGTGATGGTGAACGGTTCCTGCGCGGTCACCTCGGCCGAGACCACCAGCGCGGTATCCGGCACCCACTCGGTGGCGCCGGGCACCGCCGGATTCGGCACCGGCCGGAACGGGCTCGGCAACACCATCGAACTCACCGCGGCGGTGGCCGGCGACTGATCGGAACGCAGGTGCGGATTGAACCCGATGCCGATGTCATCGATGGCCACCACGACGGTGTTCTTACCGGGCTTCGCCGGTGTCGTCTTCGGGCTGTCGGTGCTCTCGATCGGCGGTGGCGGATTCGCGGTGCAGCCGGCGAGCACCACAGAGGAGGCCGCCATCATGATCAGCATCGCGCGTCGTATAGCCCCCGAGCTCACGTGGCGCACTCTACTTGCCTTACAGCGCAGCCCGGTCCCGAGCCTTCCGGCGCGACAGTTCGCGACCGCGTTCGGTGGCACCGAGGATGACCTTGCGCACCCGCACGATCTCCGGTGTGACCTCGACGCATTCGTCGGCGGCACAGAACTCCATGGCCGCCTCCAGGTCGAGCTGCAGCGGCTTGGCGAGCGTCTCCATCACATCGGCGGTCGAGCTGCGCATATTGGTCAGCTTCTTCTCGCGGGTGACATTGATATCGAGATCCTCGGCGCGCGGGTTGATGCCGACGACATGCCCCTCGTAGGTGTCCGCGCCCGGCTCCACGAAGAACTGACCGCGATCGGCCAGCTGGATCATGGCGAACGGGGTCACCGAGCCCGCGCGGTCGGAAACCAGCGAACCGGTGTGGCGGGCGCGGATCTCACCGGCCCACGGCGCATAGCCGTGCGAGACCGCGTTGGCGATGCCGGTGCCGCGGGTTTCGGTGAGGAAGTCGGTGCGGAAGCCGATCAGGCCGCGCGATGGAACGATGAACTCCATCCGCACCCAGCCCGCGGCGTGGTTGTTCATCTGGACCATCTTGCCCTTGCGGGCGGCGAGCAGCTGCGTGATCGCGCCGAGGTACTCGTCGGGGCAGTCGATGGTCAGCTCTTCGTAGGGCTCGTGCACCTTGCCGTCGACCTGCTTGGTGACCACCTGCGGCTTGCCGACGGTCAACTCGAAGCCCTCGCGACGCATCTGCTCGACCAGAATGGCCAGCGCCAGCTCACCGCGGCCCTGCACCTCCCAGGCATCCGGGCGGCCGATATCGAGAACGCGCAGCGAGACATTGCCGACCAGTTCGGAGTCCAGCCGCGACTTCACCATGCGCGCGGTCAGCTTGTGGCCCTGCACCCGGCCGACCATCGGTGAGGTGTTGGTGCCGATGGTGACCGAGATGGCCGGCTCATCAACGGTGATACGCGGCAGCGCGACGGGATTGTCGACATCGGCAAGGGTGTCGCCGATCATGATCTCCGGGATGCCCGCGATGGCCACGATGTCACCGGCCTCGGCGACCTCGCCTGGCTGACGCTCGACGCCGATGGTCTGCAGCAGTTCGGTGATCTTGACCTGCTTGATGCCGTCGCCGTGCATCCACGCGACGTTCTGGCCCTTGCGCAACTCACCGCTGTAGATGCGGACCAACGCGAGGCGACCCAGGAAGGCCGAGGCATCGAGGTTGGTGACGTGCGCCTGCAGCGGTGCGGTCGGATCGCCCTTGGGCGCCGGGATGTTCTCCAGCAGCACGTCGAACAGGGCGTCCAGGTTGTCCGCGGCCGGCGCGCTGCCGTTCTCGGGACGTTCCTTGGAGGCCTTGCCCTCACGGCCGGAGGCGTAGAGGACCGGCAGGTCCAGCGCGAGTTCGGCGGCCTCGGCGGCCTCGTCGTCCAGATCGGAGGCGAGGTCGAGCAGCAGATCGTGGCTCTCCTCGACGACCTCTTCGATACGGGCGTCGGGGCGGTCGGTCTTGTTCACCACCAGGATGACCGGCAACTTCGCGGCCAACGCCTTGCGCAGCACGAAGCGGGTCTGCGGCAGCGGCCCCTCGGACGCGTCGACCAGCAATACGACACCGTCGACCATGGACAGACCGCGCTCGACCTCACCGCCGAAGTCGGCGTGGCCGGGGGTGTCGATCACGTTGATCACGGTGACCGAACCGTCCGGGTGGTGCCGATGCACTGCGGTGTTCTTGGCGAGAATGGTGATGCCCTTCTCGCGCTCCAGGTCACCGGAGTCCATCACACGATCGACGAGCTCGGCGCGTTCGGCGAAAGCGCCGGACTGGCGCAGCATGGCGTCGACCAGCGTCGTCTTACCGTGGTCGACGTGGGCCACGATGGCGACGTTGCGAAAATCGCGTGCAGACGACACGCCTCAATCCTCCTGCTGTTGGTATAGATGCCGGCCGACCCTTTGCAAACAGGTGGAGAATCGATACTCACCAGGGCATTGCGGCCAGTTACACAGTACCGGCATTCGAATGGCTCGCAGACCAGGCACTCCGCTAAGGGTATGCTAACCAACCATGGGCAAGGTCAAGGCGAAGAAGGTTTCTAGCCTCAAACCGAAGAAGAAGTGCTGTCGCAAGAAGACGCGCTGCTTGAAGTGCCCCGTCGTCATCATGCGGATGAAACGCCTGGAAGCGGCTGGTTGCTGCGGTAAAGAACTCAAGAAGGGCCTCAAGAAGGCCCGCGCCGCCTGATCGACGAATTCGGATTTCCTGATGGGTCCGCCGCGCTGGGGGTACAACTCGCATATGAGCGAACGCAGTGAGCGAACAGACAACACAGCCGCCCGAGCGGTCATGCCGGAGCCGAGCGCCAGCGAGGTGCAGGCATGAGCGAACCGAAACTAACCGAGGCAGAACTCACCGAAGCTTTGACCGAACTGTCGGACTGGACCCGGTCCGGCGATGCCATCACCCGCACGATCGAGGCGAAGACCTTTCCGGCGGGCATCGAACTGGTGCGTCAGGTCGCCGAAGTCGCCGAGAACGCGAACCACCATCCGGATATCGATATCCGCTGGCGTCGGGTGACCTTTACTCTCTCGACCCACGACTCGGGCGGACTCACCGCGCTGGACGTGTCGCTGGCTCGCGAGATAGATCGGTTTGCGGCGCAAACCGATTGACCATGCGCCCGGACCAGATCATCCAGCCGTAGAGCACAAGCACACCGAGCACGTCGACGGCGCCGAGCCAGGACAGCACCCCCGGCCGCGAGATAGTCCAGATCGACGGCTGGGCGAACGAGAGCACCCACGGCACGCCGATGAGGGTGGTGACCAACCAATACCCGGCGAGTATCCGAGCGCCGGACGCCTGCCGCAGCGGCCCGTACACCAACCACATCACCGTGGGCAGCAGCCACACGAAGTGATGCGACCACGAGATGGGCGAAACCATCAGCCCGAACAGCTGCACGATGATCAGGGTCCCCAACCGATCGTCGGGACCCAGTGCGCGCCAAGCGAAGAAGGCCAGTACGGCCACGACCACGACGGCTGCCAGCCACCATGGTCCGGATTGGACGTCATGGCCGAGCAGACGACTCAACGCACCGCGTAGCGACTGATTCCAGACCGACCCAACCGGACCGATCCGATCCGCGTCACCGAGCAGCGTGCCGAAGTACCGCTTGGCCTCCTTGTGGTTGATCAGGAAGCTGACCCCGACCGTCGCACCGAACACCAGCGCCGACCACACGGCGGTCCCCCACCGCCGCCGCGCCACGAAGTACAGCCCCGAAATCGCCGGTGTCAGTTTGATTCCCGCGATCACCCCGATCAGGCCGCCGGACAGCCACCATCGTGAACTGCGCACCGCGAGCATGGCCCCGAGCACCAGGAAAACGTTGACCTGGCCGTAGTCGATGGTGGTCCGCACCGGCTCCATCCAGATGCCGATCGCGGTCCACCAGACCGTGGCGGTGCGCCACCGCGGCTCGCTCATCCGCTCCGCACCGAGGATCAATTCGAAGGCGATCCGCACCACTACATACAGCGCGACGACAATGGCCAGCAGCCAGAGCACCGCGATCATGGTGAACGGAAAGTAGTGCAGCGGGAAGAAGACCAGCGCCGCGAACGGCGGATAGGTGAACGGCAGCGGGAAGTCCGGGGTCTTCTCGGCGTAGGTGAAGTCGTAGAGGCGGTCGGTGAGCAGGGCCGCCGAACCGTCGACATAGACGTGCAGATCGACGAGATTCATCCCGTTCTTCGTCAGCAGCATCCACAGCAGCCTGGCCAACACAGACAGACCGAGCACCGGCACAGCCAATCGGAGACTTCGGTTCAATTCGCAGGCTTTCGAGTCGGTTCCGGGAAGGCTGCGACTAGCCTAACCGCCGCCGCGAGAGATCCCATCAATCCCCTGGACCGACCCGATGTGCGCCTCCGAGTCCGGAGGGGGTAACTTGCGTACCGCGACCGCCGATTATCACTGATAACATTTGCATCAACTTTCACTCTGGCAACAGCGGGAAAGCGCTAGCGTCTGATAACACTGATCGTCCACAACAGAAATAGGGGCACGGCCGCTGTACAACACGGCGGTCATGTCCCTAGAGTGACCCCGAAACGATGGCTTTTTGCATCGCTCCTGATGTACCCGAGGTTAAGGACGGCTAGACCAGTGCTTCGCACCCGAGGATCGCGGATTGTCTTGTCCGCGCTCGCCATCGCAGCGAGCGCGTCGCTCGTTGCGCCGTCGACGGCAGTCGCGGCACCGGCCCCCGCGCCCGTTGCACCGAGGAACACCATTCCGATGGTTCCCGAGGGCGTCCCGATCGATACGCTCGCCTCGTTGGCCCCGGCCATCGTCGGCGCCATCGCCGGGCCTGCCGATGCCAAGCCCATCGCGGATGCCCCGAAGAACGCCATCCTCGACCAGGTCCGGGCGCTGCTCAATGCGCTGAACCTGCCGCCGCAGATCAAGTCCACGCTGGAACGGATCATCACCTTCCTGGACGGCAGCGGTGGCGGCGGCCCGGAGGTCCCGCAGGGCGGCCCGGCCATCGCCCAGTTCCTCTACCCGACCATCGGCAAGGGCTGCATCGGCCCCGGCGCCGATTCGATCGGCACCGCACTGGCTGTGCCCGGCCCGGCCGAGCTGCCGCCGCCGGGACCGCAGGCCGGTCAGACCGGATTCGTATTCACCGCACTCGGCACCAAGTTGCCGACGCCGGAGCAGAATCCGCCGATGACGGTCCAGTGGCTGAATCTCGACACCCGTCAGTCCGGCGTCCAGCAGCTGACCGACGAGGCGCATATCAACCCGGATGGTCCGGCTACGCTTTCGGCGATCGTCAACACCGGCTCGGGCCGGGTCGTCGCGGTCGTCGGCGGTTCGCTGACCACCAAGGCCGATGACGCCGACCCGCGGACCTGCTCGTTCCTGCCGACGCTCGGCTTCTTCACCGTCGCCTAGGCTCCTCCGGTTACCTTCAGGCGCCGAATTCAGGTGCGTGAAGGTAACCGGCCGGCGGCAAGACGTATGCGGTCAGCCCGTGCCCGGCAAGTTACCCGTGTCCTTACGAAATCTGTTGTAGCGAAACGTTTCGATACACACCGTCGAATCGTTCGGTAACTGCGTAGCGCCCTGAACTGTGGTAGACCGAACACATGGCGACTGTCGATAATTCGCTTCGGTCCCGTCCCACGATCCGCTCGGCTCATTCGATCCGGAGCAGACGATCGCGCCGATCGATTCTGTCCTTCCGCTCCGAAGGCTCGATCCTGTCCATCGGCTCGGCCTACTCGATCCTCTCGATCGGCAGCGTCGGCTCGGTGCTGTCCATCGGGGCCGTCGGATCCTTCGGCTCGGCGATCTCGTCCTTCTCCATCGGCAGCCTCGGCTCCGCCTTCTCCGGCATCTCCCGCTGGTCCCTCTTCTCCTGGCGCGGCGACCACGAAGCCCCCGACAACCGCCCCACCCTCCGCGTCGTCCCCGATGACGAACCCGAACTTCGCCTCGCCCCCACCTGCCACTGCCAGACTTGACGGATCAAGACCAGGTGGAATCCGAGGTGGCATCGGCCGAGAAGCCTCCGCCAAAGTTCCACTTGATCTTGATCAACTAGTTCACCACTGGCCGTATTCGGCGGCGAGGATGTTGTTGACGTCTACGCCGATGCCGTCGATGGCGCGTTTGTCGATCTCGATCTGGTGCAGGTGCGCGGCGGGGTGTACGAAACCCTTGGGTGTGCCCCAATTGTGCTGCCAGTACCAGGAACCCAGGCCCGCGGACCGTGCCAGTTCGATGGTCGGCGCATTGGCGTAGATGCCGACGTTCTGTTTGCCGAGCACCGACTCCCAGCCGAGGATGTACGGCGCGATCATGGTCGCGAAATCAGTCGGGGTCGGGTTGTCGTCGATGGAAGCGTAGATCGGCCGGTCCTCCGGACCGCCCGCGGCCAGATGCAGTTCCAGGCCGCGATCGGCATGCTTCTTGCCCGCCTCCAGGCCACCGCGCCAGTCGGCTGTCGAGCCCTTGCCGAACTGGTAGTTCGACACGATCGTCAGCCCGGCGGCGTGCAGTTGATCGACCTCCTTGGCGCGCAATGGCTTCCCCTCCATCCATTCGGCGCCGGGACGACGATCGGAGACGTAACGGATGACGCCGAGGTGACCGTCATCGAGGATCGCGTCCGCGGACGGAACGCCACCCGCGTAGTCGATCAGAGTGCCGAGCACACCGGCGGCCGAAGCGCGGGGCGCGGCGATTCCGACGGCGGCGGCCGCGGCGGTGTAGGCGAACAGCTGGCGGCGAGACACAGAAATGGAACGCATCGCAGGACTCCTTCGCGCAACCTCGACCATGGACAGGTAGCGTGCCCGGCGCACCTTCCCCAAGGTTCACTCACGCGCCGGGAGCCTCGAACGTGCACTCATTTCACCATATTCACATTGGAACCGCTAGACCCACTGGAAACAGGACTTCACACTTGCCACACTGGTAAAGGGCTGGTTCTAGGCGATGCTGTCGAGCCGCGCCGCGACATCGATCGTGCGACCCGCACTGTCGCTGAGCTCGTCGCGCACCACCCCGGCGACCTGCGCGATGACCTGCTTTTTGATACCGGCCAGCGCACCAAGCGTCGCCGCCCGCATTCCACGTGCCTTGAACTCGAGCCGCAGGTCATCGGGTGCGGGCGGTGGCACATCGACGACGATGAGCAGCGGATCGGCCGCCCGCGCTGTGAGCACCAGTGGAATCTCGACATCGGCGCGGTATTGGTTGGCCTTGAGCACATCGACGGTGATATCCAGGCTCACCGGCAGTGTCAGATCGAACGACACCGGCTCGTCCGAGCGATCCGTCAACTGCGGCGTTCGAATATTGCCCTGCACCGTGACGGTGGCGGAGTCGCGCGGTCCGGTGCGTAGCGGCCCGACCTCGATCGGGCGGCCCGCCATCCGCTCCACGAATTCGAAGACCCGATCGCGGGTGACAATGCGGGAGAAGAACTGATGTCCGAATTCGTCATAGCCGATCCAGTCGAATCCGGTCTGGTCGACGTGCTCGGAACGGACGCCATTGATGATGGCCTCGACGTCGAAGACCCGGCCGCGCCGGGCCTGTGGTTCGGCGAGCATCGCATTCACTCGATTAGCGACCTCGCGCTGCACCACCCCGGCGATCGGATCGAGCAACCATTCCCAGGCCGAGTCGATGGCCTGTGCACGCAGCACGAAGCTGACGTCACGCGCGGTGATCGGCGGGATATCGATGACGATGAGCAGCGGGTCCGCGGTGCGCGCATGCAGCGTCAGATCGATTTCGGCGACCGCCTCCAGCCGCATTTTCCGGCCGCCGAGCAGCACCTTCACCGACATCGTCAGTGGCACGGTCAGCTCGAAGGTGACATGCGGTCCGTTGCGCAGAATAACCGGCTTGCCCACCTTGCCCTCGGCCATGAATCCGGCCAAACCCACTGGTCCGAGGGAGAACGGGCCGATGGCGACGCCGTGATCGGTCATCGCGGAGACCGCGGCTTCGATTCGTTCGGCTGTCACCGCGTGGGTGACGAACCGTTCCCCGAAGGCGGCGTAGTCGATCCACACCGGATCATCGATCTTTTCCTCGATTGGCAGCATCAGAGTTTCCGAAACCCTCACCTCTCAACGGACAACCGACACGGTACGCGACGCAGATTTCGGCGAGGTCGGGCCGACATGTCCCCACCCAGGGGTCCCTGTCCTGCTGATGAGGGGGTAGCAGGACAGGGACCGAAAGACGGCGCTGCCGGGCGCCGCCTAGTCAATGGTAAGTGCTAGCGGAGGACCGCCGACAATGCGTAGCCACTAGGAAGACCGGCTAAGTACCAACACTATTCACAAACGGCCGAATCCCACCACCCCCGGAACCTCCGTCAGCGCGAAACGATGGATCGCGACCTCGCCCAATTCATTGCCGCCCATGGTCGTCACGGTCCCGTTCGCGGCCGTGAGCACGAAATTCGTGTGCTGGCTGAAGGGGCTGCCCTCGGCGTATAGCAGCACGTCACCGGTGCGCGGCTGATATCCCGAACCGAGCGGCGCGAAGCGATTCGCGCCCTGGTAGTACTCCTGCAGCGTGTACACGCCCGGAATCCGCCACGATCCGGAATTCGGATTGGCCAGCGGCGCACCCGCCTCCCGCAGCACCCAGCTCACGAAGTCGGCGCACCACGGTTCGTCGGACCCCTCGGCGTACTTCGAGCCCTCACCCGGTGCCTTGAATTCCCGTTCGAGGACCGCGACGATCCGCCCCTGGACGGGGTCCAGCCCGGACCTGTCGATCGCGGGAAATGCGGTCAAGCGATCACCGGCGATCGCGGGTTGCGCGCGGTCCTGCCACCAGCGCACCCCGACCACACCCGCCGCGACCAGCGCAACCACAAGCAGGCCGAGCACCGGCCACACATACCGTCGCCGCTCGGCCACCTCATGCACCGACATGCTCCCCTCCAGGATTCAAATCTTGATCATTAGGACGAACGAGATCGCTCCGCGGTTCCCGCGGATGTGGTCGAGGTCGGCGACTGTTCCGAATTCCTGTCAGCGCATGACATTCAGTGATAATCTGCGGTGGACTTGGGATGCGGTGAAAACCAAACCGCATGTCGGGCAATCGTTTTGTAGGTTGTCTAGGCGAGTTGCGTCGGACGTTGAAGCTCGATGGAGACCATGTAAGACCTGGCGTTGCCGGGCGGCGGTATTGCCACGAGCAGACCTGCGACTTCGGTTGCAGGCCAACCCTGGTGGAGTAATTCGTCAGGTCGTGCAAGCGTGCCGCACCTTTTGACACGTTTCACGAACGGAGGTACGGCCCTGGACACATTGTGGACGTTCGTAGTGCATCGGCGCGCACAGCTGGTCACCGATTCGTATTTGCATGTCTCGGCGGTGGTGCAGTCGATACTGCTCGCGACGATCGTGGCCGTGCTGATCGGAGTGCTGGTCTACCGCAGCCCGTTCGGTTCCTCGGTGGCGACGGCGCTGGCCAGTGCCATACTCACCGTCCCGTCGTTCGCGCTGCTCGGACTGCTGATTCCGTTCCTCGGACTCGGTGTCGGGCCGACGATTACCGCGCTGGTGCTCTATGCCCTGCTGCCGATTCTGCGCAACACCATAATCGGGTTGGCCTCGGTAGACCCGGCGATTGTGGATGCCGCGCGCGGAGTCGGCATGAATCGACTGCGCGTGCTCGCGCGCATCGAATTGCCGCTGGCCTGGCCATCGATACTGACCGGGATGCGGGTCAGCACCCAGATGATCATGGGCATTCTGGCCATTGCCGCCTATGCCAAGGGACCTGGACTCGGCAATCTGATCTTCTCCGGCCTGGCCCGGCTCGGTAGTCCGAATGCGGTGCCGCAGGCGCTTGTCGGCACGATCCTGATCGTCGTACTCGCGCTGATCCTCGATGGGATCTTCGTCATCGTCGGGCGACTCACCACCTCGAGGGGAATACGTGACTGATACCGAAATCCGCGGCGACAGTACGGCATCGACGGTATCCGGCGTCGAGATCGTGCTCGACGAGGTCACCAAACATTATCCGGGCCAACGTGATCCGGCTGTCGACCGAGTTTCGCTGACCATTCCAGCGGGCGAAATCGTCGTCCTCGTCGGGCCGTCCGGCTGCGGTAAGACGACCACCATGCGGATGATCAACCGCCTCATCGAACCGACCTCGGGCACCATCACGATCGGCGGACACGATGTCACCGGCGTGAATCCGGACCAATTACGCAGGGGCATCGGCTATTCCATCCAGCAGGCCGGGTTGTTTCCGCATCTGACGGTCGCGAAAAACGTTGCGACAGTGCCCGGCCTGATCGGCTGGGACCGCAAGAAGGTCGCCGCGCGGACCGACGAAATGCTCGGGCTGGTCGGCCTGGATCCCGACACCTATCGCCATCGTTATCCAAGGCAGCTTTCTGGCGGTCAGCAGCAGCGCGTCGGGGTGGCCCGCGCGTTGGCGGCCGATCCGCCGGTGCTGTTGATGGACGAGCCGTTCGGCGCGGTCGATCCGATCACCCGCGGCCTGTTGCAGGACGAGCTGCTACGTCTGCAATCCGAACTGGGCAAGACCATTGTGTTCGTCACCCACGATTTCAATGAGGCGGTGAAGCTCGGCGATCGAATCGCGGTGCTGGGCAGCCAATCTCGTATTCTGCAGTACGACACCCCGGCGGCGATCCTGGCCGATCCCGCGGATGAGACCGTGGCCGGTTTCGTCGGCGCGGATGCCTCGCTCAAGCAACTCACCCTCACCCGGGTCCGCGATGTCGAACTCGGCGGCTGCCCGACGGCCCCGGAGTCCGATTCGGTCGACAGCCTGCGTGCCGCGCTGGCCGGACGAGATTGGCCGTGGGCGCTGATTCTCGACGCCCAGCAGCGGCCGCTGCGCTGGATTTCGAGTGAACAACTCGCACACGCGAATTCGTTGCGTGATATCGGATCTCCGGTCGGTGAGCAGTTATCGCTGCAGTCGACACTGCAGGATGCGTTGGAGGCCTTGCTGGCCGAGCAGACCGCGACCGCGGTCGTCACCGGCCGACGCGGTGAATACGCCGGATTGATCACGATCGATACGCTCGTCAGCCATCTGTCGGCCATGCGCGCCACGCATGCGGGCGCGGAGACGGATGCGACGACATGACCACGGCGACCACCGCACCGGCCACGGCATCGCCGACGACACTGCGGCGGGCCGAACGCATTCGGCTGCTGGTCCAACCGGCGCTCGTGCTCGTACTGACGGCGGGTGTGCTGGGGTGGGCCTTCCGGCGCGATCTCACCGCCACCCAGCAGGCCAGCATCAGCGTATCCAATATCGCGACCGTCACCTGGCAGCATGTGTTGATCACAGCGACAGTGGTGGTGATCGTCGTCGCGGTGGCGGTGCCGCTGGGAACACTGCTCACGCGGCCCGGATACCGCCGCCTGGCACCGCTTTTCGTCGGGATCGCCAATATCGGCGCCGCAGCTCCTGCGATCGGTCTGATCGTGCTGTTCTACCTCGCCACCCGCACCACCGGCTTCTGGATCGGCGTCGCGCCGATCGCGTTCTATTCGCTACTTCCGGTGCTGCGCAATACGATCCTGGGCTACCAGCAGGTGGATCCGGCGGTAATCGATGCCGGACGTGGCCAGGGCATGTCGGCGCTGACGGTATTGCGCCGCATCGAATTTCCGCTCGCCATCCCCTATATCCTGGCCGGGCTGCGCACCTCGCTGGTGCTCGCCGTGGGCACCGCGACGCTGTCGTTCCTGGTGAGCGCGGGTGGCCTCGGCATTCTGATCGATACCGGGTACAAGCTGCGCGATAATGTCACGCTGGTGGTCGGTGCCGTACTCGCGGTCGCGCTAGCGCTGCTCGTCGATTGGCTGGGCGCGTTGGCCGAACAGTACTTGGGGCCGAGGGGGTTGAAGTGAGGGCGTGGGTACTGGGTGTTGCGGCCGTATTCGTGTTGAGCGCCTGCGGATTACAGTCCGGAAGCGCGGTGCCGCTGCGGGTGGGTCCCGGCAGTATTCGTCCGGTACCGGAGCTCGACGGGGTGTCGATTACGGTGGGCTCCAAGGATTTCACCGAGCAGAACATCCTCGGATATCTCATCGAATTCGCGCTCTCGGCGGCGGGCGCGCAGGTCCGCGATCTGACGAATATCCAGGGCTCCAACAGTGTTCGCGATGCCCAACTGCACGGGCAGATCGACATCTCCTACGAATACACCGGTACCGGGTGGATCAACTATCTCGGCAACGAGACACCGGTTCCGGATGAGGTCGGGCAGTTCGAGGCGGTTCGCGACGCGGATCTGGCCGCGCACGGCATCGTGTGGACGGATATGGCCCCGATGAACAACACCTACGCGCTGGTGATGAGCGCCAACACCGCGAAGGAGACCGGTGTTGTCACATTGTCCGACTACGCCCGGCTGATCGCCACTGATCCGGCCGCCGCCGCGACCTGCGTCGGCACCGAATTCAATGTGCGCCAAGATGGTTATCCCGGGATGGCGCGCAAGTACGGGATCGATACCGGCAAGGTGCACAAGCAGATCGTGCAGGATGCGGTGGTCTATCAGGCGACCGCAGATGCCAAGCAGTGCCGGTTCGGTTCGGTCGCCGCCACCGACGGCCGGATTCCGGCGCTCGGGCTCGTCTTGCTGAAGGACGATCTGGGCTTCTTCCCGAAATACAATGCGGCACTGGTGATGCGGAAGTCTTTCGCCGATGCGCATCCACAGGTCGCCGACATCATGGCACCGATATCGAAGAAGCTGACCAATGAGGCGATCACCGAATTGAATCGCCAGGTAGACGTGGATGGCCGCGAACCCGCTGAAGTAGCGCGGGATTGGATGGTGGCGGAAGGGTTCGTCACGCCTCGCTGAAATGGGTCCGAGCGCGCACTTTGCACACTCGGACCCATTTGAATCAGGCCTGGGGATCGCGGCCCAGGTAGCGCAGCAACTCGGCGACCGCCGTGTCGTCCTGCGCACCGTCGACGATTGCGGCGTACGCACCCCACTGACGCAGCGGCTCAACGATTTCCGCCTCCGGACCGCCGCCGGGCGCTGGGTTCGTGGTCCGCGCGGCAGTGAGCAGGTATTCGGCGAGTTCGTCGTTCAACGGTGACGACTGTCCGGTAGCGATCGCGATATCCCAGGCGTGCACCGCCGCGTCCAGTGCGCACATGACGGCGGCGACCGGGGTCGGCAGCGCGCCGTGCGGCAGCGGGGTGGGCACCGTCTCGGTCTCGTCGGTGACGGTAGCCCAAGCGGTCTCGGTCTGCTCGACCGCATCGCGCACCAACTCGGCGGCGGTGCCCTCGATGGCGCCGGACGGGTCGAAGGGGTTGTAGGCCGGGCCGATTCCGATACCGAGCGCTTCGGCAAAGGCGAGCTGATCGCCTGCGGCGTGCTGAATCACCTGCGTGACATCCCATTCCGAGCACGGGGTCGGCAACTGCCACTGGTCGTCGCCGATACCGGCGACCACATCGGTCAGCGCGCGGTAACAGGTGGCGAGGACATCACGCCAGACGGGGCGCAGGGTCGCGGTGGCGTCGGCGGCAGTGGTGATGTTCATGACTGGCCTTTCTTTTTCCTTCTTGCTGATGTCACCAAGCCTATGCAGCTATTAGGCTAGTTTCGTTCCTAATACATCGGCTTAATCCAAAAAGATTTTCGGAGGCGACGGTGGCGGCCACCACAACGCGAGTTCTGCGCCTGCTCTCGCTGCTGCAGGACCGCGCGCATACCGGCCGTGAGCTGGCCGAACGGCTCGACATCACGGACCGAACGCTACGCAAGGACATCCAACGGCTGCGCGAACTCGGCTATCCGGTGCACGCCGAGCGGGGTGCGATCGGCGGCTACCGGCTCGGCCGCGGCAGCACCATGCCGCCGCTACTGCTCGACGACGATGAGGCCGTCGCGGTGGCCGTGGCCATCGGCCTGACCGAGGACGGCTCAACCGGTATTGCCGATATCACCGGGAATGCCGCCCGCGCACTGGCCAAACTCGAACAGATCCTGCCGAAACGCCTGCAGCGCAAGGTGACAGCGCTGCGCAACGCGACCGCCATCGGACCGGCGACCACCGGCTCCCGCGAACCGGATGCCCCGGTCCCCGCCGCGATACTGACCACGCTCGCGAGCGCCATCCGCGATGGCGCCACCGTGCAGATCGGCCTGGATGCCGACGCGGACAACGAAATCGAGCCCTACCGGCTGGTCAACTGGCAGCGCCGCTGGTATCTGGTCGCCTATGACCTCGAAACCCATTCCTGGCGTGCGATTCCTGTCGCCCAGATACTGCGCGCCGTCGCGGGGGCACGCCGATTCGCCGCACGGTCGCTGCCCGATGACGACCTGGTGGCCTTCGTCATGCGCGATATCGCCAGCACGGGTTGGAAAGTGCACGCCCGGGTGACGGTCCTGGCACCCGCCGAGACAGTAATCGCCCGGGTAAACCCGGCTGTCGGCGTGGTCGAGGCCGTCGACGCCGATACCTGCACCCTGCTGACCGGCGCGGATGCCCTCGAGACCATTGCCATCTACCTGAGCATGCTCATGATGGACTTCCGGGTCGAGGGCCCGCCGGAACTGGTTGCGCACCTGCGCACCCTCGCACGGCGTTATACCGAGTCGGTCGAACTGGCACCTTAGCGTTATCCAACGTCGCGGCAAGGCTTTTCGGTCGAAGTTAGGTTGTAGCGGGTACGTGAACGGTGGATCAGCTCTTGATCCCGAGGGAATCAGGAGGCATATCACCATGGCGGACACCCGCCCTTCGATCGCCCGCTATCTGCGCGAGCGCCGTGCAGCAGCCGGGCTCACGCACGCCGCGATGGCCGTGGCCACCGGATTCCCGCAGTCGGTGATCGAGGATTTCGAACAGGGCGTGGTCGCGCCCACCTCGGCAACGCTGGGCCGGTTGTTCGATGCGCTGGGTGTACCGGTGTTCTTCCGCGACCACATCGTGAGCCTCACGCAGGCGAGCCAGTTTCCGGATACCTACGGTCCCGTGCCGAGTGTGCCGCTGCCCACCGATCTGCGCACTTTGCGCAGCATCGCCCAGCCCGCCTGGTTCCAGATCGTGCCTACCTTCGATCTGGTCGCGGCGAACTCCGCTTATCTGCGGCTATTTCCCGGGCTCGAGCCCGGCGACAATATCCTCGAGTGGACGATGCTGAATCCGGACGCCAGACAAGCCGTGCACGAGTGGCACAAGGAAGCGCATCTGATGGTGTACGCGCTGCGGATGATGGCACCGGGCCTGGTGCCGCAGGAGCGGTTGGACAAGATCATCTCTGCCTGCCGGTCGGCGCCGGAGTGGGAGCAACTGTGGCTCACCGATGTGGCACCGGCTGATATCGCCCGGACATGGATCCACGTGCGCGATCCGGCACGCCGCGAACCGCGCCGAATGATCTTGAACGTCTTCATGTCCGAATTCCCGCGGCGGCCGTGGTGGATGTACACGCTGGTGCCGATCGACTGATCCGCCTCGGCGGCCGGCTCGTCACCCAGGTGGCCATTCAACGGCCCGAATGCGTGGCCGGTCAGGTGCTCGATCCGGCCATCGAACGACGACGGGGCCGATCCTCGCCATTGCGGATCGGCCCCGTCGTCGTTCGAATGATCAGGCGTGCCCGGCCTTGTCGGCGGCATCGGCTGCCTTGCGCATCGGAATCACCAGCGTGAGCACGATGGCGACCAGGGCCGCGGCCGTGGCGATCAGGAATGTGGTGTGGAAGCCGTCGCGCGAGGGCAGCACGTGCGGGCCGAGTTGCATCGTCATATGGGCGAGCACGACGCTCATCACCGCCGCCGAGGTCGAGGTGCCGATCGAGCGCATCAGCGAATTGAGGCCGTTGGCCGCGGCGGTCTCGGTGAGCGGCACCGCGCCCATGATCAGCGCGGGCATCGCGGCATAGGCCAGACCGACACCACCCGCGACGATCATCGCCGCGATCATGAGCTCCCAGACGCTGTTCATCAACACCACGGCACACAGATAACCGACCGCGATCACCGCCGAACCGAGCGCCAGCGTGACCTTCGGGCCGCGGGCCGCCGACAGCCGCGCCGAGACCGGCGACAGCAGAATCATGACGAATCCCGTTGGGGCCAGCGCCAATCCGGCATTGACCATGGACAGCCCGAACCCGTATCCGGTCTGTTCCGGCGCCATCATCAGCTGCGGGAAGGTCAGCGACATGCCGTAGAGCGCGAATCCGACCGCGATGGAAGCGAAGTTGGTGAACAGCACCCGCGGCCGCGCCGAAACCCGCAGGTCGACCAGCGGCGAGCGCTGCTTCAGTTCGAAGAAGCCCCAGATGAGGAATACCACTACCGACAGTGCGAACAGGCCGAGCGTGCTCGCACTGCCCCAGCCCCAGTCCGCGCCCTTGGTAATCGGAATCAGCAAGGCCAACAATGCAATCGACAGACCGACCGCACCACCGAAATCGAAACGAGCGGGCGTGCGCACCGGAGACTCCGGTACAAAGACGAAAACCAGTGCGGCACAGACGACACCGAGCCCGCCCGCGGTCCAGAACAGCATGTGCCAGTCCGCATTCTGCGCGATCGCCGCCGCCAGCGGCAGACCGAGCGCACCACCGACACCGAGCGTGGCACTCATGATCGCCATCGCGGAACCCACCTTCTCGGCGGGCAATTCGTCACGCATGATGCTGATGCCGAGCGGGATCGCGCCGACCGCCGCGCCCTGCAGCGAGCGCCCGATGATTTCGGGAACCAGCGAGGAGAACAGCGCGCACACCACCGAGCCGGCGACCAGCGACACCAGATTGGCGAACAGCACCCGGCGTTTGCCGAACATATCGCCGAGTCGGCCACTGATCGGGGTTGCCACGGCACCGGCCAGCAGGGTCGCGGTGATCACCCAGGACGCATTGGACGCCGAGGTGTCCAGCAGCGTCGGCAGGGTGGGAATGATCGGAATGACCAGCGTCTGCATCAGCGAGACGACGACACCGACCATGCCGAGGGTCGCGATGAGCAGACCGGATGTGGGGCGGCGCGCAGCGTCGTCCTCGGTGACGGTCGAAGACACGTCGGCGGCAACAGACATGAATATGTACGGTACATATCTTATGTATCGTGCACAATTTGCAATCGGCGTGATTCAGCCGACATAGTGTGGGCCATGTCCGAATCAGGTCCCGAGGATGACGATGCGCTCACCCGCCTCGTCTTCGAGCTGACCCTACTCTCCCGACACTTCCCGGCCTCGCTGCTGCGCCGGCCCGGATTCCAGCTCGACCGATCGGCGTATTTGATCCTCACCAGACTGGAAATGGACGCTCCCCTGAGCCTGCGCGAGCTGTCGGAGGCCTTCCAGCTCGATATCTCCACCATCAACCGGCAGGTCGCCGCGATGCTGAAGCAGGGACTGGTCGAGCGCGTTCCCGATCCGGACGGCGGTATTGCCCGCAAGATCCGCGCCAGCGCCAAGGGCCTGGAATTGGTGGCCGCCGATCGCGAGCAGAGTCAGGAGGGCATCGGCGCGGTCGTCGCCGACTGGACCGCCGCCGACATCACGCAAATGAGCGGGCTCATCTCCCGGTTCAATATGTCGATAGAGCATCTCGAAGAGAACCCGTGGCCGCGCCCGCCCGCCGCCCACTAGGGCGAGTGGCGCGGCGCCCGCGACGTCGGGCAATATCGCTGCGGTGAGGTTCGGGTACGGGGTGGTCGCGGCGTCGCTGTTCGTGACGTCGCCGCTCGCCGTCGGCTGCGGACTCGATACCGAGGCCGATGAATGGAACGGCTGGACGGTGACGGTGTACTACACCGCCGTCGAGTCCTATCACTCCGGCCCACTCGAAACCGTGCGCGGCTGTAGCGATCTCGAATGTACCGATGCCAGTGTTGAAATCGGCTCGCTACCAGAGGATTTCGTCGATGTGGTGCGCGATGAGGGCACCGGCCGGATCACCAGCGGCGAGCACGCGGGTCAATACCTGAACTGGTCCTACGATGTCGGTTTCTGGCTCGACACCGAACCGAGGGACACCCGAGGCGAGGCGCTGCATCCCTTCGAGAGTGCCGCGGCAGATGGCATCGAACCGGGAACTCGGTTGCGGCTCACCGGTTGTGGAGCAGCGGGTCCCGAGAGCGTATGCGGCAAATTCACTGCCGCGACTTGGACGATCGGCGACGAATTCACGCCGGGACTCGGCGGCCCACGGCATCTGGACCTCTACATCGGTGAGGAAGATTCCGAAAGTTTCACCGAGGGACCGGATTTCGTGACATTCACCGGTGCGACGCTCGAACCCGTCGAGCCCTGACCCGCTTCGAAATACACGCCGGGGGTAATGCCGTAGCAGCGCCGGAACCAGCGGGTCAGATGAGCTTGATCGGCGAATCCGGCTTCGATCGCCGCCTGACTGATCGGTCGCCCCGCGACGATCAATCTGCGAGCCGTGCGTAGGCGCAGCAGCCGTTGGTAATCGCTCGGCGCCAGACCGTAATTGGCGCGGAAGGCGCGATACAGCGCGAATCTGCTGCATTCGGCGGCCTCGGCCAGATCGTCCATGGAGATGGGATCGAGATGGCGATCGTGCAGCACGGCGCGGACCCGTCGCGCGATATCGGCTACCGAACCGGCCTGCACCACAGCGGTTCTCGTCGGCGTTCGGGTGCCGCGCTGCACCAGTGCCGCGACCGAGGCGGCCAATGCCTCGTCGGCGGCGAGTTCGGTCGCGGGGCCGATCAGACTCGCACAAAGCTTGCGCAGCGCCGATAAAAGCACCGGATCGCGGAGCACCGGGTCGGCGAACAATGGCAGACCGATCGGGCGGCCCGCACGGTCGGAAAGCAGATCGGTGATCAACTCCGATCCGATATGCGCGATCCAGTAGGTGAATCCGAGTTCGGTCGTGCTGTGGCCGTCGTGTGGCTCGTCCGGATTGAATGCCATCACCATGCCCGCGGCACTGGTGCGCGTGGCGCCGCGGCAGTCGAAGGTCTGTGCGCCGAATTCGGTCAGTCCGAACGAATACGTCTCGTGACTGTGCAGGTCGTAGACGTGCCGTTCGAAATGCGCGTGCATGACCTCAACCGAGCGGTCCGCCATTCGCCGGTAGTCGACCCATTCACGCTCGGTCACCTGTCCATTGTCGCCGCACCAGCGTTCAATACTCGGGCGCGAACCCCGCCGATGATCGAGCTGTGCGTATCCGATTGCTATTGATACTGGTCATGGCGTTGTGGGGCAGTGCGTTCGCCTCCTCGAAACTTGCGGTGAACGAGGTGCCGCACGCGGTCGCCGGATTTCTGCGGTTCCTGATCGGCACGGTTGTGCTGCTCATCGTGCTGCGGGCGCCGCGGCTACCCGCCCCGGATGCCGCTCGCGCGGCAGGGATCGGGCTGGTCGGCGTATTCGGCTACAACTTTCTGTTCTTTCTCGGGCTTGCCCTGGCTCCCGCCGCGGACGGCAGCGTGATTGTTCCGATGGCGGCACCTATTTTCACGGTCGCCGTGACGGCATTGCTCGGCCGCACTCGGTTGTCGCGCATCCGAATGGTCGGGCTGACCGTGGCCGTTGCCGGCGCGGGCGTGTTCATTCTCGGCATCCCCGAGACCGGCTCCCATCGAGTGCTCGGCGATCTCGTCTTCCTCGCGGCGGCGGCCTGCTGGGCTGGTTACACGATGCTCGGAGCGCCACTGTTGTCTCGGTTGTCCGCCCCGACCGTCACCGTGTACGCCACCGCCGCGGGCACACTCGCGCTCGGACTCATCGCCGCTCCCGAACTCTCCGACGTTCGGTGGTCCGAGCTGGACCTCGGATTCTGGCTCAATCAGGCCTATCTGGGTGCGCTGCCCACCGCCCTCGCATATGTCCTCTACTACCGCGCGGTGAGTCAGATCGGTCCGGCGACCGCCTCCGCGGCCATGTTTTTGGTGCCCGCCTTCGGCCTCAGCTGTGCATGGATGTTGCTCGGGGAGTCCATCTCGCCGACGCAGGCGCTCGGCGCCGCGCTCATGTTCATCGGTGCCTGGCTGAACACTCGCAGCGAAGCACCGCTGCCCGCGCCAGAGCCAGTTGACGTGCGTTCCTGAGGTTTGGATGGCCGCTGGCGAGGCATTACGTGGACGACACGACCGTCTGGGCTAGGAGGATCGGGTGTCTTCTGCAGTAATAGCAATAGTGGTCGTCGTGGTGGTGGTGCTGGTCGCGGCCGGGTTGGTGGTCGCGGCTTGGCCGATGCTGCGGCAAAGGCGACTGCGCAAGAAGTTCGGGCCCGAATACGACCGGACCATGCAAGAGCTGGACAGCCGTAAGGCCACTGACCGTGAGCTGAGCGGACGGGAGCGGCGCCACGCCGAACTCGATATACGGGAGCTGTCCGAGCAGGAAAAACAGCGGTATCGCACCGAGTGGGCGCAGATGCAGGAACGCTTCGTCGACGCTCCGGCGGATGCGGTAACGGCGGCCGATGTGCTTGTCGCCGACATCATGGCCGAGCGCGGCTATCCCACCGAAGGGTATGACCAGCAGCTGGCCGACCTGTCCGTCGAGCACGCGGCGACGGTGGGCCACTATCGCGCCGCACACGAGATCGCGGTCCGGCGCTCCGATACCCGAATCTCCACCGAGGACATGCGTTTCGCGGTGGTGCAGTACCGCGAGTTGTTCGAGGACCTGCTCGGCGGCGCGCCGGAGGACAGGAAGGATGCAAAGCGATGAGCACGGAGCAGGAGCGGCGGCGGAATCTGGAAGCCGAAGTACCGGAGGGGGTTTCGCCTACCGCGACACGGACTGGCACCGAGACCGATTCGGCTGCGTCGTATGGGCCGGCACCGATATCGGAAGCTGAGGCGAGTGGGGGCGGCGATACCTCGGCGGTCAGCGGGGCTGAGGGCAAGGGCGCGGCGGCGGGTGAGGGCGCGGCCGCAAGCGAGCGCACGCCGGCGGGCGAAAGCGCGGCCACGAACGAGCGCACGGCCACAGGTGAGGGCACCGCCACAGACAGGGGCACCACCACAGACCAGCACACGGGCGCGGGTGGGAGCACCGCGGCAGGCACAGACGCGGCCACAGACCAGCGCGAAGCCGCGGGCAGGAGCACGGCCGCAGAGCAACGCACAGCGGCAGACCAACGCGCGGCAGCAGGCGGGAGCGCTGCCACAGGGCCACAGGAGATCGGCGATCAGCCGCTCATCGATGCTGCCGATGTTGAGCGCTTGCGCACCGCATGGCGGCAGGTGCAGGGCAGTTTCGTGGACAACCCCCACGATGCGGTGACGCAGGCCGACGATCTGGTCATGGCGACGGTTCAGCAGTTGTCCGCCACACTGGCCGAGCGCAAGCAGTCGCTGGAACGGCTGTGGTCGCGCGAGGAGGACGGCGACACCGAGGATCTGCGACTGGCGCTGCGCAGCTACCGCGCCTTCTTCGACCAGTTGGTCGGCAGCGGGAAGTAGCGCGGTTCAGGCCGAGGCAGCGGAGGAGTTCAGCTGCAGGCTCTTGTATCGAGCCCGGAATCTTCTCGTATCGGAATCGGTTGTGGGCCAACGGCGTCAGCGTGCGCCGACTCGGGAAAGAGCCCGATCACCCGTGGCTGCGCCGCGACCACCACCCGCGGCGTTGCCGAAATCGCGGGCGTCAGCCCGGGCGCGCGACACCGCCTGGCCCAATCTGCGCGACAACATCCTCGCCGGACTGGACCGTCTCATCTCCACTGGATGATGGATGTGAAACACCTATGTCGCATGGGCGCGGCAATACCATAGGCTTGCGCCGTGATTTCCGAGCGTGCAGTGGTCGACGGGCGTTTCGAGTTGCTCGAGCCGCTCGGCAGCGGCGGTATGGGGACGGTGTGGCGCGCATATGACCTCGCGCTGCATCGCGAGGTCGCGCTCAAAGAAGTGCGGGCTGAGACGGATGGCGCAGGCTCGCCCGGCGTGCACCGCGAGCGGGTGTTGCGGGAGGCCAGGGCGCTGGCCCGGATCGGTCATCCGAATGTCGTCGCCATCCACCACATCGTGGATTCGCCCGAAGTCGCACATCCGTGGATCGTCATGGAACTGGTTCGCGGACAAAGTCTCGCCGATCACCTGGCAGGTGGGCCGATGCCGCCGTTGCAAGCGGTGCTCCTCGGCCGTGGCATCCTCGCCGCCCTCCGTGCCGCACATCAAGTCGGTGTACTGCACCGCGACATCAAACCCGCGAATGTGCTACTGCGCGAAGACGGTTCACCGGTCCTGACCGATTTCGGTATCGCCGCCATCAACGGCATGAACGGTTTGACCTCCACCGGCAGCGTGGTCGGCTCGCTGGATTATGTTGCGCCGGAACGGCTCAGCGGCCAGGAGGGACACACCGCCTCCGACCTTTGGTCGTTCGGTTTGCTGCTGTACTTCGCGGTGGAGGGGTTTCACCCGATGCGGCGGGAGTCCACAGTGGCCACACTTGCTGCCGTCATCAGAGGGGAGGTGCCGCCGCCGCAGCGGGCTGGGGTGTTGACCGCGGTTTTGACGGCACTGTTGGTGCCTGATCCGGATCGTCGGCCGAGTGCCGAGCAGGTGGATCTGATGCTTGCGCAGGCGATTGGGTTCGGCGGTGCGCCGGGGGTGTTCGGTGGGGCGGGTGCGAGGAGTGGGCCGGGAGTTCTTGGTGAACCCGATGCAGGCAGGGGTCCAGGGGCTATTGATGGACCGGGGGCGGGCAGTGGCCCGCAGGCTTTTGCCGGGCAGAGTGGGTTTGGCGGGCAGAGTGCGGCCGGCGCGCCGGCCGGATCCAACCCCCTAGGCGCGGCCCATGCCGCCGTCAGCCCACCAGCCTATGGCCCTGGCGGCTTCAGCACTCCCAGCGCATTCGACACCCCCGGTGCGGGAAATGCGCGCGGCGGATTCGAAACGCCAAGCGCGCCCAACACGCCTGGCGGATTCAGCACGCCAGACGCGGGCAACGCATCAGGCGCATTCAGCGCACGCGGAGCGGCCGACACACCCTATGCACCGGGCGGATTCAATTCGCGAGGCGCGGGCAATGCCCCCGGTGCCTTCAATTCGCCCGGCTCAGTTGACGAGTTGCACGGCCCCAGCGGCATGGCACCCGCCACGTACCCCCATGGCTTCACGAATCCCCCTGCACGCAAACCACTCTCACGCGGGATCGTCGCCGGCTTCGCGGCCGCCGCAGTCATCGTTGCCGTCGTCGCCACGATCACGATAGTGGTCCTGCGCCCCGATTCGACCGGCAACCAGGCCAATCCGAGCAATCCCCCCACGACCGGTGAATTCCCCGCCACAAGCCGAGCCGCATTCCCGACGTCCGGAGCACCCGTAACCGGCAAAGCCGTCGACCTCCTGACCCCGACCGGCATCCGGCAGGCCATAGCCGCGCTCGAAAAGGTCTCCGGCAGCCAAGAATTCAACGAAGCAACGTTCTATCCGACCTATGCCAACGTCGGCGCACCGGTCAAAAACAAACCCGACCTCTACGACCTGTTCGTCTATCGCGACGGAACAGCCACCCGAAAGGGCGCGGGCGGCCCGCTCTCGGACAAGGCCACCGTAAAGCTGAGCTCGATCAACTGGGACATCCTCCCCGACCTATTCCGGACCGCCGACGAAAGCCTCGGTATACCCACCCCCACCCTGCGCTACGTAATCGTCGACCCAGCCTGGACCTTCAACAACGACCAGCCAACCGTCATGGTCTACCTGACCGACGACTACGGCGGCGCCTACCTAGCCGCCAACACCGACGGCACCGTAGTAACCAAATACCCCAGAGGCCGCTGACCCCATCACCTTTCGCCCGCACCGACACGAAACCCCCTGCACCTGACTCGAATCAGGTGCAACAGCGGATTTACAATCAAATATTCGTACCGGGAATCACGCACCGCCCGTCGGGCCCAATATTCCCGATGATCATCCCATCCGACAACGTACAAAAGCTGCCGATCTGAACGCACTCCCGATGCGTATTCATGACCATCTGATCCCCACAAGGCATCCCAGGATCATCCGGATCAGCCTGCGCACTCACCGGAAACAGCACCGCAGCTGCAGCAGCAATAAATAGCGAAATACGAAACATGATCAATCCTCCGAACCATGACGAATCGCGCACGCACTCTACAATTCAGACCGTCCGATCCTCGACATTTCGCATCGAACAAAATCCGTCCCCGACCAGGTCGATCCTACTCCGGCACTCCCAATCGCTCACACATACGAACGCCACCGCACATATCCCATGCTCCAAAATTCAGTCGGTCATAAGACCGTGGTCGGAAGCGGCGCGACGGGGTTCGCCGTCGGTGTCGGGTTGGTCGCCGACCGGGACGACGCCCCCGCCGCGTACCGGACCCACACCACCGAACTCGTCCTGCACCGGCCACCGCTCGGCGTCAACTGACTACCGCGCTACCCCGCGGAGCTGAGTGCTGGGGCACCCCGGGTGCTGAGGTAAGTGCGAAGTTCCGCGCCGCGGACGCGCCGAGGTCATCGCGATCGCTTGACCATACACATAGGACTAGATGTATTGTCAAGCTACCTCGGCCGGATCGAAGGAAAACTATGACCCCTCCACGCCCCAAACAACTCGACTCCCCCGTATTGCCGAAGATCTTCAAATACACAGGTAAAGCCCAAGTTTGGGTCTACCAACGCACCGGTGGACGCGTCGGCGGAAAATGGCGCATCGGTGCCGGATTCCGCAAGCCGGTCCCGACTCTGCTGCTCGAACATCGAGGCCGGAAATCCGGGAGCACATACACCACGCCGCTGCTCTACATCACCGATCGCGCCGACACGGTTATCGTCGCGTCCCAGGGCGGCCTCGCCAAACACCCGCAGTGGTACCACAACCTTTGTGCCGCCCCCGAGACCCACATCCAGATCGGCCGCGAACGCCATGCTGTGCGCGCAGTAACCGCCGACTCGGACCAACGCGCGCGCCTATGGCCGAAGCTGGTCGACGCCTACGCCGACTTCGACACCTACCAAGCATGGACCGAACGCGAAATCCCGGTCGTCATACTCCAACCCCGCACCGCGCACGACTGACCCCCTACTGTGCGGCGCAGTGCCGAAGTCGGTCACAATCGAGCAATGCCAGGCAGGGTGAACGCTATCGGCCCGGAATTCGACTGGGATCAGGACGTCGCGGTGAAGCCGGCAAATGTCGAGCCGCAGGAATGGCCGCCCGCAGCGCCAGCATGATGGCGCTGCACCAGGCGCAGCCGCGCAGCCTCGATGCTCCGTATTCGCGCCAGCTGCATCCTCGTTCGGTGCGGTGGCCAGAATGCTTGCGCGACAGGCCACTTCCGCGGCAATGCTCCGTAGGCGACTACGCTCACCGCAATATCGGCATGGGTGACGTGATCAACGAGGGAAGGCGTAATGGAGGATCTCGCCGCGCGATTCGAGGAGCTGGGTCGCCTGGTACCGATCCCCCACCCATGGGACATAACGGAATACATCGCGCGGGTGGCAGAGTACCGGGGACGGCCGATCACGTTGTGCCCGATCGACATCGGCGCACTCTCGGGCAACGGATGCGGCACCGGAAGTGGCCTGTGGATTGCCCGGGAAAGCGACGACGTGATCATGTACGGAGCCGACTCCGAATGGCATGCCGATCACATCATCGCCCACGAGATCGGACTCGCCGCCGCTCTCGCCGAAAACCTGGGGCGGTTGGTGAGGTGAACCCGGACGTGCGGTATGCGGGGTTCACTCGCAGTGGCACGGGGTCCTCCTGTGAGTCTGTCACCAGGGCACTGTTCCAGCGTCGGAAAAGAATCCGCCGGTCGGTCCGTCGTCGGGCAAGGTGGCGAGGTGAATCGCGATCGCCGCGCCCTGTTGGGGGGTTCGGACGCCGCGGAAGCCGTTGAGGTCGGTGGCGGTGAAACCGGGGCAGCCGGCGTTGATCAGGATGTTGGTGTCGCCCAGTTCCTTGACGTATTGGACGGTGACTGCGTTCAGGAAGGTCTTCGATGCCGCGTACGCAGCGGAAATCGGGCCCGTGTCGGTGCCGGGGGTGGTCTGCAGCGTGAGAGAGCCGACGCTGCTGGACATGTTCACGATCCTCGGTGCTGCCGAACCGCGCAACATGGGCAGCATCGCGTTGGTGACACGGATGACCCCGATCACGTTGGTTTCCACGGCAGCTCGCACGGTCGCGGCATCGACCAAGGTGGGTTCCTGTGGCATGCCGCCGGTGATCGCGGCGTTGTTGACCAGGACGTCGAGCCCTCCGGCGCGGTCGGCGATCAGATCGGCCGCGGCGGCCACGCTCGCGTCGTCGGTCACATCGAGCGGAACGCCGAATGCATCGGTTCCAGCCGCGCGTAATTTCTCCACCGCCGTGTCGCGGCGTTGTCCATCGCGCGCGCCCACACCGATTCGCCAGCCGAGGGCGCCTAGACCCGCCGCGATCTCGTATCCGATTCCCTTGTTCGCACCGGTCACCAGCGCGATTGTCTGTTCACTCATACCGTCGATCCTGGTTCGGTCTCGGGTGGTGCGTCCAACACCAGCTGGGTGGCCGCTCATACCGCACGGGTATTGGTGGCGGTGAGCGCCGGATACGATGACATGGTGGAGACGCGGGAGTTGCGATACTTCGTCGCCGTCGCGGAGGAGTTGCATTTCGGGCGAGCGGCACAGCGACTCGCCATGGCGCAACCACCGCTATCACGGGCGATCCAACAGCTCGAGCGGCGGCTTGGCGTGGTTCTGCTGCACCGCACCACTCGCTCAATCGCCCTGACCGAGGCCGGGTCGGTGCTTTTGCGGGAGGCCCGCGCCGCGCTCGACGCGGTCGAAGCCGCGGAGCGGCGCACCCGCCGCGCCGCCGATCGGCCCGGTGTGGTGCTGGCCACGAAGGCCGGAGCGTCCAGCGAACTGCTATCGAAGCTGCTGGACGCCTACGCTGCCGAACCGGGCGCTGTCACCGTCGAGGTGATGCTGTGTGGGCCCGGCGAGCAGGAGGGACTGCTGCGCGACGGCCGTGCCGACGTCGCCCTGCTCCACCGGCCCTTCGACACGACCGCAGGATTCGACACCGAGGATCTGCACACCGAACAGCAGGTCCTGGTCCTGCCCGCGGGCCACCCCCTCGCCTACCGGCCCCACATGTCGTTAGCCGAGGTCTCCGCCCTGACGGATCTGCCCCTGCCGCGCTGGCCCCGACGGGACGGGAGCTATCCCGACGGCCCTGGCCCGCAGGTTCGCAACCACACCCAACTGGCCCAACTGATCGCGCTCGGACGAACCTGCGCAATCATGCCCGAGTCGGTCCGAACCCAGCTACGCGACGATCACGCGATCGTGCCGGTGCCGGACGCACCAGCGGTCACGACCGTCATCGCCTGGCCACCACACAGCAGATCCAAAGCCGTCGCCGACCTCGTCCGCACCGCGATACGTCTCTAGCCGACACCGCTGCGACACCGTGGTTCCTCGGCCGCCTTGTGCCGATTTGTGATCGGGCGGGCGAAGGAACACCGGTTCGCAGGCATACAGTTCAACGCGGTGGCAGAGCGCAACCACCGAGCGGTTGACCTCTACCAGCGTCTGGGGTTCGAGATCACGGGAACCGTGCCTGATGCGTTTCGCCACCCCACGCTGGGGAGAGTCGGCCCGCACGTCATGTACTGCGAGTTCTAGGCATCGGCAGCGGATAAGGCCGGTATCGTCCCGGACCGATTCTATCGGTGGTCAACACACCCTCGTAACCGCATACCGCGCTGACCGAACCGGCCAGCATGGGCGCGGCCGACAGCGAAACCGACTGCGCCCCAACACATCCTCTTCCGCCGAGTTCAAGGGGGCAACTGACGCACAGAACGTCTTTCTATGCCGCTGATCGTGTGTCGGGCTCGCCGGTCATATCTTTGTGTCCGGGGTAGGCGACGTGCCTGCGCGTTCCAACAGCTCGGCGGTCGCCTCCCACAGGCGCCGCTCCCGGCCGCGGTCGTGGGCCACTGGCTGAACCTCGGTCAGCTTGGTCTTCACGACGAACGCGCCGTCACGCAGGTGTGCCCACCGCTTGTCGAGGGCCATCGCGGCCAGCAGCGGCCCCGAGCGCTGCGGCGTCGAGACCCCGGGAATCCGCCCCAGGGCGCGGCTCATCGCCTGGAACGCCGCGGGGGCGCCGCGACCCAGCGCGGTGCCGGGCATCCAGCCCGGCTCGAACACGGACACGTTGATCCCCGGGCCGGCCTGACGCTGCAACTCGTGGGCGTAATAGAGGATCGCGAGCTTGGCGTTGGAGTAGGCGATGCCGGAGGCCTCCATGCCCGGGGTTCGCTCACCACCGGCCGGGCGGGCGAGCTCGACGGGGTCGGTCCACTCGGCCTCGGCCACGTGTAGCAGCTTGCGCCAGAAGTTGGCGTGGTAGGTGTTCGAGCCGACCAGCACGACCCGCGCCGGGGCGGTGAACGAGATGAGCAGGTCGCCGATGAGCTGTGCGTGGGCGAGGTGGTTGACGGCGAAAGTCAGCTCGTAGCCGTCGGCCGAGACCCGCCGGGTGTCGGCCGACATGGTGCCGGCGTTGGCAACCAGCGCGCGCAGCGGACGGACGGCGCCGTGGGCGAGGAGGCCGTGAGCGGTAGCCGCGGCGGCACGGACCTCCGCCAAGCTCGCCAGGTCGCAGCCGATCTCGTGGACGCGCGCCCCAAGGGCACGAGCCTCGTCGGCGACCGCGGTCAGGTCACGCCCGGCGCGGCCGACGAGCAGCAGGTCGGGTCGCTGCCCGTCCGGGCGGTCGGCCATGGCCAGCACGGCGTGGCGGCCCAGGTTGCGCGTGGGGCCGGTGATGAGGACGGTTCCGGGTTCGGTCATGGCTCCAGCCTGCGAGCGCGAGCGGGTCGCAGCCAGTCGTCCGGTTTTCGTAGGACCGTCAGGACCAGGACAACCGGTGCAGACTCGTCCAGAATGGACCGCGTGGAAGCGTGGGAGTTCGGCCGGACGGTGCGTCGCTGGCGCGACCGGGTGGCACCCGAGGCCGTCGGTGTCTCGGCAGGCCGGCGGCGCCGGGCCAACGGGTTGCGCCGCGAAGAACTGGCCGCGCTCGCCGGCATCTCGGCCGACTACCTGACCCGCCTCGAGCAGGGACGCGCGACCGCGCCGTCGACGCAGGTCGTGGAGTCGCTGGCCCGCGCGCTGCGCCTGGCCGACACCGAACGTGACCTGCTATACCGGCTGGCCGGGTACGCCGCGCCCGGCCCGGACGTCGTGCCGTCGCGGGTCACCCCCAGTGTGCAGCGGCTGCTCGACCGGCTGTCGCACACGCCGGTGGTGGTCTACGACGCCACTTGGACGCTCGTGCTTGCCAATGCGCCGTACCACGCGCTCATGGGCGACACGACCACCTGGCGCGGGCTGGAACGCAACGCCGTCTGGCGCAACCTCACCCGGCTGCCCTCGCGGGTCGTGCACACCCCGCGCGAACAGGCCGAACACGAAGCCCGGCTCGTGGCCGACCTGCGCCTGACCGCGTCGCGCTACCCCGCCGACCGCGCGCTGCGGCGCCTGGTCGCCGACCTGGCCGGCGGTAGCGCGCGGTTCGCCGAACTCTGGGAAGTCGAAGCCCCGCCGTCCCTGGCCGCCCCATCCCGGCGCAAGACCATCGACCACCCGGCGGTCGGCCGGATCACCCTCGACTGCGACACACTGCTCGTTGCCTTGGACGACCTGCGTATCAGCGTCTACACCGCCGAGCCCGGCACCGAGGACGCCGACCGCCTGGCGCTCGCCGCCGTCCTCGGCACCCAGTCGCTACAGCTCTGAGCGCAAATGTTCGGAAGTGTCGGGTGAGACGCCGTCGGGCGTCCGGCCGGGTTTCTACCCAACATCCGCTCATAGCCGCATACCGCGACGACCGAACCGCCCAGCGTGCGGTGCCAGAGAAACGACTGAGCCCCCACCCCGACACCGGATGGGGGCTCAGCAGAGTCTCTACCAGCAGCAGCGATACACGCGCCGCCCTACTTCTTCACAGAAGCTGAAACGCTATACGTTGAAACGGAACTCGACTACGTCGCCGTCGGTCATGACGTAGTCCTTACCTTCCATGCGGACCCTGCCTGCGGCCTTGGCGGCGGCCATGGAGCCGGCGGCGATGAGGTCGTCGTAGGCGACTACTTCGGCCTTGATGAAGCCTCGTTCGAAGTCGGTGTGGATTACGCCGGCGGCCTTGGGGGCGGTGTCGCCTTGGTGGATTGTCCAGGCGCGGGCCTCTTTTGGACCTGCGGTGAGGTAAGTCTGCAGGCCCAGGGTGTGGAAGCCGGTGCGGGCCAAGGCGTGCAGGCCGGGCTCGGATTGGCCGATGGATTCGAGCAGTTCCAGGGCGGATTCGTCGTCGAGTTCGAGGAGTTCGGCTTCCACTTTGGCATCGAGGAAGACCGAATCCGCCGGTGCGACAGCGGCTTTCAGTTCGGCGACCTTGGCCTCGTCGGTGAGCACGGACTCGTCGGCGTTGAACACGTAGAGGAACGGCTTGGTGGTGAGCAGCGAAAGTTCTTTCAGCAGTTCGCCATCCAGTTGGGTGCGGGCGGAGAAGAGGGTTTTGCCGCTGTCGAGAACTTCCTGGGCGGCCTTGGCCGCGTCGAGCAGCGGCTTGCGGTCCTTTTTGACCTTGGCTTCCTTCTCCAGCCGCGGGATCGCCTTTTCCAGCGTCTGCATATCGGCGATGATCAGCTCGGTTTCGATCACCTCGATATCGGCTAGCGGATCGACGCGCCCGTCGACGTGCACCACATCATCGTCGGCGAAGACTCGCACCACCTGGCAGATGGCATCGGCTTCACGGATGTTGGCAAGGAATTTGTTGCCGAGTCCGGCGCCCTCGGAAGCGCCCTTCACGATGCCCGCGATGTCGACGAACGACACCGTGGCGGGCAGGATGCGCTGGGAGCCGAAGATCTCGGCCAGCTTGTCCAGTCGCGGGTCGGGCAGCGCAACCACCCCGACGTTCGGCTCGATGGTCGCGAACGGATAGTTCGCGGCAAGCACGTCGTTCTTGGTCAGCGCATTGAACAGCGTCGACTTTCCGACGTTGGGCAGGCCGACGATTCCGAGGGTGAGACTCACGAGAGAGAGAGTCTACGCGGCAAGAAGTAGAGCTTCGGCAGCGGCCGAGCGAGCCGCCCACATTGCCGTAGCGCATCCGTAGCATGACCGTAGGCATTGCCGATATGGTGGGTACATGGGCATACCCGCCGAGCTGCCTGAGATCCCGCAGCGTGAACTCCGCAACGAGGCCAGCCGAATTCTGCGCGAGGTCCGAGCCGGACAGTCGTACACCGTCACCGTCGATGGCGCGGCGGTTGCCGATCTGGTGCCGCACCGCCCCGCGCGGCGGCGTACGGCGGTGCCTCGTGACGAGACGATCGCCGCGTTCGCAGGGCTGTCGGGCAGCGACGACCAAGACTTCGTCGATGACTCGTTGTACGACCCCTATGACCGCGCCTACCGCCGTGGGGAATTCGCGCCCGGAAGCGATTCATGACTGCCGTCCGCGAGCGAGGCTTGGTCGATACCAATGTCTTGATCCTCATCGACGCCGTCGACCCGGACGAACTGCCTGCCGAAATTGTCATCAGCTCGATCACAATGGCCGAACTCGCCGCAGGGCCGCACTTCACGACCGACCCCGGCGAGCGCGCCCGCCGAATCGAACGAGTCCAAAACGCAGAGGCATTGTTCGAGCCGCTGCCGTTCGATACGCGCGTAGCACGCCGTTATGGCCATGTCGTCGCGGCGGTGCTCGCAGCGGGGCGGAATCCGAAGCCGCGCCGGATCGATCTGCTGGTCGCCGCGATAGCGTCCGCGCATGGACTGGCGCTGTACACCGTCAACCCGGCGGACTTCGTAGGACTCGAGGATCTGGTGACGCTCTCGCCCGTGACGCACCCGGACGCACGCTGACTTCGTCAGGGAATCAGGATGACCTTGCCGAGGTTCGAGCGGTTCTCGATGACGGCGTGGGCCTCGGCGGCGTCTGCCAAGGGGAATTCCGCGTGGACGACCGGGCGCAGGAGGCCGGAGGCGAAGTATTGCCAGAGTTCTTGGCGCCAATGTTCGTAGCGATCCGGGGAGTTGCGGGCGATGCGGGCCATTTGGAAGCCGATTACCGATTTCGCGCCGACTAGCAGGTCGTAGGCCTGGATGGTGCCGCCGCCGGAGCTGTAGGCGACGAGTCGGCCGCCTGGGGCCACTGCCGCGATTGCCGGGGTGAGAAGGTCGCCCCCGACAGCGTCGAGGACGTAATCGACGGGTTCGCCCCATGATTCCTGGTCGTACGCGACGACTTCGTCGGCGCCGAGGCCGCGCAGGAAGTCGGTCTTGGCGAGGTCGGAGACCGCCGCCACCACTCGTGCGGCCCCGCGCACCCGCGCGAGCTGCAGGGCGAGATGCCCGACACCACTGGCGGCGGCCGTGATCAGGGCGGACTCCTCCGGCTTGGCATTCGCGGCATCGAGCGCACCGAGTGCGACCAAACCGCTGCGGACCAGCGCGACCGCGTCGACGGCCGAGGCGCCGTCGGGAACCGGCGATGCCATCGCGGCGGATAGCAGCGCGTAGTCGGCATAGCCGTGGCCGAAGACCAGACCGGTGACGCGATAGCCGGGCATACATGTGGTCACGCCCTCACCAACAGCGACCACCTCGCCCGCGACCTCGCCGCCCAGCGCGATCGGCTCCCGCGGCTCACGCACCTTACGAACGACCGGCAGCGTCACACCAACCGCCTCGACCCGGACCAGCAGTTCCCCGGGGCCCGGCGTCGGCACATCGGCCGACACCACCTCGAGTACCTCCGGGCCACCGCTGTGCTGGTATTGCACCCGCCGCATCACACCTCCAAAAATCCTTAGGAGAGGTAAAGGTAGCCCGGCGCTGCGATAACCCTCATCCACTTACCGCGCCGAGTGCGAAATCTCACCGCCGCGGCCGCAGGGTGAGCGGCACTACGATCCGAGCCCACGTACGAGCGTCTGCGCCAGGTCCTCGGCAAGTTCGTCCGGGGCGGGGGTGGCATCCGGGCCCTCCTCGTAGAAGCGCAGAAAGGCCTGGTGGAAACAGGTGCCGTCGAGGAGTGCTGCTGCGGTGTCGACGTCGACTTCGGGGTCGACTCGGCCGAGTTGCTGTTCGGCACGCAGGTAAGCGGCGATTCCGGCGATGGCGTGGCCGGGGCCCGCGCCGTGCCGACGCATCGAATCGCGATGCGCCGCCATGCGTTTGGGTTGTGCGAGTAGTCCGCCGAGCAGGGGTAGGGACTGCTGATAGAAGGCCAGGGCGGCGCGGGCGAGTGCGGCGAGATTGGCTTCGACCGTGGCGGATCCCGGTTCGGGTCGGGTCGCGGCGGGGCCGGGCATACGGTGTTGGAGGACGTTCAGAATCAGGTCCTCTTTATCGCTGAAGTGCTTGTAGAGCGCGGCTTCGGAGTAGCCCGCCGCCTTGGCGATCTCCTTGGTCGTGGCCTCCACCACGCCGCGGTTGCGCATGATCTGCGCCGCGGCGTCGAGGATCTGGTCGCGCGTGCCCATGCGGCCTCCCGGTTGACAGGTTAGTAAGTACTCACCCATCCTAGGTTAGTAAATACTCACCAACCTGAAGGACTCAACATGCGACTCACGATCTTCGGAGCTACCGGACGCACCGGCGGACATCTCGTGCGACAGGCACTCACGGCCGGCCACGAGGTGACCGCTGTCGTCCGCGGCCAGCACGCCATGACAGATCATCCACAACTGCGCGCGATCACGGCCGACATCATGAATCCCGACGACATCGCTATGGCCGTCCGGGGCGCCGACGCGGTGCTCGACACCATCGGATCACGGGACAAAGGCCCGACGACGGTCGCCACCGACGCAACACTCGCCATCACCAAGGCCATGGCATCGGTGGGTGCACGGCGGCTGATCCTGATCAGTAATAGCGCGAGAATCGCTGGACCGGGCGACGATTGGTTCACCCGCTTCGTAGTGAAGCCGCTCATTCTGCGTCCGCTGCTGCGGCACAGCCTCGACGATATGGCCGCGGCCGAACAGGCGACGCGCGATACCGAACTGGATTGGACGATCGTGCGAGCACCGCAGCTCAATGACCATCCAGCGAAGGGTTCCTACAAAACCGCGGTCGACCGCAACGTGACATTCGGCATCCGGATCAGCCGCGAGGACCTGGCCGCGTGCCTGCTCGAGCTGGCGGCGGACCCGCAGTCGATCCACCACCACATCAACGTTGCCGGCTGACTCACCTCGCGCTAGCCGACCGGCGGCGTAGCGTTGGCCGGTATGGAGCCGACCACCGAAGTGGTGACGGCGCGCCCGGCACCTGCGCTCGCGGCGTACATCGATGGGTACGTCGGGTATCGACTGAGCGGGTTTGCGTCCGGGTTGCATCGGGGACTGCCGTCTCGGCATATGACGTTCATCGTGTCGATCGGGCCGAGTATCGACGTTGTGGCGCAGACGGATTCGCTGCAGTCGCCGCAGGACTACCGGTGCGTGCTGAGCGGGTTGCAGGCCAGTTCGGCGGTTATTTCGCACAATGGCTATCAGGAGGGGATCGGGATCGAGTTGACGCCGCTCGGGAGCCGAGCCCTGTTCGGGATGCCCGCGAGTGCGCTGTGGAACACCTCGGTGGAATGCGCCGAGGTGGCGGGACCGGTCGGGCGGCAGCTGTGGGAGCAATTGCAGGAGTTGCCGTCCTGGCCGGAGCGGTTCGCCGCCTGTGATCGGGTTTTGACCGCGCTGGCCTGTCACGATCGCCTGGTGACACCCGAATTGACTTGGGCTTGGCGCACTTTGGTCCAATCCGACGGTGCGGCCCAGATCGGCCCGCTCGCCGAGGAGATCGGTTGGAGCCGCCAGCATCTGGCGCGACGCTTCGGTGCGGAGTTCGGGCTCAGCCCGAAGCTCGCCGCTCGGATCGCCCGTTTCGAACGCGCGAGGCGGATGATCGGGCACACACCGTCCTATGTGACGATCGCGCAGGTGGCCGCGACCTGCGGATATTACGATCAGGCCCACCTCAACCGCGACTTCGCGGAACTGGCCGGTTGCAGCCCCACCGCATGGCTCGCGGAGGAGATTCCATCCGTCCAAGACCCGGAGGGGTCCCGCACGTGAGGCTGGATCCATGACAACACCAACAGGTTCAGCACAGACAACAACCCGCACCGCCGTATGGCCGTGCCTCAATTTCACCGACGCTCGTGCGGCAGTGGCCTTCCTGACCAGTGCATTCGGCTTCGAAGAAGTCGCGCTGTTCGCCAGGGAGGACGACGCATCGTTCATCGAGCACGGCCAACTGCGCTGGCCGCTCGGCGGCGGAATCATGTTCAGTTCCATCGGCAAGGGCGATAACCCGTTCTGTGAACGGGGACCGGGCACCGACTCGATCTACCTCGTCTGCGAGGAACCCGATGCCCTGCACGATCGTGCGGTCGCCGCGGGCGCGGAGGTGGTGCGCGGTCTGCGCGATGAGGACTACGGCTCGCGCGGCTTCACCGTCCGTGATCCGGAGGGCAACCTCTGGAGCTTCGGCACCTACTGGGGCGAGTAATAACGACGGCCGCCGACAGCGCGGCCGTCAACGCCCGCCGAGACCCGATGCCGCGATGCCGCGCACGAACGCCCGTTGCGCGATCGCGTAGACGACCACCAGTGGCAGCAGAATGACCACGGCGGCGGCCATCAGAATCGGCCATTGCGTATGGTATTGGCCTTGCAGCCGGACCAGACCTAATGTGGCGGTGGCGATGTCATTGCGCTGGATCATGATCAGCGGCCACAGAAAGTCGTTCCAAACGGTGATCCAGGTCAGCACACCGAGGACCATGAGCCCAGGACGGGTGTGCGGCAACAAGACTCGCCAGAACACCTGCCAGGTCGTGCACCCGTCGACGATCGCCGCTTCCTCGAGCTCGGCAGGCAACGTTCGGAAGAACTGGCGCATCAGATAGGTGCCGAATGCGCTGCCGAACAGGCCGGGAACAATCATTGCCCACGGCGTGTCCACCCAGCCGAAGGCACGCATGATCAGGAATTGCGGGATCACCGTAACCGTCAAAGGCACCATAAGCGTGCCGAGGTAGGCGAGAAAAAGTACGTCGCGACCACGAAATCGCAAGCGCGCGAATGCATATCCAGCCAGCGAGCAGAAGAATACCTGCCCGGCCGTGACACATAACGCATAGCACGCGGTATTGAGCAGCATCCGCCCGAGCGGCAGTAGGTCGAAGACCTTCCCGTAGTTGGACCACTGCGGACGCGCGGGAATCAGTGTCGGCTCGGTGATTTCGCCATCGCGCTTCAACGAACCCGACAATGCCCACAGGATCGGAAACAACGCACACCAGGCGACACCAACGAGCGCCACGTAAATCAGGATGCCGCGCACCGTCCGGCGCAGAATGGCCCGCTCCACCCGGCTGGTACTGCGCGCCCGCACAACGATCCGCACCGGAAGCGACCGAACCACCTCGTGCGCATTCACAACTCGACCTCCGACCGGCGCGCGAACCGCAGTTGTAAGAGCGTCAGCACCAGCAGGATCGCGAAGATCACCCAGGCCAGCGCTGCCGCATAGCCGATCTCGTAGAATCCGAAGGCGTTCTGGAACAACATGATTCCGAGCAGGTATGTCCCGGTCTCCGGCCCGCCATTACCGCCGGTCAAGGCATAGGCCTGATCGAAGGCCTGCACCGAGTTGATGATGGTGATGACGAAAACAAAAGACAGCGGCCCACGAATCAACGGCAGTGTCACCGACCAGAACCGCCGCAGCGCCCCCGCGCCGTCGATTCGCGCTGCCTCGTACAGCGTCGCGGGCACGCCCTGCATAGCCGCCAGCAGGATGACCGTTGCGAAAGGCACGCTCTTCCACACGGTCACGATGCTCAGCGAAATCAGCGCCCAATCCGGGTCGGTGAGCCACGGAACCGGATCGAAGCCGACCCAGCCGAGCATAATGTTGAGCAGACCGTCATCGGTGGTGAAGATGAAGCGCCACACCACGGCCATGGCCACGGTCGAGGCGACCAGCGGCAGGAACGCGATGGTTCGAAAGATGCTGATACCGGCCAGCTTTCGATTGAGCACCGCCGCTACCGCGAGCCCGATCACCACCGTCGGCACCAGTGTCAACACGGTGAACACCGCGGTATTGCGTAATGCGATGAGGAACAACGGATCCGATGCGAACAACCGCCGATAGTTCGCAATCCCCACGAACCGTGGTGCACTGAACAAGTCCCACGAGTGCAGACTCAGATACAGCGATACCGCGAGCGGAACCAGCAAGAACACCAGCACCGCAGCTAGATTCGGTGCCACGAACATCCAGCCCGCCCGCTCACGCCGCCGCGCCAGCCGCGCTCGAATCAGTTTCATGAGGGTTCCAGAAGGGTATTGATATCGGCAGTCAGGGACGCACTTACGGACTCCGCGGTGGCAGCTCCGCGTAGCACCCGATTGCCACCGCGTTCGAGCAGCGCGGAAACCTTGCCCCAAACCGGGGTAACCGGCAGCGGTCGCGAATTCTCCGGCCCCTCCGTGAGCACTTGAAGATTGCGTATCTCGCGATGCGCATTCGCGAATCCAGTAGAGTCCATTGCGGATTTCAACACCGGCACGAACAGACCGGAGGAGGCGATAATCGCTTGCCCCACCGGCCCGGTCGCGAATTTGACGAATTCCCAAGCTTGTTCGATGCGCGGACTATCGGCGGCGATCGACAACCCGGTACTCCCCACATCGGTAATCGCCCCAGGCCCGCCATGCGGGCCGGCCGGCAGCACCGTGACATCGATGGGCAAATCATCCTGTCCGGCGAACTCGGAATACAGCCAATGCCCACCCATCGCCATTGCCGCCCGTCCTCGACGGAACAGATCGGGAGCCGAAACCGACTGCTGATCGGCGACTTTCGGCGCGACCCGATGGCGAACCGCGAGATCAGCATAGAACTGGAACCCCTCGGCGAACCGCGGATCGCCGAGATTGGTCCTGGTCGGATCCACCGACGGCGAGAACCACTCCGCCCCATTGTTCATACCGAAACAGGCGGCCGAGAAGTACGGCACCCAGGCATCGGCGAAACCCCACTGCCGGTTCCGCTCGGATGACTCTCGCCGCGTGAGTGCCCTTGCAGCATCGAGGAATTCGGCGAAAGACCAGGCATCGCGCCACCGCGTCGGCGCGGTCACTCCGGCTTCGGCGAAAAGCTTCCGGTTGTAGTACAGAAACACCCCCGACCACTGTTCCGGCAGCGCATATTGCCCGCCGCCATAGGTGAAGGTGTCATAGAGCGCCGGATAACTGTCGGCACGCAGTGCGGCAGCGTATTCGGGCTCCCGACCGAGCAGCGTACGCAGATCCAGCAGCACCCCGCGCTCGGCGAGTCCGGCATAAAGCAACTCCCACGCCATCATGACGTCGGGACATTTGCCACCCGCGCAGTAGGTCAACATCTGCTGCAGCGGATCCGGCCCGGACATGATGGTGCGAATCCGGATCTCCGGATGCCGCTGCTGGAACTCGTCGATGATCTTCAGCCGAACCCGCGCCTCCTCCGGCCTCGCCTGGAAGAAGAAAGTCAGCGCGTCGTCATCGGATCCACAGCCGGTGCCGGCGAGCAGCGGCGCGGTCAGCATCGAGCCGAGCAGCGTGCGCCTGCGCAACGAGGCCCTCCTCCAGGCGGGTGTGGAGTTTGGCGGAATCGCATGGCAGCATACGTTCGGCAACACCGAGGTGATGGCCGACACACGAACAAAACTTAACGTTGTCCAAAGCCGATCGGAAACGAGCCCGATCGACATCACCAATCGGATACGTTGTCAGATGTTTGAGCAGGATCCTGCGCGTTTTTCAGGAGAGTAAGCGGATGGCGACAATCGAATATTTGCGGACGGATCCCGATCTGCCGCCCGTCGGGGTGGTCGATCACTCCACGATCACGCCACGGAAGAAGGCGATCTTCGGGGCGATCGCAGTCGTCGGAGCGATAGCCTGGGCCGTCCTCGCCATCTCCCGCGGGGAGAACGTGAACGCGGTGTGGATCGTGATCGCGGCGGTCTGCACCTATGTGACCGCCTACCAGTTCTACGCCAGGCTGATCGAATACCGGATCACCAAGCCGCGCGACGATGTGGCCACGCCCGCCGAGGAATTGGAGAACGGCAAGGACTACATGCCGATGGATCGGCGGGTGCTCTTCGGGCATCACTTCGCCGCCATCGCGGGCGCCGGTCCACTGGTCGGACCGGTGCTGGCCGCGCAGATGGGTTATCTGCCGGGCACCATCTGGATCATCGTCGGCGTCGTCCTCGCCGGCGCGGTGCAGGACTACCTGGTGCTGTGGGCCTCGTCGAAGCGGCGTGGGCGCAGCCTCGGGCAGATGGCCCGTGACGAACTCGGTCCGATCGGCGGTGTCGCCGCGATCGTCGCGGTACTGGTGATCATGATGATCCTGCTCGCGGTGCTCGGCATCGTGGTCGTGCAGGCGCTGGCCGCGGTCAAGGGTCCGGACGGCGCGCTGCACGGCGGCAGCCCATGGGGTGTGTTCTCCATCGGCATGACCATCCCGATCGCCCTGTTCATGGGCCTGTACCTGCGCTTCGTGCGGCCGGGCCGGGTCGGCGAGGTATCGATCGTCGGCTTCGCGCTGCTGCTGTTCGTGATCATCTCCGGCCGTTGGGTTTCCGAGTCCGGTTGGGGCCGTGACCTGTTCACGCTGTCCGGCACAACGATCGCCTGGCTGCTGATCGTCTACGGTTTCATCGCCTCGGTACTGCCGGTGTGGCTACTGCTCGCACCGCGCGATTACCTGTCGACGTTCATGAAGATCGGCACCATCGGCCTGCTCGCGCTCGGCATCGTGTTCACCATGCCGGTGCTGAAAGCGCCCGCGGTGTCGCAGTTCGCGCACAACAGCAACGGTCCGTCCTTCGCGGGCAGCCTGTTCCCGTTCCTGTTCATCACCATCGCCTGTGGCGCGCTGTCCGGATTCCACGCCCTGGTCTCCTCCGGCACCACGCCCAAACTGCTGGAGAAGCAATCGCATGCGCGCATGATCGGCTACGGCGGCATGCTGATGGAGTCGTTCGTCGCGATCATGGCGATGATCACCGCGAGCATCATCGACCAGCACCTGTACTTCGCCATGAACGCGGGCGCGGGTCTCACCGGCGGAACCGCCGAGAAGGCCGCCGCCTACACCAATACCCTTGGTCTGAGCGGTGATCCGGTCACCGCGGGTGAGCTGACCCAGACGGCCAAGGATGTCGGAGAGACCAGCATCATCTCGCGCACCGGTGGCGCGCCGACGCTGGCGGTCGGCATGTCCCAGGTGATGTCCGGATTCCTCGGCGGCTCCGGGATGAAGGCGTTCTGGTACCACTTCGCGATCATGTTCGAGGCGCTGTTCATCCTCACCACCATCGACGCCGGTACCCGTGTCGCGCGCTTCATGCTCTCGGACTCACTCGGCAACCTTGGTGGCCCGGCGAAGAAGTTCAAGGATCCGTCGTGGCGGCCAGGCGCATGGGTGTGCTCGGCCATCGTGGTGGCGGCCTGGGGTTCGGTGCTGCTGATGGGTGTCACCGATCCGCTCGGCGGCATCTACACGCTCTATCCGCTGTTCGGCATCTCCAACCAGCTGCTGGCCGCGATCGCACTCACCGTCGTGCTGACCATTCTGATCAAGAAGGGCCTGGTGAAGTGGGCGTGGATTCCCGCGCTGCCGCTGATCTGGGATCTGATCGTGACGATGACGGCCTCTTGGCAGAAGATCTTCTCCACCGATCCGAAGATCGGCTACTGGAAGCAGCACGATAACTACAGTGCCGCCCGTGATGCCGGAAAGTTGTTGGCACCGGCGAAGACTGCCGACGATATGGACAAGGTCGTGCGCAATACGTTCATCCAGGGCACGTTGTCGATCATCTTCGCGGTGTTGGTGCTGGTCGTCGCGGTGGTCGGTGTGGTGGTCTGCTTCCGTGCCTGGCGGGCGGGCGGCGGACCGAGCAGTGAAACGCCGGATGAACCGTCGAAGATCTTCGCACCGCGCGGCTTCATCGCCACCGCGGAAGAGAAGGCGGTGCAGAAGGAATGGGATGCCCTGATCGAATCGGGGCAGGTCCGAGCACCGGGCGCCGCACATACCAAGGGCACGACGGCGGAAACCCCAGCACATTGACCGCAGCAGCTCAGCCGAATGACGGCCGGTCACCTCGACCGGCCGTCATTCGGCGTCTGCGACTGGCCGCAAGTGCCTGTGCCACAAGGGGTCGCGCATTCGTTTCGTGGTTCAATGCGGTGCTGGGCGGGCAGGATTACCAGCGCTATGTGGACCATCTGCAGCGCAATCACCCCGGATGTGAAATTCCGTCCGAGCGGGAGTATTGGCGTCGACGGCATGCCGACGCGGATAGCAATCCACAGAATCGCTGCTGTTGAGCTCGCTATTCGGCGTGATCGAGCTGCCGATACGTTGAGTCCGTCGCCCCGAGTGGGCCGAAACCGGCTCCCAGCGCAAGATGATTCGAGGCGCACCTCGGTGTAGAACGTGTCGGTCTACGCCATGCGCAACTGGACGTCGGACGTGCCGCCTTCGTGGTCCAACAGCCAGCGTTTCACCGGCAGCCCCCAGCGGAAGCCACCGAGCGCGCCGCCGATGCGCAGCACTCGGTGGCAGGGCACGAACAATGCCGCGGCATTGCGGGCGCAGGCATTGGCCGCGGCGCGGGTGGCGTCGGGACGGCCGGAGATGGCGGCGTATTCGGTGTAGGTGACCGGATCGCCCGCCGGGATCTTGCGCAGCACTTCCCATGCGTGCACCAGGAATTCACCGGATTGCTGGCGCACCTCGATCGCGTCGATCGCGGCCAGTTCGCCGCGGTGGTAGGCGGTGATCGCGCGGGTCACCTCGCCGAGGTCAGCACGCCTGCGAAGCTCGCTGGGCCGCAGACTCGGGTGGATCAACTGCCGCAAGTTCTCGGCGTCGGCGGTCCAGCCGGAGGCGAGTACGGCACCATCGACGTCGACCAGTGCGGTGAACGGCCCGATCGGGGTGTCGGATGTCGCGAAATCGGTTGTCACGATCGGGTCTTCACTTTCGTCGGAGATGCTTTCGGTGGTACTGCCTTGCGACCGGCGAGCGCGGCCTTCCACAGGTGCATGGATAGATATGAACGCCACGGCGCCCAGCGCGCGGTATCGGTGAGATCGACGCCGAGGAGGGTAGCGCCCTGGCGGACAACGAGATCGGTGTCGAGCAGGATGTCGGGATCGGCCAGCAGTCGCATGGTCACGTAATCGGCGGTCCACGGTCCGACGCCCTCCAGAGCCAACAGGTCGCGGCGGAGGTCGGTGGCGGGGCGGCCCTGGTGCAGCACCAGATCGCCGGAGGCGAGAGCCGAGGCCACGCCGATAATCGAGCGGGTCCGCCGCGCCGGACCCGTCAATACCTCGGCTCCGCGGTCGGCGATCGCGGCCGGAGTCGGGAACAAGCGCGCGACCGGTCCGTCGATCGGTTCGCCGAGCGCCTCGACCAGACGAGCAGTGTGCGTCGCGGCGGCGGACACCGAAATCTGCTGACCGATCATGGTGCGCAGCAATAACTCCGGACCATCTAGGGAGCCGGGCACCCGGATGCCGGGAGTGAACGGTGGGCGGGCTCGGCTACGGCGAGCGGCCACACCGACATTGAAGGGATGGTCGGCCGGTGCCGCACCGACGTCCGGGAGATCTCGCCCGGATGTCTCGATAACGTCGGTGTCGGCGGGCACCACGCCGAGCGCCTCATCGATTCCTACCGGGTCCGCATCCAGGTCCAGCAGATGCCGCAAGCGTGCGACGGTCGGTGCGAGATCGCGCATATCGTGCAGCGACAGTTCGGCGCGCACGTGGTCACGCTGGAAACTCAGCCGCGTCGTCGCATATCCGTGTGGGGTGCGCAGGCTCCTGGTGTATGCGCGGTCCTCCCATAGCTCCATGCCCGCCACGACGTGCGAGGAGAGGAACCATTCGAGCCAGCCGCGGTCCAGCGGCTCGCGGAAAGGCAGCCGCAGCGTCAGCGAGCCGTTGGTGGCGGGCACCAAGTGGCTGTTGGAGCGCGTCACCCGCTGCGCCTCGGTGCGCATGGTCGTCGGACTGACCGCGAATACCTCGCGGACGGTGTCGTTGAACTGGCGAATACTGGCGAATCCGGCCGCGAAGGCGATATCGGACATCGGCATATTCGTGGTCTGGATCAGCAGCCGCGCGGTGTGCGCCCGATGCGCCCTGGCCAGCGCCAATGGACCGGCCCCCAGTTCGGTGGTCAGCACCCGAGTGAGCTGGCGCTGCGAATAGCCCAGCGTGGCGGCCAGTGCGGGCACGCCGCCGCGCTCGATGACGCCGTCGCCGATGAGTCGCATCGCCCGCGCGGCCAGATCTGCGCGGGTATTCCACAGCGGCGATCCGGGTGCGGCATCGGGCAGGCAGCGGCGGCAGGCCCGGTATCCGGCCTGCTGCGCGGCGGCGGCCGTCGGCAGGAACGTCACGTTGGTCGGTTTCGGCGTAATCGCCGGACATGAAGGGCGGCAATAGATTCCGGTAGTTCGCACGGCGGTGAAGAACTGGCCGTCGAATCGGGAGTCCCGGGTCGACACCGCCCGATAGCAGCGTTCGAAATCCAAAGCCGTGATCGTCACCCAATCCACAATTGCAGCAACCCGCACCGAACGCTAGCGGAAATCCGCCATTACCGCCACGGCGGGCTTGGACGAGCCAGCGGCCGCGGGGACCCGTAAACGTTTACTCAGGCGACGGTGGTGCGGAGTTGGGAACCCGCTCGCCCGCGTATGACGTGCAGGCGGCTCGGAATTCGCTGGCGCATCTCGTCGACGTGGCTGACCACGCCGACCACGCGCCCGCCCGCACGGAGTTCGTCCAGAACTCCCATGACCGCGTCGAGGGTGTCGGCATCGAGTCCGCCGAAACCCTCGTCGATGAAGATGGTGTCGAGCACCACGCCGCCGGATTCGGCTGCCACGGTATCGGCGAGGCCGAGAGCCAATGACAGCGCGGCCATGAATGATTCGCCGCCGGAAAGGGTCTTGGCGGGGCGGACGGCGCCGGTGTAGTCGTCGCGGATATCGAGGCCGAGGCCACCGCGACGGCCACGCGGGCCCGCCTTGTCGGAGTGCACGAATTCGTAGCGACCGCCCGACATTCGGCGCAGGCGAACCGAACCCGCCAATGCCACCTCTTCCAGCCGGGCGGCAAGTACATAGGAGCGCAACGACATTCGGCGATTGTTCGCGCCTCGACCCGCAACAACCTCGGCGAGCGCGGCAAGTTCATCATGGGCGCGCTGCACCGGGGCGATCCGATCGACCGCGGCCCACAGCTGACCGCCCAAATCCTCCAGCAGGTTCACCCGTCGAGCGGCCTCCGCATGCGCGGCGACCGCGGCATTCAGCTGGGTCTGCGCGGCGGCCACGGCAGACTCCAACTCCTCGAGATCGCCGGGTTCGGTTGACGCCGCGGCCTGGATCTCCGGCTCGGCCAGGACTGCCTCGGCATGCGCACGAGCCCGATCGGCGGCGACCAGCTCCGCTTCGATCTGACTCTGCCGCTGGGCAGTTCGCGAGGCCGCGGTGACCACTCGCGCGTATGCCTTCAACAAGGCCACGTCATCGCGTGGCCGGGCGTCGGCTTCGACGACCGCCGAACCGACGGCTCCCCGATGGTCGACACTCGCCTCGGCCGAATCGGCGACCGCACCAGCACCATCGGCGTCGATGACCGCATCACCACTGCCTGCGCCCTCAGGAGCGGTGCCCGGCGACGCATCCGGACCAGCCGCCCGACCGGGCGTCGCACCGCTCGCGACGGAGTCCGCTGCTCGCTCGATGATGAAACCTGCTGCCAGCGCGAGGCTTTCAACTCGGTCAGCGATCATGGTGACCTGCTCGATTGCGGCCGACTCGTCGTTGCGGGCGTCGCGGAGGGCGGTAGCGTCGCCGATCAGGGTGTCGAGGCGGGTGCGGCGGCGGTCGATAGTTTCGTCGGCGCCTGCGGCGGTGCGCAGGCGGTCGGTGAGTTCGGTGAGGCGCGCGGCGGCGGCGGCGATGCGGGTGGTGACGATGCCGCGGCGGGTATCGGATTCGCGGAGTTCGTCGTGCAGGCGCGATTCGTCGGTGCGCAGGCGGGTCAGTTCGGCCGTGAGGCTGTCGGAGAGGGCGGCGAGTTCGGACACGTCTTCGTAGCGATCAGTGGCGGCGCGCAGGGCGGCGGCCAATTCGACGCGGTCGGCATCGCCACCGCGGGCGATGAGCGCGTCGATTTCGCGTTCCAGATCGGTGATTCGGGCCAGCACTCGGTCGCGTGCGTCCTCGGCCGCGCGCTCCGCGGCGGCCGCCGCGTCTTCGGCGTCCTTGGATACCGCGCTGGCCGCAGCGCGAGCCGGTGCGGGATGGTCGGCGGAGCCGCAGACCGTGCACGGCTCCCCGTCGGTCAACTGACCGGCGAGTTCGGCAGCCATCCCGGCCAGCCTGCGTTCGCGCAAGTCGAGTACGCGTTCCTTGGCGTCGAGGTGTGCGGCGCGGGTCGACTCCAATTCGATCCGTGCGTGGTCGAGAGTTGTTCTGCGACCGGCGAGTTCGACCGCCGCCAGTGCCGCGGTCTGCAGGCTTTCGCATTCGGCGGTCAGGGTGGGCAGTTTGGCTGCGGCCTCGGTGGTTTCGCGCAGCCGGGCCTCGATTGTGGCGATCGATTCGGGCAGCTGCTGACGTATCCGGGTCAGTTTGTCCACGCGGCCGGTGAGAGCGGTGTCCTCGTCGCGCAGCGTGGCCAGTTCGGAAGTAAGCCGGGTCGCGGTGGTCGCATCGGCGCTGACCTCGTCGAGCGCGCCCATCTGGGCGCTCCACCGTCGAATCGCCGCATCGACATCCGTGTCCGCGACGACAATCGGCGTACCGTCCGGGCCGGACTGGACCGTGATCAGCTCATTGCCGGCGACGTCCGAGCCAGCAGGATCGGCGAGCAGTACGGCCAATCGTGCTGCGATGCGATGGGTTTCGTCCGATTTGCGCCTGGCGTGCATTACCGCGGCGCGCGCCTCAGCGATGGCCTCGGCGACCGGTGCGGCACGGCGGGCCGATTCGAGTTCGGCCTGCAGGTCAGCGCGGTGGCCGGCGGCGGCGGCGTATTCGTCGAGCCGCTCGCGGGCCGCGATCATGCGGCGACGCAGTTCGTGCAAGCGGCGTTGCTCCTCGGCACGAGACCTGATGCGCGCCGATTCCTGTTGGCACCGTTCGGCTTCCGCCGCAGTCATGGTGAGCGCAGCACGCGCGGTCGCGAGCAGATCTTGCGACCAGCCGACCGCTTCCAATGGCCCGACGGATTCGGCCGCCGTCTCCCCCGCTGCCACCGCGACCTGTGCGATCAACCGATCGATGCCCTGCTTGCGCGACTCCACGTCAGCTGCCGAGGCGCGACGTTTGTCGGCCAACCACTGTTCGGCACTACCGAAACGCTCTGTGTCGAAAAGCTTTTCGAGCAGCTTCTCACGCTCCTCGTTCTCCGCACGCAGAAATCGCGCGAAATCACCCTGGGGCAGCAGCACGACTTGGAAGAACTGGTCCGCGCTCATGCCGAGCAGCCGGATGATTTCGTCGCCGATATCGGTCAGGCGAGCGAGGTTCGCGCCGCGCCCGTCCAACCATTCCAGCGTCGCGGCGGCATTCTCCTTGACCCAACCGCTTTTGGCTCGCTTGCTCGGCCGCTGGAATTCTGGCGTGCGCGTCAACCGCACTCGTCGGCCACCCAGCGTTGCCTCCAGCACGACCCGGGGCGGCGTCTGCTCGTCGGCATGATCGGAATGCAGCCGCTTACTCTCGCCGCGTGCGCCCGGCACGCTGCCGTACAACGCGAAGGCGATAGCATCCAGCACCGTCGTCTTTCCGGCCCCGGTCTGCCCGTGCAGCAGGAACAGCCCATCCGCTCCGAGCGTGTCGAAGTCGACAACCGTAGTTTCGGCGAACGGGCCGAATGCGGTCATCTCCAGCCGATGCAGCCTCATTCAGCGCCCCCGTCGAACGCGGTCGACGTCGCGGGCAGCACCAGTAAACGTCCTGGGTCGGCCTCGTCCTCGTGGAACCCATTCAGCGCGCGGACGCCTCGCGCAAGCCCGCTGCCGGAACCTACGCCCGAGGCAAAGCTGTTGCGATAACCAATGCCGCGAAGGGTTTTCGGCATGCGCGCCAGGGCTTCGCCGTAGCGATGTCCACTGGTGACCGGTCTGAGCGGGCCACACGTCAACCGAGGGCCGCTCACGCGGAGAGTTCCCCGGCCAGCGTGTCCAGTACCGCCACCGCCCGGTCCGGTTCGGCGACCGCCGCGGCGAGCGCACGTTCCAGCCAGGCCATTTCACCCGGTGTGGGTTCCCCGCGGACGTCAGTGAGGAAGCTCTGCGCTACTTCGGTATCGCGGCGGCCGTGCACGCGCTCACGGTAGCGCAATTCCGGGTTGCCCTCCGGGCGCGACCATTCCACGTGCACCGCATGCGGGAAGCGCTCGCGCAGTTTGCGCATCGCGTCGACGGGACGGGCGTAGTCGGTGAGCGTCGCCGAGACGTAGTGCTCCTCAGCGTCGGAATAGGCTGCATCACCGAGTAATTCGTCGAGGGTACCCGTGAGACGACTCAAACCCCGCACGAGCGGAAGATCGCGGCGCTGCACCGAATACAGGCCGGAAGCGTTCAGATCGACGAGCCATACCGCCTTCCGGTGCGAGGTCTCGGCGAACGAATAGGGCAGCGGGGAACCGGAATAGCGCACCGATTCCGAGAGCGTCTGCGGCGAATGCAGATGCCCGAGCGCCACATAGTCGATGCCGTCGAATGCCGACAGCGGCACCGTCTCCACGCCGCCGACCGAAATCGAACGCTCGGATCCGGTCGACTCGCCACCGACAACGAAGGCGTGGGCCAGCACCACGGTGCGGGTGCCGGGACGCTCGGCGATATCGGCGCGGATCCGGCTCATCACCGCGTCCAGAATCTCCGCGTGCGAACGTGCTTGCGGTACACCGAGTTCGGCGCGGGTGATCTCCGGCTCCAGATACGGGATGCCGTAAAAGGCGATCGCACCGTGCTCGTCGGACAACAGCACCGGCTGATCGGCGGCGGCGACGGTAGTCCGCAGATGCAGCCCACCCGCCGCCGCGAAACTCGCACCCGCACCGAGACGTGTCGGCGAATCGTGATTGCCGGAGGTCGCGACGATCTGTGCCCCCGCCGCGCGGATGGCTTCGAATCCCTGGATACACACTGCGATCGCGTCGGCGCTCGGAATCGATCGGTCGTACACGTCCCCCGGCAGTACCACGACGTCAACGGATTCCGCCGACACCAATTCGGCAATGGCCGCGAGCCCGGCGGCCTGATCGACGAGCAGATCGACCCCATGGAATGTGCGCCCGATGTGCCAGTCCGAGGTGTGCAGCATCCGCATGTCGCGAAACCGTAGGCGATCGCACCGACAGAGTTCAATAATTCTGCCGCGCGGGCGCGGCGTGTTCGCGGCCCCTGGTGTCTCGCGTCCGACCCTTTCGAGCGACCTGCAAGCAGTCGCTAGCGAAGGCCGTCGAGACTCGCGACTGCGTCGCATGCGCTTCGACGACTCGGCTCTGTTGAATGGCCGCGCCTTCGGCGCGGACGCGAGACGGGCCGCGAACTCCTCGCTCGTAAGACTCGCTCCGTCGTGGTCAACTGAGCAGGAACCCGACCTCGCAATAGAGCACGCAATCGGTGTTGCTGCGTTCCGTCGATGACCGACCGATCAGTTCGAAACCGCGGCTCGTGGCCTTTCGTCGATGCGCTGCTGCCCGATTGCTCACGGGTTTCGAACTTGTCGGAGTCATGCGGCACTATCGGCACTATGACCGCACCGATGCTCGTCGCACTGATGCTGGTGTTCGCCGCGGGGGTAGGGCTGGGCTGGCTCGGACATGCCGCGCGCGCCGGGCAGCGCGCGACGGCCGCGGAGGCGAGACTGGCCGCCACCACCGATAACGAGCGGCTACTGCGGCAATCGCTCACCGCGGCGAATGAGGATGCGGCACGCCGACATTCGCATGCCATCGGCGCGATGGTAGATCCGCTGCGCGAGGCCGTCGGCGCGCTGAACCAGCACATTCAGCAGGTCGAACATCATCGAATCAATGCCTATTCGAGTCTGCGTGAACAGGTCGCGGGGATGCAGCGCACGTCACATCAACTCACAAGCCAGACCGGTCAGCTGGTGGCCGCGCTGCGCGCGCCGCAGGTGCGTGGGCGCTGGGGTGAGATTCAGTTGGAGCGGGTGGTGGAGCTGGCGGGCATGACCAGGCACTGCGATTTCGACACCCAGGTGAGCCGGGCCGCGCGCAGCGACGGCGCGACCGAACGCACCGGCATGGTGCGGCCGGACCTCGTGGTCAATCTCGCGGGCAGCAGGCAGATCGTGGTGGACGCCAAGGTGCCGTTCACCGCCTATCTCGACGCCACCATGACCGACGACCCGGACGAGCGCGCCGAACTACTCGGCCGCCATGCCAAACATCTGCGTGCCCATATCGATCAGCTGGCGGATAAGGCCTATTGGCTGGCCTTCGATCCCGCGCCGGAGTTCGTGGTGCTGTTCGTACCGGGCGATCCGTTCCTCGATGCCGCACTGACCACCGATTCCGGCTTGCTCGAGTACGCGTTCGGCCGCAACGTGATCCTCGCTACTCCGACGACTTTGATCGCGTTGCTGCGTACGGTCGCCTTCGGATGGCGGCAGGAGGCGCTGTCCCGCGATATGGCAACTGTTCAGCAATTGGGTCGCGAGCTCTACAACCGGCTCGGCATGACCGGACGACATCTGGACCGCCTCGGCGCGCAACTCGGTAAGGCCGTAGACGCTTTCAACTACACCGTCGCCTCGGTGGAGTCGCGGGTGATGGTCACCGCGCGCAAACTGCACGATCTTGAAATAGCCGAACAGGAGGTGCCCGCAATCCATCGGGTGGATTCATTGCCGCGGGCGGTCGGCTTCGCCGACGCCGACGATTAGCCCTGCGACGGCCGTGCCGTAACGCCACCGAGCGCGGCGGCGGTTAGTGTCATGGTGTGGCTGCTTCCCAACGTGTCCGAACCCGGGTGCCCGCGCCGCATCGTTCGATCCTGCCCTCGGTGCCGGGTATTCCGGCCGGGGCGGCGGTTCTGATCGCGGTGGCGTGCGCGTTTTTGGGGTTCCTGATCGATGCCCACGGCGAGAATAACGAGCTGACCGGGACGTTCAACACGTTGTACGTCCTGGGCTGCGTCGCGGCTGTGCTCGCCGTTCGCTATCGCGGACTCTTCACGACGATGGTGCTGCCACCGCTGTTGCTGTTCGTCGCGGTGCCGCTGGCTTATCAGCAGCTGATCGGTCATGCCTCGACCGGCCTCAAGGACATCCTGCTGAATCTGGCGATCCCGCTGGTCAATCGCTTCCCGATCATGGCGCTGGCCACTGTGCTGGTGCTGGCCATCGCCGGTGGGCGGATCCTGCTACACAGGCGCGAGGAAGCCACGGGACGCGCCGACGAATCCCGTCGCGGCACCAGCTGGGGCCGCAGCAATGCTGCCAAACGCCCCAGGTCGGAGCGCGCCGACGGCGGTTCGCTCGCCAATGCCGCGCGCCGCCGCACCCGCCGTTCCCAGGTCGACACCTCCGACCTCGATACCGATCTGCATCTGCCGCGCCCGAGCCGGCGCGGGAGTTCGGAAGTAGCAGACACCCCACCGCGCGTCGGCAGCGCCGCAAAGAGCGCCCGGGGTGACGAGCGCCCGAGCCGCGAGCGCCGTTCGAGCACCCGCGCCGCGGCGAGCCGGGGCGCGGTCGAATCGCCCCGAGACGCACGACCGGCGGCAACCGCTCGGGGCGAAGGCGACACGACACGAGCCGCACGAGCAGCGGCAGCCCCTCGGGCCGAGGCCGATGCGAGCCGCGCCGCGCCGACAAGACGGCGCGGCGAGGTGCCGCCGCCCCATCCCCAGCCCAATGTGCGCTATCGCGAACGCGATTCGAGCCGGACCGAGCGACGGCGGCCGGAAAGCCTCTAACCGGAGGGTTTCTCATCCGCAGCTGCCTCCATGAGGCGTCGGATCTCGGCCCGAAAACGATGGCTCACGACAGCCCGAATCCCGCTGGCACAGGCCGATAGTTCGAAGCGCACAGCCCCGGACAATGCGGATGCCAGTGCTGTGTGAAAGCCATTGGCACAGCTCAGCGAGACAAATCGCACGGCCCCAGTGCAGCACTGGATACGAACGTTGCGTGCAGGGTTGACAATCGTTGCAGCGCCCCGGTGATACACGGGCACGCAGCTCTCGGGGCCAGCCCGAATGCCAGCACTATGTGGAATCGCTGGGACAGTTCAACGACGCGAAGTGCGCAATTCCCTGGGCAGTGCGAAGACAAGCGTCTCATTGGCCGTCGTGACCGGCTGCACATCCCCGAATCCATGCTCGGCGAGCAGATCCAGCACACCGCGCACCAGGATGTCGGGCACCGAAGCACCGGAGGTGACGCCGATCGTGCGCACCCCGTCCAGCCACGCCAGGTCCACCTCGCGGGCGAAGTCGACCAGGTAGGCAGCCTTGGCGCCCGCACCGAGTGCAACCTCGACCAGCCGCACCGAGTTGGACGAGTTACGCGAGCCGACCACGATCACCAGATCGCACTCGGGTGCCATCGCCTTCACCGCCACCTGGCGGTTCGAGGTGGCGTAGCAGATGTCATCGCTCGGCGGATCCTGCAGTGTCGGGAAACGCTGCCGCAGCCGCTGCACCGTCTCCATGGTCTCGTCGACGCTGAGCGTGGTCTGGGAGAGCCAGATCACCTTGGACTCGTCGCGCACGGTGACCCGGTCGACCGCATCCGGACCGTCGACGAGCTGCACGTGCTCGGGTGCCTCCCCGGCGGTGCCCTCGACCTCCTCGTGCCCCTCGTGACCGATCAGCAGAATGTCGTAGTCGTCGCGGGCGAAGCGCTTGGCCTCCTGATGCACCTTGGTCACCAGCGGGCAGGTCGCATCGATCGTGCGCAGATTGCGCGACGCCGCCGACTCGTGCACCGCGGGTGAGACACCGTGCGCGGAGAACACGACCAGCGCACCCTCGGGCACCTGGTCGGTCTCGTCGACGAAGATCACACCCTGCTCACGCAGCGTATCCACCACGTGGCGGTTGTGCACGATCTCCTTGCGCACGTAGATCGGCGCGCCGTGCTTCTCGAGCGCCTTCTCCACCGTCTCGACCGCACGGTCAACACCCGCGCAGTAGCCGCGTGGTTCGGCTAGCAGCACGCGCTTACCACCATCGGCATCGACGGATCCGGAACCGGCCGAGCGGGCGATTCCGACGTTCAAAGGGATGGCCGAAGACATGCCCCTCAGCTTACGTGCGGCCGATGGATGGCGGGCCGCCCGGTCAGGTCGTTCTCGACACACTCATACCGCGCGAAATTGCGGCCTAATGGTGCAGAACAATGTGTCTGTGACACTAGTGCTTTGCAGAACATCCCGTATCGGGCAGGCTAGGAGCATGTTTCGACCACCGTTCCTGGCCCGGGTCGCCGCCGGCGCCGCCGCATACGCCATCGAAGAAACCCGTCGGCTACCAACTGCCGCAATGAATTTCCCGATCACCGCGATCAGCCAGATGCTGCAGACCACCATGCACGTCCAGCAGTTCGTGACCAGCCTCGCCCTCAAGGGCGACGGCGTATTCGACCGTCTCACGAACACCCCGGTCGAGCAGCCCGACTGGGCCACCTTCGACGAGGACAGCGAGCCGGAGTTCACCGCTCCCGCCCGCACCAGCCGTTTCGACCTTTACGCCGAGGACGAACCGACCGACTTCGCCGCCGATGCCGCCCGCGTCGGTGAGACCAATGGTCATGCCGCTCCGGTACAGACCATCGCCGTGCCGGAAACCGAGGTTTCCGAGGCGCCCGAACCCCAGCCGGAGCCCGAGGTTTCCGAGGCACCCGAGCCCGAGCCCGAGATCGTCGAGCCCGAGGTGGCCACCCGCTACGACTACGCCAATATGACTCTGGCCCAACTGCGCGCACGCCTGCGCATGCTGACCGTCGAGGATCTGAACGCGCTGCTCGAGTACGAACAGCAGACGCGTGCCAGGGCGCCGTTCGTGACCATGCTGACGAACCGGATCGCCACCGTGCGGGCTCAATGAGTCCAGCATCGCGGAGCGATTCGACGGGGGTCGGTGGCCGGGAGGCGGGTGCGCCCGAACCAGCCGCGTCTTCGTCGACGGTTGGCCGGGAATCCGCCGGCCAACCCGACCGAGCGGCTCCCGCCAACTCCGCCGAACACCCGTGGCCGGTGCGTTCGGTCGCCATCAAGGTCGCACAGTGGATCGATCGGCTGGGCAGCATCTGGGTGGAGGGCCAGATCACCCAGATCAATCTGCGTCCCGGCACCAGCACCGCATTCCTGGTGTTGCGTGATACCGCCGCCGATATGTCGCTGTCGGTGACCTGTCATCCGGATCTCATCCGCCGCTCCGAGGTCCCGCTGCAAGAGGGCAGTCGGGTTGTGGCCTACGGCAAGCTGGCGTTCTTCACCGGTCGCGGCACGATTTCGTTGCGCGCCATGGAGATTCGCCCGGTCGGTATCGGGGAACTACTGGCCCGCATCGAACGGTTGAAGGCATTGCTCGCCGCGGAGGGACTCTTCGATCCCCGGCTGAAGCGGCCGATCCCGTTCCTGCCCAAGACAATCGGCCTGATCACCGGTCGAGCCAGCGCCGCCGAGCGCGATGTACTGACCGTTGCCCGAAACCGTTGGCCCGCAGTCCGTTTCGAGATCCGAAATACGGCGGTGCAGGGGGCGACCGCGGTGCCGCAGATGGTGCAGGCGCTGGCCGGACTCGATCGCGATCCGGCCGTCGAGGTCATCGTGCTGGCACGCGGTGGTGGCAGCGTTGAGGATCTGCTGCCGTTCTCCGATGAGACGCTGTGCCGCGCGATCGTCGCGGCGACCACACCGATCGTCAGCGCGATCGGGCACGAACCCGATAACCCGCTGTGCGATCTGGTCGCCGACCTGCGCGCTGCCACGCCCACCGACGCCGCCAAACGCATCGTCCCCGACGCGGCCGCCGAGCTGGCCGGAGTCCGCGATATGCGCGACCGCGCCGCCGCCGCACTGCGCGGCTGGGTAGACCGCGAGACCAGGGCATTGGCCCAGCTGCGTTCCCGGCCGGTACTGGCCGATCCGCTGCGCGAACTCGACCGCCGCTACGACGAGATCGAACGCCTGCGCACCGCCGCCCGCCGCACCGCCGAACATCTGATCAGCACCGAAACCACCGCAACCCGGCACCTGCGCGAGAAACTCACCGCGGTGGGCCCGGCCGCGACGCTGGCCCGTGGCTACGCTGTCGTGCAGCGCGTCAGCGGTAAGGAGCGGCATGTGGTCCGCTCGATCGAGGACGCACCCGCAGGTAGTCAGCTGCGGATCCGGGTCGCCGACGGTGCCATTACCGCCGCCGCGCTCGGTACCCGAGCATTGGGCAAGACCGATACAGGGAGGAACTGACCTTGGCCGATCCCGGCAAGGACGACGAACTGGCCGAGATCTCCACCTTCGGCTACGAGCGTGCCCGCGACGAACTGGTCAACGTCGTCAAAATGCTCGAACAGGGCGGCCTCGACCTGGACGAATCCCTCGCACTGTGGGAGCGCGGCGAAGCGCTGGCCACCCGCTGCGAGCAACATTTGGCAGGTGCGCGGCAGCGGGTCGAGAACGCGCTCTCGCGCACCGACCTCGAAGGCGACGAATGACCATCCGCCGCGCGACCCCAGATATCCGCACCGAGGACATGGCGGCCAGCCGCGAGTTCTACCGGCGGCTCGGCTTCGAAGAGGCCATGGACCTCGGCTGGGTGGTGACGATGGCATCCCCGACCAACCCGACCGCGCAGGTCCTGCTGGTCGGCCCGGAAGCCGAGCAGCCGCAACCGGATATGAGCGTCGAGGTCGAGGATGTCGACGCTGTATACGCGGACGTGGTCGCCGCGCGCGCCGAAATCGTCTATCCCCTCCGCGACGAACAGTGGGGTGTGCGCCGCTTTTTCGTCCGCGACCCCAGCGGCACCATCGTCAACGTAGTCAGCCACCGCTGAGCAGGCAGCACAGGCAGCCACTTCCTCTCGTGGCACAAATTCGCTCACGGTGGGACTCATGACCGCAATCCCCATGCGCGAACTCTCGCATCACACAGCTCGGTGCCTAGCGCCGCTCCGACTACCGCGCCAGCGGCTGGGCGGCGCCGATGGCGGCCGCCAGCGTGGTGAACCCGGCGTGATTGGCCGCGCCGGTGATCAGCACTCGGGACTGGCCGAAGTCGGCGATCCACGCCGTCTCGGAACCCTGCTCGGCGTAGACGACCCATTTCTGGTCGCCGACCTGCTCGGTACCGGTGCCGTAGCGGGAGCCGAGTACGAAGCGCGATAGCGCCTCCTCGGTCGCGCTGCTCTGGCTCATCCGCAGGTAGGTGCCCTGCGGTGTGATGAAACCAACAGTGCTGACCGGCCCGCCGCCGGTGCTGGTGATCGTGTCGCGGCTGCCGGAGTTCGGGGTCCAGTGTTCGGGCAGGCTCGGATTGCGGATCGGGAAGGACATCGTCTTCGCATCGTTAGCCAGCGCGGCCGTCACGTCGAAGTTCGGAATATGGCCCTGCGTCGGCCCCTTCGCCGCGAAGCTGCACTGGCTGGCGAGCCCGGCGAAGACCACGGCGATCAGCACCAACGGGATCAGTGACCAGAACAGATCCCGGTAGTCGTGCAGGATTCGCGGTTTTTGGTACGACACGCTCCCAGTATCCACATCCGTTCGGGTCCGCTCCCGTAGAGGTGGTCGGAGATCTGGAGCCGACCTTTTCGAGCGACCTGCAAGCAATCGCTACGGGTAGTACCTGATCGGGAACGGTCACGCTTCTGAGAGAATCAGCGGTAGCAACGACCGTAGGAGGCACACCGTAATGACGGCATCTTCGCCCGCACCCAGCCGCCGCGAGGCACCGGACCGCAACCTCGCGCTCGAACTGGTCCGGGTCACCGAGGCCGGTGCGATGGCCGCGGGCCGCTGGGTCGGCCGTGGTGATAAGGAAGGCGGCGACGGTGCGGCCGTCGACGCCATGCGGCAGCTGGTCAGCTCCGTTTCCATGCGCGGCATCGTGGTCATCGGTGAGGGCGAGAAGGATGAAGCGCCCATGCTCTACAACGGTGAGCTGGTCGGCGACGGCACCGGTCCCGAAGTCGACTTCGCAGTCGACCCGATCGACGGCACCACCCTGATGTCGAAGGGTTCGCCGGGCGCCATCGCGGTGCTCGCGGTCGCCGAGCGCGGCGCGATGTTCGACCCGTCCGCGGTTTTCTATATGCACAAGATCGCGGTCGGTCCCGATGCGGCGGGCGTGATCGATATCTCCGCCCCGATCGGCGAGAACATCAGCCGGGTGGCCAAGGCCAAGAGCCTGTCGAAGTCCGATCTCACCGTCTGCATCCTGGACCGCCCGCGCCATGCGGAACTGATCCAGGAGGTCCGCGACGCGGGCGCCCGCATCCGCTTGATCTCCGACGGTGACGTCGCCGGTGCCATCGCCTGCGCTCGCCCCGACTCCGGCACCGACATCCTGGTCGGCATCGGCGGCACCCCCGAGGGCATCATCGCCGCCGCGGCCATGCGCTGTATGGGTGGCGAGCTCCAGGGCATGCTCGCCCCGAAGGACGACGAGGAGCGGCAGAAGGCGATCGACGCCGGCCACGACCTCGGCCGCATCCTCACCACCAATGACCTGGTCGCGGGCGACAATGTCTTCTTCTGCGCCACCGGCGTCACCGACGGCGACCTACTACGCGGCGTCCGCTACTTCCCCGGCGGCGCCTCCACCGAGTCCATTGTCATGCGCTCCAAGTCCGGCACCGTCCGCATGATCGACGCCTACCACCGGCTCACCAAGCTCCGCGAATACTCCTCGGTCGATTTCGTCGGCGACGAAGATGCGGTGCCGCCGATGCCCTGATCTTCTCGAATGTGTCGAGCCCGGTCCGATTCGGATCGGGCTCGACACATTTTCCGCGCTGTGCGCGATCCGCGATGACATCGGTAAGCTCCGGAATCCCCTACAGACCAAGGAGTTCCGATGGCGATCCTCGGGAAACTGTTGAAGAATCGGCGCGCCGGAGACCATGGCCTCGCCTGGCATCTGCCGAACCTCGCGGCGGGGGCGACCTTCGAGGTCAACAGCCCGGATTTCACCCATGAGTCGCCACTGCCCGAGGTGCACGCGTCCAAGCGGATCGGCGGCCGTGACGTATCCCCCGCGCTGGCGTGGACCGCACCCGACGGTGCGGCCCAACTGCTGCTGGTCATCGAAGATCCGGACGCACCAACAGGATTGCCATTCGTGCATTGCGTAGCCCTGTTGGAACCGACGCTCGTTGAACTGCCCCGGGACGCGCTGCGCGCCGATGATCCCGCACCGGGCGTCAGTATCCTGCGCTCCGGCTTCGGCCGCGGCTACCAAGGTCCGGCCCCGATCAAAGGCCACGGACCACACCGCTACGCATTCCAACTCTTCGCCCTGACCGAGCTGATCACCACCGTTGGCGGCAAGCCCGCAGCGAAAGCGAAACCACGCGACGTCTTCTCCGCCGCAAAGGCAGTCGCCTGTGGCCGGATCGATGGATTCTACGAACGGCCGTGAAATATGTAGGTTCGCCCGGGGTGCGGGGATTGCGGTATTCCGGTGACTGGTGTGCGAATCGCCTCAGGCGTGGCAGCCCCATGGCGTGCGTCCGCGGCATAGGGTCGGGAATATGACGAGCGAGGAGACGCAGTACCGCATCGAACACGACACCATGGGGGAGGTTCGGGTTCCCGTGCACGCGTTGTGGCGGGCGCAGACCCAGCGGGCCGTGGAGAACTTTCCGATCAGCGGGCGCGGGTTGGAGCGGGCGCAGATCCGGGCGCTCGGGCTGCTCAAGGCCGCGTGCGCCAAGGTGAACAAGGATCTCGGGCTGCTCGATCCGGCCAAGGCGGATGCCATTATCGCCGCCGCGAATGAGATCGCCGACGGCCTGCACGACGACCAGTTCCCGATCGACGTCTTCCAGACCGGCTCGGGCACCAGCTCGAATATGAACGCCAACGAGGTGATCGCCTCGATCACGAAGGCCAACGGCGTGACCGTGCATCCGAACGACGACGTCAACATGTCGCAGTCATCGAACGACACCTTCCCCACCGCGACCCATCTCGCCGCCACCGAGGCCGCGATCAAGGATCTGATCCCGGCGCTGGACCACCTGCGGCTGGCGCTGCAGGACAAGTCGACCGAATGGCGCACCGTGGTGAAGTCCGGGCGCACCCATCTCATGGACGCTGTGCCGGTGACCCTCGGCCAGGAGTTCGGCGGCTACACCCGCCAGGTCGCGGCGGGTATCGAGCGCATGATGGCGGCGCTGCCCCGGCTCGGTGAGCTGCCCATCGGCGGCACCGCGGTCGGCACGGGCCTCAACGCGCCCGCGGGTTTCGGCGCGAAAGTCGTTGCCGAACTGGTGCTGTCGACCGATATCGACGCCCTGTCCGAGGCACAGGATCACTTCGAGGCGCAGGCCGCCCGCGACGGTCTGGTGGAAGCGTCCGGCGCACTGCGCACCATCGCGGTCAGCCTCACCAAGATCGCCAACGACATTCGCTGGATGGGTTCGGGGCCGCTGACCGGTCTCGGCGAACTCCGGCTGCCCGATCTGCAGCCCGGCAGTTCGATCATGCCCGGGAAGGTGAATCCGGTACTGCCCGAGGCGGTTACGCAGGTCGCCGCGCAGGTGATCGGCAATGACGCGGCGGTCGCGTTCTCCGGTGCGAGCGGCGCGTTCGAGTTGAACGTCTACATCCCGGTGATGGCGCGCAATCTGCTCGAATCGATTCGGCTGCTGGCCAATGTGTCCCGGCTGTTCGCCGACAAGTGCGTTCGCGGTCTGATCGCCAACGAGGATCATCTGCGCACCCTCGCCGAATCGTCGCCGTCGATCGTGACGCCGCTGAATTCGGCCATCGGATACGAAGAGGCGGCCGCGGTCGCGAAAGAGGCGCTGAAGGAGAAGAAGACCATCCGTCAGGCCGTGATCGATCGCGGTTTGCTCGACGAGAAGCTGACCCTCGAAGAACTCGATCGCCGCTTGGATGTGCTGTCGATGGCCAGGGTCGAAGACGCAAAGTAGTCGGAATCAGAAAACGCGGTCGAGCGTCACGTTGGACACTTCACGCCCGATCCAACGTGACGCGCATACGCGCAGGTACCGCGGCTGCCCGCGCTGGTCGTCACGGAACGATGCCGAGAGCCGCGAGAAAAGCGACGCGGTGCGCAAAGAAACCGGCCGACGCACAAAACTGTGCGCCGACCGACTCATTTTCTGGACGTGACCGCGAGAATCAGGCCAGCGATCCGGCCCGCAGATGCGCGAGTTCCGCGCGCGCCTTCTCACCGTCTTCACCGATATCGGTGCGGGTGAAGAACTGCCACCGCTCCAGCAGCGGGCCGAAAACCAATTCACCCTCCCTGGCACGGTCGTAGATGCCCGCTTCGGCGAGCACATCGTCGCTGCTGCGCCCATCGGACAGCGTCACCGACGGCACCTGGAAACGCGTCACGCTGTCGGCAATGGCGCGCATGGTCTGATCCGGTGCGACGCCGAACGCCGCGCTGACCAAGTTGGCGAAGAAGATCGACTGCAGCTCGTCGTCGGCCGCGATGCGCTCGGCGATGGCGGTGACCATCTTGTTCGCCCCGAGCGCCGCGGTGTTGCGATGCCGGATGGCGGCGGCCGCCTCTTCGAATGCACAGGTGGCGAGCACATCGAGCAGGTGCAGCGCGGGACGCCGGAAGCCCTTGGTCATGTGGTCCATCCGCAACCGCTCCAACTGCACCGGGTCGACCGACCGGGTGACCATGAGGTAGTTGCGGATCATGATCTCGTGCCGGTTCTCCTCGGCCGTCCACCGGCCGACCCAGCGCCACCACGACCCGGTGCGCAGGTACTTACCGACCTCACGGTGGTAGGAGGGCAGGTTGTCGGCGATGAGCACGCTGACCGTCAGCGCCAGCTTGGCGGTCTCGCTCAACTCGGATTGCTCCGGCTCCCAATCGATTCCGCCGAGGAAGCCGAAGTTTCGGCCGTCGTCCCACGGCACATAGTCGTGCGGCTGCCAGCCGTCGGCGGCGGAGATGTGGCGGCGCAGATTCAGCTCCACCTCATCGGCGAGGGACGCGAGCAGTTCGCGATCGGTCAAGAGAGTTTGCACTAGCACAACCTAGCGGCTGGGCCCCGCGATGCGGGGATCTACGAATAGGGAATCGGTACCGGCGTCCGAGCGTACAAGCACCAGCTCTTTCGAGCGAACCGCGAGCACTGACCAATAATGGCACGTGAGCGCCCGGACGCCGGCGCGGATCAGGACTTCGGTGTGACGGTCGTATTGCCGTCCACCCAGGTGATGGTGCCGCCGACGAAATCGCTCTCCTTGCCGCCGGGGATGTCCTTCTCGTCACTCGCCGGGTAGCCGATATTGCCGCCGGGTCCGCCGTTGTCCTCCCACGCCTTGCGGATCTCGCCCCATACGATGTGTGCGCCGTTGTCGTTGCTCCAGACGATCGCGCCGCCGGTGAAGTCCTGCCACTTGCCGTCGTTTGGAGCATCCTCCTGTGCCTTCAGCGGCGCGCCGAGCGGGCCGGTCGGACCGCCGGACTGCACATACTTGTCGAAGATGATGCCGGAGACGGTGATATCGCCGCCCTGGGTGGCGATCTTTGTCTCTTCCGCCGCACCGGACATATGCCCCTCGCCGTGCGCGGCCGCCGAGGTGGTCGTCATGGCCGCGGCGGAGTTGTTGTCCTTGTTGTCGTCTTTGCTGCAGCCGGTGGCCAGCAGCAGTGCCGCAGCCGCGGAGACCGCGGTGAATCCAGCCGTTCGTCGAGCGAAGTGGTGCATTTCCATCCTCTCGAAAGGTGGCTCTATCGATGCCACCGCGGAGGCGGTGACATCGCGCGTAGCCTAGGCCGATGTCCGGCAACGGCCCGGCGAATCCTTCCAAGACTCGCCGGGCCGCCGCTGAACAGGTATCACGCGGATATTACCCGTCCAATTGTGAGGAGAAACACACCCTGGATAGTTGCTGTTACCCGCTATGCACTCGGGCCGTACTCCTCCAACATCTCGGTCACCAGCGCCGCGATCGGCGACCGTTCGCTACGGGTCAGCGTGATGTGCGCGAAAAGCGGGTGCCCCTTGAGCTTTTCGATCACCGCGGCGACACCGTCGTGCCGACCGACCCGCAGATTGTCGCGCTGAGCCACATCATGGGTGAGCACGACGCGCGATCCAGTGCCCAGTCGGCTGAGCACCGTCAGCAGGACATTGCGCTCGAGCGACTGCGCCTCGTCCACGATCACGAACGAATCGTGTAGCGAGCGACCGCGAATGTGGGTGAGCGGCAAGACTTCCAACATGTCGCGGCTGAGCACCTCCTCCATCACCTCACGACTGGCCAACCCGTCGAGCGTGTCGAAGACGGCCTGCGCCCACGGGCCCATCTTCTCGCTCTCCGATCCGGGCAGATAGCCGAGATCCTGCCCACCGACCGCGTACAGCGGACGGAACACCACCACCTTGCGTTGTGTGCGACGCTCGAGTACCGCCTCCAGACCGGCCGTCAAGGCCAGCGCCGACTTGCCGGTACCGGCCCGCCCGCCGAGCGAGACGATGCCGACGCTCTCGTCCAACAGCAGATCCAGCGCGATGCGCTGTTCGGCCGAGCGGCCGTGCAGTCCGAAGGCCTCACGTTCACGCACCAACTGCACCCGCTTGTCCGGCGTGACCCGGCCCAGGGCGCTGGAGCTTGCGCCGAGCAACCGGATTCCGGTGTGGCACGGCAGTTCCCGCGCCTCGTCCAGATCGATCACAGTCTCGGCGTAGAGCTGATCGACCTGCGATTTGGAGACATCCACCTCCACCATTCCGGACCAGCCGGAGGTCACCACGTCCTGGGCGTGGTATTCGTCGGCGTGCAAACCCACCGCACTCGCCTTGACACGCAAGGGAATGTCCTTGGACACCAGCACCACTTGACGGCCCTCGGCCGCCAGGTTGAGCGCACAGGCCAGGATGCGGGAGTCATTGGTGTCGGTGCGGAATCCGACCGGAAGTACCGCGGGGTCGGTGTGGTTGAGTTCCACCTGCAGCGTTGCGCCCTCGGTGCCGATCGGCACCTGCTGATCCAGCCTGCCGTGCTGCAGGCGCAGATCGTCGAGGTTGCGCAGGGCTTCCCGCGCGAACCAGCCCAGTTCGTGATGGTGGCGCTTACCTTCGAGTTCGCTGATCACGACCAGCGGTAATACGACATCGTTTTCGCCGAACCTGGTGAAAGCCCAGGGGTCCGACAGTAGAACCGAGGTGTCGATAACGAAGGATTTCACACCGGAATTCTGGGAATGCGAGGGGCGGGCCCCCTTCGCGGCGGCTTCGCCTTTCGCGGAGCTGGAGTGCGCCGAGGGAGCGGGAACGGAGCGTGCAGCAGTCACGGTGGGCTCCTTTATGTTCGCGCGGCACCCGCACGAACGATCTCGCTGGACCGGTCCGTCCTGATGGGATCCGACTTGCGTCAGATGCCACGAGGGCCGGGTGCCGGCCCCCTCGTACTGAGTAGCTCAGTCACGGTTCAGGACCTCCCGAACGAGCCACAACGACGCGGCCCGCACCAACGACGCTACCGCCGACTGCCCGGTCTCCGCTCGGGCACTGGTAGGCGTGTCCGTGAATTTGTCGTTAACCCCTGCTTCGTGTGCGAGATAGAGTCGCAGGTATGGCCGGTAACGAGGAGTTGGAGAAGCTGTCGTCCAAGGAGCTGCACGACCGTGCGGTCCGGCTCGCGGCGCGGCGCGGCGACATCAAATATCTGTGGCGGCTACTGAAGTCGATTCCGGCCGCCGAAGCCGCCGCGGGTGATCTCGGCGAGAGCGAGGCCGACATCAAGTACGTGCTGCCGATGATCGACGACTACATCCACGCGGGCGACGGCAAGATCGCCGAGATCCTGCGCCCCTACTACCTCGACTACCTCACCAAACACACCTGACTCCACACCCGGTTCTCGGCGAAATCGCCGACGACAGTCGAATGACGGCTGGCGCGGCGGCCCGGAGCCACCATTCGACAACCGTCGGAAGCAGCATCCGAGTGTGCTGGATCAGCTGCGGGGCAATGCGGCGCGGACAAGTCCGACGGCAGTGCCGCGCAGGAAGTTCTCCCAGCTGAAGTGGTCATCCCACAGGATGATTCGGCCATCGCGCAGTTCGAAGGTGCCGCAGACCCAGAACGCGATCCGAAGCGGGCCCACGCGCAGGATGTCCGTGCGGTCGGTCAGCACGAAGTCGCCGTCGGCGGCGATGTGATGCATTTCAGCGGCGAAGCCGATGGTGTCGCGGTTCAGTCCGCGCAGTATCTTGCGCGTGAGGCCCCCGCCGACCGTCGGCAGTGAGGTGTTTTTCCAGACGACATCGGGGTGCAGGAGGTCCAGCGCCTCGTCGACGGCACCGATCTCGAGTGCGGCGAAGAACTCCCGCACCGTGGTGATCGCGTCCTGTTTCAGTTCCAGTTCGTCGGTCATGCCCTGAGCGTAAGCGGTGGCCTCGCATTCGCTCGCCCAAGCGCAACAGACTAATGACGGACTTCGTCCGGCTGCGCCCGATTGTGCCGCTACGGTCGGCCACGCTCCGCGATGAGGACACCCAGACCATCGAGAATTCGGTCGATGCCGAAGCTCAACGCATCGCCCGGGCCGCCGGTCGTGGGTGATGCGCCGGTGGCGGCGGCCTCCTCGGCGAAAGCGGCCGCGACCAGGGGAAAACGGTCACCGGCGGCGACCATTATCTCCGCGAACTGGCCCGCGATCTGCTGCGCCGTCTCCTGCCGACCCGCGGTCGTCACCTGCTGCACGAGGCCGCGGACGTGCCCATTGAGCAGCACGATGGTGTCCAGCCGCTCCGGCCCGGTCAACCCGGTGCCGTCGAGTGCGGTCAGCGCGGCGTTCACCCAGCCCATTTCATTGGGGCCGATCGCGCGCACACCGATGGTCAGAGTGATCGACCAGGGGTGTGCACTGTAGCGCTCGAAGATCGTCTCGGCCCAGCGGCGCAGTCCGGCCCGCCACCGCTCCTCGCTAGAATTCTGTTGCGCCGCAACGACATCCGGCGGATCCCCCATCGCGGCATCCACCATCAGCGCGGTGAGCTGTTCCTTGCCGGGTACATACCGGTACAGCGACATCTTGGTGAAGCCGAGACGTTCGGCCAGACGCTGCATAGACAGGTTCGCCAGTCCTTCGGCATCGGCGAGAGCGATGGCCTCCGCGACGATCCCCTCCAGTGACAGCGCGGGCTTGGGTCCGCGCTTGGGCCGCTGCTGGGTCCCCCAGAGCAATTCGACGGTGGTCGGTGCAGGCATTTCCACATCCTTACGCATTGCGTGTTGACAAGTAACTGTGTCCATCATACTCTAATTCGTGTCTAGCGGATACAGATTCCGTCGGACGCAGATATCGACCTCAGGAGACATCATGCGCAGCAAGACCGTTCTCATCTCCGGCGCGAGCATCGCCGGCCCCGCACTCGCCTACTGGCTGTCCCGCTACGGATTCGCCGTCACGGTGGTCGAGCGCGCACCGCAGCTGCGACCCGGCGGCCAGGCCGTCGACTTCAAGGGCGAAACGCACCGGGATCTGCTGCAACGGATGGGCATCCTCGAGGAGGTCTACGCACACCGGACCGGCACCACCGACACCGTGTTCGTCGACGACAACGGCGAGCAGCTGGCCTTCATGTCCGGTGATTTCACCGGCGGCGATGTGGAGATCCTGCGCGGCGATCTGGCTCGAATCATGTACGAAAAGACCTATCAGAGCTGCGAATACGTCTTCGGGGATTCGATCAGCGCGCTGACCGAGACCGATTCGGGCGTGTGGGTCGAATTCGAGAAGGGCGCGCCGCGCAGCTTCGATCTGGTGCTCGGGGCGGACGGAATCCATTCGCGGGTGCGGCGTTTGGCATTCGGGCCGGAGAAGGACTTCGTCCAGCACAAGGGGCACTACTACTGCGTCGCGGGTGCGAGCCCGTGGGCCACCAGACCCGAAGGCGAACCCGAGCGCGCGACCGCATTCGGCCACAACGCTCCGGGTCGGCTGGTCATCACCGGCGGGCCGAAGGCACAGCAGCTGTACATGTTCGTCGCTCCCGAACTCGACTACGCCCGTGACGATGTCGCGGCTCAGCGGCGGATCGTGCGGGACGCCTTCGCCGGTATGGGCTGGCAGGTGCCGCGGATGCTGTCGGAAGTGGAGGAATTCGACGATTTCTACCTCGATGCGATCGCCATGGTGCGGCCGATGAAGAGCTACGCCTGCGGGCGGATCGCACTGGTCGGCGATGCCGGATACGGAAATACACTGGCGGGCTTCGGCACCGGCGCGGCAGTGGTCGGCGCGTACGTGCTCGCGGGTGAACTCGCCATCGCCGAGGGCGATCACACGGTGGCCTACGGCCGCTACAACGAGATCATGCGCAAGTACACCAAACTCGCGGACTCGGCGGACGCCGGTCGGTTCCTGTGCCCGAAGACCGCGCGCGGCATCAGGTTCCGCAACTGGTTCCTCGGTTCGAAGGGGATGGCCATGATGGAAAAGATGTCCGAGAATGCCAAGACCGTGGACCTGAAGGACTATCCGGCGCTGGTCAGCGCCGCGGATGCGCACTGAGCGGCCGACCGGATGGTCTGGCGTGGCGAGATCGGCTGTGTTTCGATGGAACCGGGGCGGGGCCGAGTGCGTCTATAAGGTCAGACGGCACTGACGGAAGGGGCTGGCTCGGCCATGACAGCACAGATGGACGGCCGCGCGATCACCAATCCCGAGAACGCGCAGAATTTCTCGCACGCGGAGATCAAACAGGCGGCCGACCAGATGAATCCGGGCGGACTCGACGGCGCGTTCGATGCCTGGGCGGCCATCGCGGCAGCGGTGACCAAGGCTGGACAGCAGTTCGAAACCGCGATTCAGCAAGCGGTGGACCAACATTGGGAGGGTGCGGCAGCCGACCGGGCGGTGCGCGGCATTCGGGAGTATGCCGCGCGGGTCGGTGAGCTGGGCGAGTCGCTGGATCAGCAGTCGACGCCGCTGTCGGCGGCGGCGAGTGCGGCGGGGCGGTTCAAGGTGGCGGTGCCGTCGGTGGTGGACAGCTCTGGGCCGGAGCTGCGGAATTCGCAGGAGGAGCAGGCTCGAGATGATATGAGTACCTTTTATATCCGGCCTTATGGATGTACGGCGCCGTTGCTTCCTACGTTGCCGGCGCCGGTTGATCCGATTTCTGGGGTGTCAGGGGTGCTGGGGGCTTTGCCGGGTGGGGATTCCGGGTGGGCAGCGGATACGAGCCCAGCGGAAGGCACCGGCAAGGGTGGGAATTCCGGCAAGGCAGACGGGATCGCTGGAGATACAGCCAAGGCGGAGGACACCAACGGGGCCGAAAATACCGGCAAGGCAGACGGGACCAGCGGGGCCGGGGATACAGCCGAGGCGGAAGAGACCAGCGGGGCCGGGAACACGGGTAAGCCAGCGGACACCAGTAAGGCCGGGGATCCGAACGGGAGCGGAGACACAGGCAAGACGGAGCGGCCGGGTCAGGCTGAAGCTGCTGCCCCACAAACTATTTCGTCAGCTCAGAACGGTGACTCGTCGACAATGCCCGCCTCCGCTATGCATACATCCCCGACCTCGACGATCCCCTCGGCGGCCGGTACACAGATTTCACCGAGCACCGTCACCTCCGCTGGGATCACACCGGGTACCTCGACCTCGACGGGTACTTCCCCGAGTCCCGGTGGTGCGCCTAGTCCCGGTAGTGCACCCAATCCCGGTGGTGTACCCGGCACCGGCGAGACTCCGAGTCCTGGCAAGTCGGTGCCCGGTACTACACCGGGAGCGACGGCGACTCAGCCCACCACCAATACGCCGAGTCGGGTGGGCGCGACGGGTACCGCCGGATACTCCGGGATGCTTCCGCCGGGCGCGCGGCCCGGACGGGGTGAGGACGGTGAACACAAGTCGGCTAAGTACCTGCGCACCGAGGAGCACGGCGAGGAGTTGATCGGCGAAGTGGAGAAGACCGTGCCGCCCGTACTCGGAGCGCAATGATGACGCAGTGGACCTTGTCCGCCGAGCAATTCGCGGCGGCCTGGTTCGGCACCGGCCTGGATCGCATGCCCTTTCCGTTTCGCTTCACCAGCCGCTTTCCCGGACTCCACGAATATCGTGCCTACCAGCGCCAATTCCGTGCGGAACTGGCCCATGACGACAATGCTTCGCTGCAGCGCGCCATCGGTGTGCTCGCCAAACCCGAGTGGCGTATCGAACTGTTCGGCGTCGATAACTCCCGCGGCGCGATCGAACTGCGCGCCATCGGCTGCGCCACCCGCACCGGACCGGGCGTCATCGCACAGCAGGCGCCCGCACCGGATGGCGGCAAGGTTCGGCTGCGGCGCGTCCGCGTCGACCAACTAGCCGCCGAACTGATCCGCCTGCTCCCCGACCCACCACCCGGCACCGCAGCCGAAAAGAGTTATCTCCTCGACGATCTCAACGACGACCGCCCCGACCCCTTCGGCAACTCACCTTCCCGCGCCGTCCAGGACCGCTACCGCCGCTTCTGGCGCCAACCGTGCGCGACCAGCGGCACCGTCACCGTCCTGGTCGGCCCCCGCAATGCCGAGCCCCTTCGCACCGGAAAACTCCGCTGGATCGACACCAATGCCGGCCGCTACTGCGAAGTCCCCGCCAACCGCGCCCTCATGATCCGCCCCGCCACCAGCACCGACATCACCCGCTACCTCGATGACTCGATCGTCCGAGCCAAGGCCCGCGTCGACCAGTAGTACTCGCAGGCCGAGGCAGGGCCGAACGCGTACAGTCACGGACTCACGGACTAGAGCGGCCTGCGACAGCACGTGCGGATACGTGCGCGGAGGGCAGCGGCCGCGCATAGCAAACCGCAGGCCTGGCCCCGGACACCACCGTCCACATCCTCGAACCCGGCAATCCGCTACCCCCTCCTGAACCATCGCGCATCCGATGCCGTCGAAGCGGGTGACGCCGGACTGATCTCACCCGAGGGGTCCGCCGCGGAGCAGGACCAGGATAGCGTTCGGCCGAGGAGGAGCGCTTTCGGTTGTGCCCCGAAAGAATTCGCCTGGGAACCCCCGCACCCAAACAAATACCGTTGATACGCAGCCGGATTCCCAGGCGAATAAGACAGGCTCAGCCGAGCAGGTGCCAGTCCTCGAGGCCGTTGTAGAGCGGCAGGTCCCGGGCCAGTTTGGTAACGCGGGCACGCAAGGTGTCGACATCGGAGCCCCCAGCCAGTGCGGTGGCGATGATGTCGGCGACCTCGGTGAATTCGGCATCGCCGAAGCCGCGGGTGGCCAGGGCGGCGGTGCCGATGCGCAGACCGGAGGTGACCATCGGCGGGCGCGGGTCGAACGGAACGGCGTTGCGGTTCACCGTGATTCCGATTTCGTGCAGCAGATCCTCACCCTGCTGACCGTCGATCTCGGAGTTGCGCAGGTCGACGAGCACCAGGTGCACATCGGTGCCGCCGGTGAGGACGCTGATGCCCTTGTCCTTGACATCCGCGCCGCCGAGCCGCTCGGCCAGAATCTTCGCGCCGGACAGGGTGCGCTCCTGGCGCTCCTTGAATTCGGCACTCGCCGCGATCTTGAACGCGACGGCCTTGGCGGCGATCACATGCATGAGCGGGCCACCCTGCTGACCAGGGAACACCGAGCTGTTGAGCTTCTTGGCGTACTCCTGCTTGGCCAGGATCAGACCGGAGCGCGGACCGCCCAGGGTCTTGTGCACGGTGGAGGACACAACATCGGCGTAGGGCACCGGCGAGGGATGCAGACCGGCCGCGACCAGACCGGCGAAGTGCGCCATATCGACCCACAGCTTCGCACCGACCTCATCGGCGATCTCCCGGAACGCCGCGAAGTCCTGATGCCGCGGGTATGCCGACCAGCCGGCGACGATCACCTTCGGGCGCGAGCTGAGCGCGGTCTTGCGCAACTCCTCCATATCGATGCGGTGGTCTTCCTTGCTGACCCCGTAGGAGTGCACCTCGTAGAGCTTGCCGGAGAAGTTCAGCCGCATGCCGTGGGTGAGGTGACCGCCGTGCGCGAGGTCCAGGCCGAGCAGCCGGTCGCCCGGCTCCATCAGTGCCATCAGCACCGCCGCATTGGCCTGTGCGCCGGAATGCGGCTGCACATTGGCGAATTCGGCGCCGAAGAGTTCCTTGGCGCGGTCGCGGGCGAGGGTCTCGACGACGTCGACGTGCTCGCAGCCACCGTAGTAGCGACGGCCCGGGTAGCCCTCGGCGTACTTATTGGTGAGCACGCTGCCCTGCGCCTGCAGCACCGCGCGCGGCACGAAGTTCTCCGAGGCGATCATCTCGAGGGTGTCGCGTTCGCGGGCGAGTTCGCCTGCCATCGCGGCAGCGAGCTCGGGATCGAGCTCACCGAGGGATTGGGTATTGACAGAGGCGGTCGTCTGCGTCACCTGGCCGAGTCTATTGGCCGTCCGCGCCGCGCCGATCAGGGGGTTCTGTGTCTCGGTATGCATCGCAACCTCCGTGGTCCGGGTGCCCCGGAGTGCGCACCCCGAGGCCATGAGCCCGGCACCCAGGCGCGCGGTGCGGGGCGAGGGTGCTTCCCGGTGGTTGCTTCCACCTCGAGTGCGCCAGTCGCGGTCCAATCATCTTATCGGTGGGTCGGGGACCGAGACCCGTCAAGCCCCGGGTACGGCGGACCGCAACAAGGCGGTGAGGTGCACTTGCGCGTCGTCGAGCGGCCGGGTGGATTTCAGCGCCCGCGATTGGATGATGGCCCCTTCCAGCGCACTGATGACGAATCCGGCCAGCGACCGCGCCTGCTCGGCCGATAAACCCTTGTCGCGCAAGCCGTTCGCGAGTTGGTCGGTCCAGTCGGAGAAAACGGTGCCCGCGGCGGCCTGCACCCGCGGTTCGGCTTCGGCGAGTGCGGCGCCGACGATCGGACAGCCCGTGGTGAACGCGGACTTTTCGAGCGTGTGCCGCCACCAGCCGACGAGCGCGGCGATCCATTGCTCAGCGGTTCCGGATCCGGTGATCTTGTCGGTTACCGCGGCGAGACGCGCACCCGCCGTCCTGGTCGCGACCTCGACCAGCTCGCTCTTACCGGATGGAAAGTGCTGGTAGAGCGAGTTGCGGGAGGCACGGCTGCGTTCGAGCAGAGTGGCGAGCCCGGCAGCGTGCACGCCCTGTTCGCGCACCAGCTCGATGGCTCCCTCGATAAGCCGGTCGCGCGGACCCAAGGTCATCGCCATCCTCCTTGCCCATGCTTGCGTGAACCGATCGGTCCATGCTGCAATTATGACAGATATGGACCGATCGGTTCATCGAAAGGACGGGGTTCATGAGCGAGCGAAGAATCAACACAGCCGCCTGTGCGGTCGTGACGGAGCCGAGCGCCAGCGAGGTGCGGTTATGACCGCACCGACCGATCTGTCGCAGCTGCCGGGACTCGAACTACTGCGCACCGCGATGACGACCGACTCCCGGCCCCCGTTCATCGGCGACCTGCTCGGCCTGGAGGTCCAGGAACTCGAGTTCGGCAAGGCGGTCTTCGGGCTGCGGACCCGGCCCGATTTCGCCAACCCGCTCGGCACCACGCACGGCGGCATCTGCGCCACCCTGCTCGATTCGGTGATGGGCTGTGCGGTGCACACCACCCTCGATGCCGGCGTCGGCTACACCACGCTGGAACTGAAGATCAACTACATCCGCGCGGTACCCACCGACGGCCGTCCCCTGATCGCGACCGGCACCACCATCCACGTCGGCCGCACCACCGCGACCGCTGAGGGTCGCGTCGTGGACGACCAGGGCAAGTTGGTCGCGCACGGCACCACGACCTGCGTCATATTCCGCTGAAAGGAGCACAGCTATGACTGAACGCAGCACAGCAGCAGCCGTGCGCAAGTTCCGTCGAGAACGGTTCATCGGGCACTATCTCGTCAATCCCGCTGTCGGACTGCTGGATCGGATCGGCATCCGCTCCACGATGCTCGCCGAACTGGAGACCATCGGCGCCAAATCCGGTCAGCCGCGCCGCGTGCCGGTCACCGTCTCCATCGATGACGAGGGCGCATGGCTGATCTCCCAGCACGGCCATCGCGCGGGCTGGGCCCGCAATATCGCCGCGAATCCGCAGGTCCGGCTGCGCCAGGGTAAGCGCTGGTACACCGGGACCGCGGCCTTCGTCCCCGATGACGATGTGACCGCCCGCGCCCGCACCTTCGCCAAGAGCCACGCCGCCGAATCGGCCACGGCATGGACGATCAAGGCACTGGAATCCGACCCCATCTCGGTGCGCGTCACCTTCACCGCCGCCTGAGGATGTGTCTCGCGCTCACCGGATGGATCACGGACCAGGCGGCCGCGCAGTCACCAGTAATCACATGGCGCGAAGGGCGCCAGGGGTGAGGGGTTCGTCGAGCAGGCGACGGAAGCGGTCGGCGCGGTCATCGGCGTCGACGGCGCTGTCCAGCCAGCTGCCGAGCAGGCGGTAGCCCTCGACGTAGGTGCTGATGTAGGCGCGCCAGAGCGGCGAGGACAGGAAACGCAGCGATTGGCGGGCGCGTTCCTGTGTGGTCAGGCCCCAGCGCCGCAGGAATTCGGCGACCTCGTCGGCGTCGCGGCGCCGGTCGTGCAGCAGCAGTGCGGCGTCCTGCCTGACCCCGAGCAATTTCGCCGAGGCGTTCGAAAGCTGTTCGGCGCGTTCACCTTCGAAACGCAACCCCAGATCGGCGTAGATTTCCTGCGCCCACTTCCCCCAACCAGGTCCGACGATCGAGCGCAGCGCCAGATCCGCCAGCCCCTCCGCCATCAGGCACTGGGGGGTATTCACCAGGAACAGCGTCTGCTCGGCCTGGCCGTTGGCGACCAGACCGGCCTCCTTGCGGCAATGCTCGGTGTGATGCCCCGGATAGGCCTCGTGCGCGATGAGACCGGGCAGATGCGCCATATGTTGCTGGAGATCGGAATTGATCGCCACCCGGGAGTGGTAGTTCCCCAGGTAGTAATTGAAGCCGGACCATGGCTTATCCCCCACCACCTCATAGGTGACGTGCTCGTGGTCGGGCAGCGGATAACGCTCGCGCACCCGTTCCCGCAATGCACTCGAGAACGCCTCGACGCACACGCTCAACCGCTCCGGCGGAACCTCATCGGCCTTGCGGAATGCGGTCACCCGCTCGGCGAGCGGACCGTCACCGGGCAGCACCTCGTCCATCTGGCGGTGCGCGTCGCGGTAGTCCTCGACGTCGCCGGGTGCGATATCGACATCGAAGTACGCGCGCACCTCGTCGACGAACCCGATATCGTCCCCGGCGAACTTGCGACCGGAGCATTCCAACGCGCGCAGGTGCACATCGAGGAATTCGGTCCGCTGCCGCGGCAATCCGGCCGCGGGAAGTTCCGCACGCAAGGCCGCCGCCCGCCGCGCTAACTCGCGCGGCTCGGGAGCGGGCGCGTTCTCCACCTCGCGACGCAACCCCGGATCACCGGTATAGGCGTCGACGAAACCTTCCTCGAGTCGGTCGAATGCCAAGCCGAGTCGCAGGTACTCGGTCACGAGGGGATGCGCTTCCATGACCGCCGACATTAGCCGCTGAGGGCCATGTCATCGACCGGATACCACCGGTATCGGCACCCCGCGTTTCACACGATGTTGACGCAGAGCAGAATTCGGCTATGCGAGAGCTGGACCGAATCTCATACAGTCGGCGCGCGACGTATGCGTGTTTGTCTGAACGGAGTGTCGGGTAAGTGGCACGAATGAGCGAGCCGAGTCCCTATGTGGAATTCGACCGAAAACAGTGGCGGACCCTGCGTAAATCGACTCCCTTGGTGCTCACCGAGGAAGAACTGATCGGTCTTCGCGGCCTCGGCGAACAGATCGATCTGGAAGAGGTCGCCGAGGTCTACCTCCCGCTCGCTCGCCTCATCCACCTGCAGGTCGCCGCACGTCAGCGGCTGTTCGCCGCGACTGCCACCTTTCTCGGGGAGACCCATCCCGATCAGCAGGTGCCATTCGTGATCGGTGTCGCGGGCAGTGTCGCGGTCGGAAAATCAACCACCGCTCGCGTACTACAGGCCCTGCTCGCGCGGTGGGATCACCATCCGCGTGTGGATTTGGTCACAACCGACGGATTCCTATATCCCACCGCGGAACTGACCCGGCGCGGCATCATGCACCGCAAGGGTTTTCCGGAAAGTTATGACCGCCGCAAACTTCTACGCTTCGTCACCGAGGTGAAATCCGGTGCGGCCGAAGTATGTGCGCCGATGTATTCACATATCTCCTATGACATCGTGCCGGGCAAGTTCCACTGCGTGACTCAACCCGACATTCTCATCGTGGAGGGTCTCAATGTGCTGCAGACCGGTCCGCGGTTGATGGTCTCGGATCTGTTCGACTTCTCGATCTACGTCGACGCGCGCATCGAGGACATCGAGAACTGGTACGTGCAACGGTTTCTCACACTGCGCGAGACAGCCTTCGCCGATCCGAACGCGCATTTCCACCATTACGCGGGCTTCACCGACGACCAGGCGACGGCCGCCGCGAAGGAGATCTGGAACTCCACCAACCGGCCCAATCTGGTGGACAACATTCTGCCCACCCGTCCGCGCGCGACGCTGGTGCTGCGCAAGGACGCCGACCACAGCATCAACCGGCTGCGGTTGCGCAAGCTTTAGCCGTAGCGACTGCTTGCAGGCCGGTAGCGACTGCTTGCAGGTCGCTCGAAACGGTCAGCTCGAAACGGTCACAGCTTCCAGGCCGCATCCAGCCGGGCGGCGACATCGATATCGCGCACCGCGGCGATATGCGGTTTGCGGATTTCGGTGGCGAGATAGCGCGCCACGAAGCGCCGGATCTCGTGATCGACGCTGGCCAGGATGCGCAGCAGCTGTCCGCGTTTGGTGGCGGTGGCCACATTGATGCGGACATCGCTCGGACGCGGTTCGGCGATATCGATGATGACGCGCAGCGGCTCGGCGGTGCGCACGGTCAAGTGCAGGTGGATATTGCCGTCGATGTGGAAGCGATGCCGGTCGACGGCGAGATCGAGCAGCAGATCGACCTCGAGCGGGATGACCAGTTCGAAGGCGATGACCTCGTCGACGAACCGTTGCAGCTTCGGCTCCCCGAGTTGCACCTGCGCGGCGACCTTCGCCAACTTGGCCGGCCCGACACCGATCGGGCCGAAATCGAAGGCGGCACCGGTCAACTGGTCGAATGCACCCGAGATGCGCTGCTCCGAGGCCGCGTATTCCAGAAAGCGCCGACCGAATTCCTCATACCCGATATAGGACATGTCCCCATCCACCCACCGCAGGTTCACTTTTCGGCCCCAACTCGCATCGCCGACACGACCACAACGGAGCGAGTCTTACGAGCGAGGAGTTCGCGGCCCGTCTCGCGTCCGAGCCGTCGCAGCGCACGCACCCGCAGGCGCGACACTTGACCTTCCGGGACGCGTGCACGAGGTACCGAACGCCCCTGCCATCCCCAACCACAACGGAGCGAGTCTTACGAGCGAGGAGTTCGCGGCCCGTCTCGCGTCCGAGCCGTCGTAGCGCATGCGCCCGCAGACGGGGCACTTGACCTTCGGGGACGCGTGTATCAGGTGCCGAACGTCCCGCCATCCCCAACCACAACGGAGCGAGTCTTACGAGCGAGGAGTTCGCGGCCCGTCTCGCGTCCGAGCCGTCGAAGCGCCAGCGGCGCCAGCGCGCGGCTCGAACGCGCGGGCGCCCGGCCCCCAGGGGGCGC
>NZ_JBITIL010000001.1:760065-778833 GCF_044458905.1 Nocardia sp. NPDC050408 | reverse complement strand
GTGGTTGGCGCGCCCCGCCGCGCGCCCGCGCCTGCCACCCCCCGCCCCCGCAGGCGCGAGTCTCGACGGCTCGGACGCGAGACACCAGGGGGCCGCGAACACGCGGCGCCGCAGGCGCTGCAAATTAGACACCGAACCGGCGATGTCGAGCGGCGTAGTCGCGTAAGGCGCGCAGGAAATCCACCCGCCGGAATTCCGGCCAGTACGCCTCGGTGAACCATATTTCCGAGTATGCGCTCTGCCACAGCAGAAACCCGGAAAGCCGCTGCTCACCGGAGGTTCGGATGACCAGATCGGGATCGGGCTGACCGGAGGTGTAGAGGTGCTGGCCGATGGAGTTCACCGATATCGACTGGACCAGATCCTCACCGATCTCCCCCGCCGCGATCTCCTGGCGCACCAACTTGCGGACCGCATCCGCGATCTCCTGCCGACCGCCGTAGCCGACTGCGACGTTCACGTGCAAACCGTCGCGTCCGCTGGTGCGTTCTGCCGCGGTGCGCAGCCGCTTGGCTACCAGCTCCGGGAAGCCGTCGAGCGTGCCGACGATGCGCACGCTCCAGTTCTGTTCCGGTGCCGACAGCTCCTCGACGACATCGGTGATCACCTCGAACAGGGTCTCCAGTTCGTCGGGATCGCGCTGCAGATTCTCGGTGGACAGCAGATACACGGTCACCATCTCGATGCCCTCGTCCGCACACCAGCCGACAAGTTCGGCGATTTTCAGCGCGCCGACTCGATGTCCGTGGCTCACATCGGTGAAACCGTTTTCTCTGGCCCAGCGCCGATTACCATCGCACATCACCGCGACGTGCCGAGGATGTTGTTTGCCGGCCAGCTGCTTGGACAGCCGCGCCTCGTAGATGCGGTATGGCAAACCACGCACCTGACTCGGAAGCTCCACGGCGACCAACCCTACGCCTCAGCGGCGTGATCCCGGCATCGACTGTGTTCGATCGCGGCGTTCACGGTGCCCTCCGTGGTTACGCTCCGCTGCCGCCTCCGGGCCCGTCGCTCACGCCGCGGGTTTCCGCGTACAGTGACGGGAGGCCACAACTTACGGTACCGTAAGTTACTGACGGGTATCACTAGGAGGTAACTCGTGTCCGAAACGGCTGGCGCGACCGATACGACACCGGTGGCGATCCCGAACTCGTCAACGCTGCTCAAGCCGCGGATGCGGGGCTGGATTCACACCTGGGCTGTGGGCATCGCGGCAATCGCGGTGCTCGTATTGGTCTTGAAGGCCGCAACCGTCTCAGCGACGGCAGGTTGGTCCACCCTCATCTATGGGCTGACCGTGTGCGGGTTGTTCGGTATCAGCGCCGTCTACCACCGGGTGACCTGGGCGACCACAAAGGCACGCATCCAGATGAAGCGCGCCGATCATTCGATGATCTTCCTGTTCATCGCGGGCAGCTATACACCGTTCGCATTACTCGGCCTGCCCGGACGGACCGGACAGATACTGCTGCTCGTGGTGTGGCTGGGCGCGCTGGCCGGGGTGGCATTGAAACTGTTGTGGCCGACCGCTCCCCGCTGGGTCGGGGTGCCGCTGTATCTGCTGTTGGGTTGGGCGATCGTGCCGGTGGCCGGACAGCTCAATACGAATATCGGGATCGCACCGCTGATCCTGCTGCTCATCGGCGGTCTGGTCTACAGCGGTGGCGCGATCCTCTACGCGACCAAATGGCCGAACCCTTGGCCCATGGTGTTCGGCCACCACGAGTTCTTCCACGCGGCGACCGTGCTCGCCGCGCTGTGCCACTACGCCGCGATCTGGTTGGTCGTCTTGCGCTGAGAACGTCTGGGCATCCCGACACAGGGGTGCCCTGCTCTGACCCGGGTGCCCGGACGGAACATCGTGGACATGCCGAATTGCCCTTTGCGGCAATAGAGTTGGGGACGGATCCGGATCCGGAAGATGGCGGGGCGAGATGGCACAGCAGAGGATCGATGCCGGCAGAAGGCAGGCCGTGAGCGAGCGGGGGATCGGCTACCGCTGGGGCGTTGCGATGGCACAGCATCGGCGGATCGTCGGCGTGGTGTGGTTGATCTTGATCGCCGCGTGCGCCGTCGCCTACCCGCAGCTCAACGGCCGCCTGGAGGCCATGGAGTTCCATGCCGACAAGGCGGAATCGACGCGGATCACGGAACTGCTCGCGGCGCACTATCCCGATCTGGGTGCCGAACAGCTTGCGCTGGTCTTCGATTCGGAGCAGCGCACCGTCGATGATCCGGTCTACCGGGCGATCGTGGAGCGGGCAGTCGCGGATTTGCGTGGAGTGCCCGGGGTACGGGTCGCGGTGGGTCCGTTCCAAGGGGATCAGAAGTCGCAGATCTCGGTGAGCAGACATGCGGCGCTTGCGGTCATCGGGATCGACGGCTCGATTCCGGCGCGGGCTGAGTTGGCCGGTGAGCTGCAGGAACGGGCGGGGCAGTGCTCTGGTGACGGGGTGAGCGTCGGCCTCACCGGCTTCTCACCGGTGCTGCGGGATCTGATGGAAATCGAGGTGGCCGATTCCGGGCAGGCCGAGGCGCTGGGCCTGCCGGTGGCATTCGTACTGCTCATCCTCGCGCTCGGCACGGTGGTCGCGGCATTGGTGCCGGTCATGGTGGCGTTGACCGGGCTCTTGCTCGCGTTCGGCGGACTGTTTCTACTGTCGCATGTGATGGCGACCAGTTCGTTGTTGCTCGCGGTCGCGACCATGATCGGCACCGGCATCGGGCTGGACTATGCGATGTTCGTGGTCAGCCGGTTCCGCGAAGAGCTCGCGAAGCCGGGCGGCAGTTCCGCAAGTTCCGCAGCCGGTGTGGCGCATGCCTGCGGGATCGCGATCGCCACGGCAGGTAAGACGATCGTCGCCTCGGGCTTCATTGTGATGATCTCGCTGTGCTCACTGGTTGTGGTGCGTGCGCCGGTGTTCCGCGGTATCGCGGTCGGCGTCGCGATCGCGGTCGTGGCCACGCTGATGGTGGCGCTCACGCTGCTGCCCGCGGTGCTGGCAATGCTCGGGCCGCGGGTGAATCGCGGTGCGCTGCCCGCGCGGTGGCAGCCGTTGGAGACCCGTCCCGGATCGGATGCCGATCCGGCGAGCGGGCGCTGGGCGCGCTGGAGTCGGATCGTGATGGCGCGGCCGGTGGTTTTCGGTATCGCGGCCACGCTGGTGTTGCTGGTGGCGGCCGCGCCGCTGACCGGAATTCGCTACGGCATGGATATGGGCACCGCGGCGATGGGCGATACCGCCTCCGGCAAGGCAAGCAAGGTCGCCTCGGAGAATTTCGCGCCCGGACTGCTCGCGCCGATCACGATCGTGGTGACTGGTTCCGGCGATACGCCGCTGACCGCCACGGCGACCGGCGAGGTGCAGAACTTCCTGACCGCACTCCGCTCGGATGAGCGCATCGAACAGGTGCTGCCGATCCAGCGGGACGGACGGGTCTTCGCGATGGTGGTGGCCAAGACCGCATTCGATTCCACCGAGGCCGATCAACTCGTCCGGGAGATCCGCGAACGGGCCACCGCACTGCCCGGCGACGTGCTGGTCGGCGGTGCGACGGCGGAGTTCGCGGATATGTCCGACGAGATCACGGGGAAACTGCCACTGGTGGTCGCGCTGGTTCTATGCTGCTCGTTCGTGTTCCTCATTGCTGCCTTCCGCAGCATCGCGCTTCCGATCAAGGCAATAGTTATGAATCTGCTGGCCACCGGCGCGGCGCTGGGCATTACCGTGGCGGTGTTCCAGTGGGGCGTCGGCGAGTCGCTGCTCGGATTCCACAGCACCGGGTTCATCCAGGTATTCCTGCCGACCATGGTCTTCGCGATCCTGTTCGGCCTGTCGATGGACTACGAGGTGTTCTTGATCCGCCGGATCAAGGAATTCTGGGAGAACTCCGCGCGCACCGCGGCCGATAACGAATACGCCGTGGCGGCCGGGCTCCAACACACAGCCCGCCCGATCAGCGCGGCGGCGGCGATCATGGTGGTGATCTTCGGCAGCTTCCTGACCGCGAGCGTGCTGGAGCTGAAGCAGGTCGGGTTGGCGCTTGCGGTGGCCGTAGCGATCGATGCGGCGTTCGTGCGGTTGGTCTTGGTGCCCGCGCTGATGAAGCTGTTCGGAACCTGGAACTGGTGGCTGCCCGGATCGGGGGCGCCCGTGCGCGTCGGGGTTTCGGTGCGCCCGCACGCACCAGCGCAGGCTGGTTCCGCTCCGGATGTCAGGGCATCGTGATCACCAAGCTGGTTGTTTGGGCCCTGAAGGCTCGGTGGGGGTTGGCTGCGGTGGTGATCGCCGCGAATCTCGGTGGCCTCGCGGTGATCGTGACCGAGCTGTGGCTCAGTGGATTTTTCGGGCGGATCGGGGATGACTGGCGGCGAATCATCGGGCTGGCGTCGATCTATCCGGTAATGGGTTTCCTGGCCGGGGTCGGGCTCGCCGTGCGCGATCGGACCGTGTATTTCGGGTGGCTCGATGACGGGCGCAAGCCGACCGTCGACGAGTCGCGACGACTGCTGCGCCTACCGATCGCGATCACCGCCCGAGCGCTGGCGATATGGCTGCCCGGCGTGATCGTGGCGGCCTCGATGCTCTCGCATCTATCCGCGCACAACAGTGCGGCGGTGACCACGGCGCTGTTCACCATGGGCGCGCTGCAATCGGCCGGATTCACCTTCCTGATCGTCGACCGGCTGATCCGCCCGACCATTCCGGTGGTGTCGGGGGTGCTCGGCCCCACCGCGCACTGGAGTTCCTCGGTGCTGATGCGAGTCGTGATGACCTGGGCGGTGGCAGGTGCGATGCCGCTGCTCATGCTGATCACGGTGCTCGCCGATCCGGCCTCCGGCGCACCGGACCGCGTCCGCGCCGCCATCTACCTCTCCATTGTCGGCATCGGATCCGGCGCGCTTGCGACCGCGATCCTGGCCCGTTCGGTCGCGACGCCGATGCGCACGCTGCGCCGAGCGCTCGATCGGATCACCAAGGGCGAGTTCGATGTTCGGGTTCCCGTCGGCAGCACCAGCGAGATCGGGCGGCTGGAGAATTCGGTCAATGAACTCGCCGTCAATCTGCGTGAACGCGAGCGGATGCGGGATGTATTCGGCCGGCACGTCGGCGCGGAGGTCGCCGAGCGGGCGTTGGCGGGCGGGGTCGATCTGACCGGCGATGTGCGCGAGGTGTCGGCGCTGTTCGTCGATGTCACCGGATCCGTCGAGCTGTCCAGCGGTCTGACGCCGCATGATTTCGTGGCCAAGCTCAATCGACTGCTCGCGATCGTGGTTGCGGCGACCGAGGAGAACAACGGGCTGGTCAACAAGTTCGAGGGCGATGCGGCGCTGTGCATCTTCGGTGCGCCGATCGCATTGCGGGACAATGCGACACCCGCGCTGCGAGCCGCGCGGCGCATTCGCGACGAGGTCACGGCCACCGGCGAACTCGATATCGGCATCGGCGTCGCACGTGGACGAGTGTTCGCGGGTGATATCGGCTCCGATACGCGGTTGGAGTACACGGTGATCGGCGATGCGGTCAATGAAGCGGCCCGGCTGACCACCGAGGCGAAGGAGGTGCCGCGCCGAATCCTGGTGAGCAGCGCGGTCATCGATGCGGCGGCCGAGCACGAGCGCGCCAAATGGGTTCTCTACGAGAACATTCTGCTGCGCGGAATGCCCGAACCGACTGCCTGCTGGACCGATGTGGAGGACGCCCCGACTTCCAATGGGGCGGAACCCGATACTGATGCGGCCGCCATCAGTGCGATCGCCGAAGTACGAACAGCGACAACCGAATCGGGAGCGGCCGCCTCGCGGCTAGGGCCGGTTCAGGGAGGCGCGTAGATCGGGCGTGGTCGTTACCGGGAGGTCGCAGACGGAGCCGCGGCAGACGTAGGCAGAGGGTGTGCCGTTGACTGGGGAGCGGTCGGCTAGGAGGGGGACCGAGTTGGCGGGGGCGGCGATGATGACGGTGCCACCGGGGGCTTCGGTGCGGGCAGTGGCGATCAATTCCGTTGCCGCGGTCGAGGTGTCGGGTAGGGCGATGGCCACTTGGAGGGGTCCACGGAGGGCGGCTTCGGCTACGGTCAGCCATTGGCCTGCCGAGCGTGCGGCGCGGGCGAGGACTACGGCACCGCGTTGCAGGGTTCGGTCTGCCAGTTCGCGGTAGCGGAGGGCGGGTTCGGGAGCACTGGTGGCGGCGGCTGTGAGGAGGGCTTCGGCCAGAGCGGATGCGCCTGCGGGTGTTGCACCGTCGATGGGATCGCGGGGACGGGCGACCAGGGTTTCGGCGTCGTCGGCGGTATCGAACCAACTGCCGGGTGCGGCGGCGTCGGCGAAGTGTTGGATTGCCTTGTCCAGCAGGCGTTGTGCGTGTTCGAGCCAGTCGAGTTCGCCGGTGGCCTGGTGTAAGGCGAGCAGGCCGGTGACCAGCCAGGCGTAGTCCTCCAAAACGCCTGGAGACGTGCCGACCACCCCGCCGAGCGAGGCGCGGCGCACCCGGCCGTCGACCACATGCTCGGCCAGCAGAAAGCGGGCGCAGCGGGCGGCGGCTTCCACCCAATCATCTTGCCGCAGTGCGGAACCTGCTTCGGCTAGCGCGGTAATCGCCATTCCGTTCCAGGCGGTCACCACCTTGTCGTCGCGGTCCGGCTGTGGGCGTCGAGCACGGGCCTCGCGCAGTGCGGCGCGGGCACGTTCGAAGCGTTCGCGGGCGGCCGCCCTGGTCCCGTCGTCGGACAGTGCATCCGGATCGACATATCGGGTGAGTACCGAGGTGCCCTGTTCGAAGTTACCGGCGGTGGTTACCCCGAAAACCTCCGCAGCCCAAGTACCTTCGATAGGTCCGAGTGCACCGATCAGCTCGGCGGGTGTCCAAACATATGTCGCGCCTTCGACCCCCGGTCCGCCCGGCTCCAAGTGGGTGTCGGCATCCAGCGCGGACGCGAACCCGCCGTGGTCGGTGCCGAGGTCATCGAGAATGAACTCCACTGTCTCGCGAGTAACCCTGTGCACCAAAGACTCTCGCTCACGGTTTCGGCGAGCGAGATGCGCGTAGGCGCGCAGCAGTTGCGCATTGTCATAGAGCATCTTCTCGAAATGCGGCACTACCCAAGCGGCGTCGACGGAGTAACGGGCGAATCCGCCGCGCAACTGGTCGTAGATACCGCCGCGCGCCATTGCTTCAGCCGTCCGATTCACCACGTCGAAAGTCGCGGCGTCGCCGGTGCGCTCCCAACTGCGCAGCAGCCCCTCCAACAAAGCCGATGGCGGAAACTTCGGCGCACCACCGAATCCGCCGTGCTTGGGATCTTCATCGCGCAGCACCGCCGCGACCGCATGATCGAGCAGTTCGACCGAAATCGTCACGTCGGCCTCGGGCAGTCCGGCGGCCTGCGCACGCAGCGCTTCGGCCACTTGCGCGGAGGCCGTATCCACCTCATCGCGCCGGGTATTCCAGGTATCGGTAACGGCCGTCAGCAACTGCGTAAACGACGGCATCCCGCCGCGCGGCACCTTCGGGTAGTAGGTGCCGCAGTAGAACGGCTCACCGTCCGGCGTGAGGAAGCACGTCATCGGCCAGCCGCCCTGACCGGTCATCGCCACCGTGGCATTCATATAGACCGCGTCCAGATCCGGCCGCTCCTCGCGATCCACCTTGATGCACACGAAGTTGTCGTTCATCTGCGCCGCCGTCCGCGCATCCTCGAACGATTCGTGCGCCATCACATGACACCAGTGACAACTCGCGTAGCCGATCGAGAGCAGGATCGGCACATCCCGCCCTCGGGCCTCGGCCAGCGCCTGGGCATCCCATTCCTGCCAGTGCACCGGATTGTCCGAATGCTGGCGAAGGTACGGAGAAGTTGCGTTCCGGAGCCGGTTCACCCTGTCAGCTTCTCACGGACCGCCGTCCACGTCAGGTATGCGGCACGCTCGCTGGGATCTCGCGCCGTGATCGCAGCTCGAGTTTGCCGAGGATCTTGGATACGTGGGACTGAACCGTGCGACGCGACAAGAACATTTGCGCCGCGATGCCGGAATTGGAGCAGCCTTCGGCGACCAGCGCGGCGACCTTGCGCTCGGTATCGGTCAGCGCCGCCCAGCCGGATTTGGGGCGGTTGCGCCGACCTCGCACACCTCGCCGAAGCCCGTACCGTCGCAGGCGCGCGTCGGTACGGGCGGTATCCCACGATGCGCCGAGTCGGCTATAGATCCCTATCGCGGAGTCCAGCGAGCGACGGGCGTCCAGATCGCGTCCCTGCGCGGCGAGTAGCACGGCGGCGTTCTCGTGTGCTTGCGCTTCGTAGAACGGCCGTCCGGACCTCCGGAAGGCCTGGGCGGCCGCCAGCAGGCTATCGGAATCGCGCTCGACCAGACCTCGACACAGCAGCGCTGTGCCACTCCTGGAGGCGGTCGGCTGTCGCGCCGCGAGTTCGTTGGCGCCGGCCGCCACTGACAGCGCCGCATCCCTGTCGCCGAGGTCCGCGGCCAGTCGGGCGATATCCGGAAAGATGTAGTAAAGCGTCGCCGCGGCCAAACCGTCGGCCAGTCGCTGATGGGCGTCGACGAGCAGCTTCAAGGCCAGGTCCGGATGGCCGTGCGCCTCATGTGCCAATGCTTGGGCCCACAGGTGCAAGTGCGCGTAGCCGGTGCTGCCCGCGAGGTCGTCCGGTATGGGAATGCTGTCCACGTCCGGCAGGAACGTGCCGCGGTGAATACCGATGAGCGCCGCCATGGCACGCGCGACCGTCGAGTATCCGAGCACGTCCGGCGCCCCCGTGCTCACGCTGCATTCGGCTACCGCGTCATCCCAGCGACCGTCCAGCAGGTAGAGCCGTGCCTTGGCGACCAGATTCGAGGACAGGTACACGCCATGGCTGCGGCGGTTGTGCGCTATCGCCTGTTCCAGCACATCTTCGGCATCCGTCAGGCGATCGAGCTCGATCAGACAGTGTGCTCGCAGTGCATAGGGATCGAACTGGTCCGGGCCGCTGCCGTCGGTCGAGACGATCGGTATCCGCGTGCTCAGCTCCAGCGCCTCAGCGAGATCTCCGCGGGTGTAGCGGAGGGCACCCACGGCGGTGAGGCCGTACCCCATGCTGCGAGGATCCGCACTGGATTTCCCCAGCGAGATCGCCTTTCGGCCGGCCCACTCGGCCACATCGAACCGTTCGAGGAACAAGCTGTGCACCGCGTACATGCCTTGGAAGCGGCCCGCCGCCTCGACCTCGAGATCCATTGTGCGCAGCGCTGTTTCGACAACCTCGACGGCATCGGCCATTCTGCCCCGGGCTTGGCAGGCTTGGGCGAGCAGCCAGCGCATTTCGATATCGTCGCGAAACTCCGGCCGTGTCGACAGCGCACCGCGCACCTCGGCCTCCGCCTCGGCAGATCGGCCGCTGCGCAGCAGCGCCCCGATATATAAGCGGATCAGCTGTGGATTATCGGCCTCTGCGGCCGTGGTCGCGCGCCGCAACAGCCGCACCGCCAGCTCGGGTGCTCGAAAGGCCAGCTCGTCCGCCACAGCAACCAGCCAGTCGATGCTCGCATGGTCCAGTTCATAGTCGGCGACCGCCAGATAATGTGCGATCCGCTCGATCGGTGCGTTGCTGGCCTGCAGGACCTCTCCCGTCCGGCGCAGCAGACGGCCGCGCACCGTGGCGGGCAGCTGATCGGACACCACTCGGCGGACCAATTCGTGCCGGAAAATCACTTCGGAGTCGACGAGTTCGAGCAGTCCGGTCACCATCGCATCACTGACGACGCCCCACACATCCAGGAGGGGACGGTTCAGCACCGACGCCAATTCCGGGACGTCCACGACCGGGCCGAGCGCGGCGGCAGCCGCCAGCACATTCCATGTCCGGCGCGGTAGAAAGTCCAGCCGCCGCGAAATCGCCTGCGCGAGTGTCGTGGACGGGCGCTGACCAGCGACCGCCTCGGTGATCTCTGCGGTGTCGGCGACCGTTGTGATCGCCTGCTCGCGCAGCAAGGCGACCACCAACTCGGTGATATAGCGCGGATTTCCACTCGCCCCCGCCACCTCCCGCAGCAACCGCGGGCCGGGGGCGGCGCAGACGATCTGCGACACCAGTTTCGCGGCCGCCGCGTCGGCGAGCCCACCGAGCCGGATCAGCGTGGCGCGGCGTGCGACGAGTTCGGCTGACAGCGCGGCAAACGCCGAGTCCTGAGGCTGTGGACGGGCCCCGAGCAGTAGCAGTAGCGGCAGATCACGGATGCGGGCGCACAGCCGCTGCAATACCGACACACTCGACCTGTCGGCCCAGTGGACGTCGTCCATGATCAGCGCGAGCGGGCCGGTAGCGCACCAGGCCTCGATGTGATCGAGGATCGGATCTGCCGCCGGCGTGTCGGTGTCGTGGTCGACATCGAGCCAGGAGAGCAGCGCGGCGAACGGCACGGTCTGCTGCTGTTCCCTGGCCGCTCCGAGTCGAATGTGCAGGCCCATCGCCACACACCGCACCCTGACCGCGTCCAACAGCGACGTCTTGCCGACACCTGGTTCGCCCTGCACCAGCACCACGGCGCCGTGTCCCGCGGCGGTCCGCGACGCGACCGCCGCCAGCCTCTCGATCTCGGCATCGCGACCGATCACCACTGTCGTGCAGGACTCCTCGGAGGGCCTCGTCGTCAACGAACCGCACATTCTCGCGCCCGATGATCGATTCCGACTGGATCCGCCACCACATCGACATACCCGGAGGGGGATACAGCGATGGATGGCAAATCCCATTGACGTGCCGATTTTTCGGCGCGGCAGGTGAGCTTCCATCCGAACGGCATCAGGTGGACCCGTTCCCCGTACTCCCCCAGTCGTTCGGCGAGATCCGACAGCACATCGAGTGTGTCGGCGAAGTGGACGAGGACATCCGGTGGATCGGCGGACGGCGTGACTCGGCTACCAGGGGTCGCGTAGTGCGGAGTTCCGGCGATGACGATATAGGCCGCCTCGCTGACGAGGCACAGGTACCGGATCGCGCGAACGGCCTCGGCGGTCAAGGGACAATCGCCCGGTTCGACGACGACTCGCACTACCAGGCAATCGACGAACACCTGCGTCACCCCGACCGTCGCGGGCTCGACGGCTACGGCGCACGGACCGGGGGCCACGGGGGTGTATTCGAAGCTGTGCCAACGACTTCCGACGCCCTTCATGCAAGAGACCTCCCCCGTGGATGCTGGAGATCGGTCATGGCTTCATCGGCACATTCCGGTCGACGACACCGCAGAGGGTGTAACAGAAGACGAACGGCACCGCACCGTCGTTGAACCATGCGTGTGGTGTGCCGTGCTGGATCAAGCAATCGCCCGATCGCAGCGATACATCGACATCGTCGCCGAGGCGCATGCGGCCTTGCCCGCTGAGCACGACGATGAAATCGATGCTCGCGGTGCTGTGCATGCCGGGCGCGGCGGGATCGAAGGCCGCCATCATTCCCGGCAGTTTCGTCTCCGCTTCCGCGGCAACGGCCGCCATCTCCTCCTCGGACAGATCGACGTCGCGCTCATAGGTCAGCCCCGGCGGTACGGAGATGAATCCGAAACGCAGTCCACCCGGACCGGGGAAGTAGCGCGTATCGGTCTGCGGAGGCATCCGGTCGACCGGCAGATCGGGTAGCTCGTCGAGTTCCCACATCCGATAGATCTCGGCACCGGGCAGCAGCGCCAATGTCAGCGGATCAGTGCTGTCGTCGGCCAGGACCCGTCCCTGTCCGGTTCCGTCGTCACCGACCACGATTCTGCGCATATGAACTCCTGACGCTCGTCCGCAACCAGCTGAATCGGGCCGGCACCGGTAGCCGCGGCGGCCGATCCGGACATCAGCTATTCGGACCGTAGCCGCCGCCCGAGCATGGCCGCTTGTCCTGAAGCGCACGAGAATGGTCCGAACGCGCAGAACTCGAAAACCGGCAATGCTTGCTCCGGCGGTGATCCGCGCGGGTCTGCTCTAAACTCTTCTCGAAATCGGGGTCTGCCCCGGGCTCCCGATGAGCGCCGAGTCGGAGGCGATATTCATGAATCAAGCGGCTATTGCCGGCTCCACCTCGACAAGTGCGGTGGATCCACATGAGCGAGCCGACTACTGGGCCGATCTGATCAGCACATACCACTGCCGGCTGGGCTACAGATTTCCCAGCCCCAACACCTTCCAGGGGCACACTCGACTCCGGCGCACCGACGCCTACCAGCTGGTCGGGTGGAAATCGGAGGCCATCACCTACCTTCGCAACCCGAGCCACATCCGTGCCGACCCCGATGACGACTACCGGTTGATCGTCCCTTTCGTCGGGCGACTGTCCTTCCGCACGAACGACGGGTACGGGACTCTCGACCCGGGAACAATGTGTCTGGTGGCCGTCGACCGGCCCTACGCCATGTCGATGTCCGACGGCACGCAGGGGGTGATCATCACCATTCCGCGCAAGGAGATACGGCATCGCCTCAACCGCGTCGTTCCACCCGACCACCCGCTGGATCTCACGACCGGGCTCGGACGGGTGACCGACGGAATCCTCGGCGGCCTGTACGCCGAATGCACCGCACTCACCGACCTCCAATTCGACAGCGTCTCCGAACGGCTGGTGGATCTGCTCTGCATGCAGATCCTCGGCGAACCGGCGAGTTCAGCCTCCCAGCTCGCCCATGTCGAAGCGGTCGCGCGCCGGTATATCCACGACCACGCCGGAGATCCCGAGCTAACCGGCACACGCATCGCCGGTGAGCTCGGCTGGTCACTGCGTCAAATTCAACTGGCGTTCAGCAATGTCGGCACTACGCCAAGCGAAGTCATCCGGGAAGAACGCCTGCAACTGGCGCGCGACCGTCTGCGCAGCCCTGCCTACCGGCACCGAAGTATCACCGATATCGCAACGGACCTGGGCTTCGGTTCGACCAGCAGCTTCAGCAAGGCCTTCCGTCGACGCTTCGACACCACTCCCGGCGAGCTCCGCGAGGGACTGACGGGCCGCGCCCGCGGGGCGCTCGCCGAAGCAGCCAGCTGAGGAGTGCGATCCGCTCCGGGGCCTTCATCAATTGCTGGATTCGCTAGCGCAGCGCCGGTTCCGCGACCTTATGCGCGGAGCCCACGTCATCGGTGTGCGTGGAGTCCGCATCCGAATGCATCGGATCGAGGGCAGGCTCGATGTCGACCGTGCGGCGCAGCGGGCGGTTCGGCAGGAAGGCGGTCGCGATGAGGGCGACGACCGTTGCGGCCGCGGCGATCAGGAAGATCCGGCCGGTCGCGTCGCCGTAGGAGGCGCGCACGATGGTGGCGATGGGTCCGGGGAGGGCGTCGAGATCGAGGTTGCCGCCGCCGGAGGAGGTCGTCTGAATGCCAAGTTTGGCAAACCCTGCCTTGGACAGATCGCTGACCTGGGTTGCCAGCACCGACCCCAGCACCGATACCCCGATCGCGCCGCCGAACGTGCGGAAGAAGGCGACGCTGCTGGATGCCGCGCCGATATTGTGCACGCTCACGGTGTTCTGCACGGCCAGCACCAGGTTCTGCATCATCATGCCGACGCCGAGCCCGACGACGGCGATGTAGATGCCGACCAGCCACAGGTTGGTCGCGTGGTCGATCGTGGACAGCAGCCCGAACCCGACCACCAGCAGCGCGCCGCCGCTGACGACGAAGCTCTTCCACTTGCCGAACCGGGTGATCAGCTGGCCGGAGCCGACCGATGCGGTCAGCATGCCCGCCACCAGCGGGATGGTCAGGACGCCCGCCACGGTCGGCGAGTAGCCGCGCGCGGTCTGGAAGTACTGTCCGAGGAAGGTGGTCGCACCGAACATGCCGACACCGACGGCGATCGAGGCGATGATCGCCAGACCCGTGGTGCGTTCGGTGACGATGGACAACGGGATGATCGGCGACTTGGCGCGGGACTCGACCCACACGGTCGCGATCAGCAGCAGTACACCGGCACCGACGTAGAGCGCCGACTCCGTGGAGATCCAGGCGTAGTAGTTCGCCTTTCCGGCGAACGACACCCAGATCAGCAGCACCGAAACACCGGCGGTCAGCAGCGCCGCACCTAGCCAGTCGATCGACACGCCCGCCTTGCGCTCGGTGGGCAGCCGCAGCGTCCGCTGCAGCAGCACCAGCGCGATCACCGCGATGGGCACGCACACGAAGAAGCACCAGCGCCAGCCGAGCGGGCTGTCGACGATGACGCCGCCGAGGATGGGGCCGCCCGACATCGATACCGCCATTACCGCGCCCATATAGCCCGAGTACCGACCGCGTTCGCGAGGCGCGACGATCGAACCGATGATCGCCACGACCAGGGCGGTCAAACCGCCCATGCCGATACCTTGGACGACGCGAGCGACCAACAGCACCGGCACGTTGTGCGCGACTCCGGCGATGATCGAGCCGGCGACGAAGATGACGATGGCCGATTGGACCAGCAGCTTCTTATTGAACAGGTCGGCGAACTTGCCCCAGATCGGGGTGGATGCGGCATTGGCCAGCAGCGCCGTGGTGATGACCCAGGCGTATGCGGTCTGCGACCCCTGCAGATCACCGATGATCGTCGGCAGCGCGGTCGAGACGATCGTGGTGCTGAGCAGCGCCGTGAACAGCGCGGCCAGTAATCCGGTCATCGCTTCGAGGATTTCGCGGTGAGTCATCTCCCGCCGCGGCGCCTGTACTGGTGTGGACATCTACTACCTGACTCTCTTACGAAACCGGCTGGTGGTCATCGGTGCGGTGGATATGGGCGACGAGTGAGTTCCTGAGCTTGTGCACTGCCGCACACGCCTGTTCCGCCTCGTGTTCGTCCCAGTCCGCGAGGGCGGTCTGCAACCCCGCCGCCCTCGACGCCCGAACTCGTTGCAGCAGTTCGCTTCCCGCGTCGGTGATCCGAATGCGGGAGGCACGGCCGTCGGTGGGGTCGGCCTGCCTGCTGATGTATCCGGCGGCGACCAATTCCGCGACGTGTCTGCTCAATACCGATGCGCTGAGGCACAGGTCGACGGCCAGGTCGACCTGTCGGCACGGTCCTTTGGCCTCGAGGGTGCCCAGCACCGCGACCCCGCCGGGGAGCATGTCGCCCTCCTCCGGATGGATGAGGGCGAGGCGGATCGCGCGGCCGATCAGATACAGCTCCTTGATCAGGCTCTGCGCGGTATCGGGTGAGACTGCCATGCCGACTCCCAGCACGAGATTAGTTGTTTGCGGTATGCAACTATATATTAGTTGCTTACGCTAAGCAAATATTGGCTCCATTGCGGGCCAGCGGCAGATATCGTCACAGCGTGGACTCCCTGCGCCAGCTGCGGTACTTCGTCGCCGTCGCCGAAGAACTGCACTTCGGACGCGCCGCCGAACGCCTCGGCATCGCGCAGCCCCCGCTGAGCCAGCGCATCCGCAAACTCGAGCAGGATCTCGGCGCGCGACTCTTCGACCGGGACAGCCGACGCGTCGAACTCACCGAGGCGGGCCAGATCCTGCTCGTGGAAGCCCGCGATCTGCTCGCCCGCTGGGATCGGGCGCGACGGCTGGTGGGCAAGGCGCATCGGGGTGAGATCGATGCGCTGCGGGTCGGTGTCCCACCCGAACTGGCCGGACGGGTGCTCGCCGCGATGCTTACAGCATTCGAAAGCCGTGACGTCCGAGTCGACCTACAGGAACTGACCACCGCCGAGCAGATCCGACTGCTCGCCGACCGCCAACTCGACGCCGGACTGCTGCAACATCCGGTCGACGTGGTCGGACTCGAACTCGGCCCCGAGATCGAAACACCGCTCGGCGTGGTGCTGCCACGCGATTCGCCGCTGGCCACACGCTCCGCGCTCACCCTCGCCGACCTGGCCGGACTCGGTCTGGTGATCTTTCCGCGGGCCGCCGCGCCCGGCCTCTACGACGCGACCATGCGCACCTGCTGGGAGCACGGCTTCCGACCCACCCGCGTCCAGCACGCCCGCAATCCCGAATTCGTGCTGGGCATGGTGCTTTCCGGCCGCGGCGTCGCCTTCGACCAGGGCATGGTCGCGCAAAAGGAACCGCGCGTCGTTTGGCGACCGCTGACCGACGCACTGAGCTGGCGACTCTCGCTGGCCTGGCCCGCAGCGGCACCCCATCCGCTGATGCGCGAACTGGCCGAGCTGATCGTGACGGTCATCCAGGGTGACGGCGCATCACGACCCGCGCCCGCTCAGGAGGTGGCGCAGCGGCCGTGGAATGTCGTATTCGGCCGTTCGTGACGGATACGCTGAATCGCCGACCGGGCGGCGGCGCCGATCGCATGATCCACCTCGGGCAACCGCTGGGCGAGGGTATCGGCCCTGGTGAAAACCGCTACGGCATAACGACTTCCACCGGGATATGCCACCACCCCGATCTCATTGCGAATAGCGGGCAGTGATCCGGTCTTGCCCCACACCGACACCTCCGACGGAAAGGCCGCGGCGAGCCGGTACCAGTTGAGCTGCTCGCCCATGAGTTCGCGCACCCACCGGCAGGCGGCAGGATCGCCCGCGCGATCCTGGCCGAGCAGGGTGAGCAAGCGGGTCATCTCGCGCGGCGTGCTCGCGGTAGTGCGCAGCGGATCCATGGCACGGGTGCCGAGCACTTCCGACACACTCAGGGTCGGGAAGCGTTGCGCGAATTCGGCGGTATCGGATGCGCCGATATCCTCTGCCATGGTCTGGACGACGAATCTGGGCGAGCCGACGATCCGGGTCTCGGTGAGCCCCAATTCGCGTGTCAGTGAGCGCACATTGTCCAGGCCGACGCGGTCGAAGAGCAGGTCGGCGGCGGTGTTGTCGCTCACGGTCAGTGCGAAGAATGCCGCATCGCGCAGGCTGAATTCGACATCGTCCAGACATCCCGCGGTGCCGACGCCACCGAGCCGATCCGCCGCGGTGGCCCGCACCCGATCGGTCGGATCGAGCTGGCCCGCGACCACCTGACGGGCGAACTCCAGCACCAAGGGCACCTTCACCACCGACGCCAACACCACCGGTTCATCGGCACCGAGCCCGACCTCACCGGCGCAGTCGAAACATCGGGCGTGCAACCAACCGCGCACACCGGCCTTCCCGAAGATCTCCTCCACGACAGCCAAACTTCCACACGGATCGCTCCGAGTCAGCTTGACTCTCCCGCCGATGGAGGGTTCACGCTCGTCACCGTCCGAGATTTCGATACCGAAGGGCTCACAATGAAACTCGATCTGGCCAAGAGCGACCGGCACTACTACGACGCCGCCCCCGAACCCGAACTGCGCACCTTCGACACCTACGGCTACCTGACGGTCACCGGCTCCGGCGCACCCGGCGGCGCGAATTACACCGAGGCAGTGCAGAGGCTGTATCGAACCGCCTACGGCGCCAAGAAGATCGCCCAGGCGGACGGCCAGGATTTCGTGGTGCCGAAGCTGGAGGGCCAGTGGTGGGTGAACTCAGATGAGCCGCCGCTGTCGGTACCACGCGAACAGTGGCAATGGAAGCTGATGATCCGCATGCCGGAGGTGGTCACCGCCGAGATGGTGCCCGACGAGATGGTGTCAGGCGCGAGATTCGAGCGGCTGACCGAGGGTACCGCGATCCACGTCATGCACATCGGACCGTATGCCACCGAACCGGAGACGCTGGCCAAGATGGAAGCATTCATGGCCGCCGAGGGGTTGGTCATGAACGGCCGCCATCACGAGATCTACCTCTCGGATCCGCGCAGGTCACCGGACGCGCATACCCGCACGATCCTGCGGCATCCCGTACGTCGCGCCTGAGATCGACCGCGCGACAAACGGTTACCAGGCCCGCCCGAGATAGCCGAGCAGTCGACGGTGCGCGGGTGCGTCCGCGGGCACCGTGACCTCCTCGTCGAACATCCCCGGTTTGCGGAACCCGTCGAGCCCGCCCATGGCGTGCATGGTGGTCAGCACTTCGGCGCACAATTCGTCATCAGCGAGGTCGGGACGGTCGATGGCCACGGCGATATCGACCCCGTGCGCGACAACTTCGGTGAGATGGACCATGGCGGCCGCCGGGCCGGGTAGCTCGCCGAGAGCCAGGTGCACGGTGCCGGTCAGGGCGTCGGGACGATGCCAGGCGGCGCGGTCCACCTCGGCGGCCGCGGCGAAGGCACCCTGCGGATCGATGCCGAGCCAGTCGTCCTCGAGTCCGGCGCCCGCATCGGTCCCGCTGACCTCGGCCGCGAACCGGTGCATATTGCCCACGGCATGATTGAGCACCGCATACACATCCCAATCCTGACACGGCGTCGGCGCCGCGAGCCGGTCGCCATCGACAGCGGCGATCACGATCGCACCCGTCATATCCAGTGCGCGGTCGATCTGTCCGATCACATTGTCCATGGGCATCCTTCGCTCGAAGAGTCAGCAGAAGGGGTAGCACGACCGGGTGACATCCAAACTCGATCCAACACCGCCGAACTCGATCCAACGCCGCTCAGATCACGGAATCCAGTACGACAAGGCCCCAAAAGGGTTGCGCCGATACCGTTCCGGAGCAACACATGATCGAGAGCACCCAGCACTGCGGAGTTCGGCCCAGCACTGACGAGTTCGGCCCGGCACTGCGGAGTTCGGCCCGGCACTGACGAGTTCCGCCCAGCACTGACGAGTTCCGCCCAGCACTGCGGAGTTCGGCCCAGCACTGACGAGTTCCGCCCAGCACTGCGGAGTTCCGCCCAGCACTGACGAGTTCGGCCCAGCACTGACGAGTTCGGCCCAGCACTGACGAGTTCGGCCCGGCACTGCGGAGTTCGGCCCGGCACTGCG